>NZ_KB895828.1:25923-293068 GCF_000374985.1 Micromonospora sp. CNB394 | reverse complement strand
CCGGCCGCTGTTCCAGGCGCCCTCGATCGAGTCGATGTAGTAGAACGACTGGTGCGCGGAGGTCTCGTGGCGGATCGAGTCGAAGATGTAGAACTCCGCCTCCGCGCCGAAGTACGCGGTGTCGGCGATACCGCTGGCGTTGAGGTAGGCCTCGGCCTTCTTCGCCACGTTGCGCGGATCCCGCGAGTACGCCTCACGGGTGAACGGGTCGTGGATGAAGAAGTTCAGCGCCAGCGTCTTCTGCGCCCGGAACGGGTCGATGAAGGCGGTGGCGACGTCCGGCAGCAGCAGCATGTCCGACTCGTGGATGGCCTGGAAGCCGCGGATCGAGGATCCGTCGAAGGCGAGGCCGTCGGTGAAGACACTGTCGTCGAACGACTCGACCGGCAGGTTGAAGTGCTGCATCACGCCGGGCAGGTCACAGAAACGTACGTCGACGAACTTCACGTCCTCGTTGGCGAGGTATCGCAGGAGTTCCTCGGAATTGGCGAACACACGTCCTCCTGGCAGGTCCACTCCGGTAGCTGGCTACTGGCGACGCTATGACCGGGGGGTTGCCCGGCCGTGTCTCGTCTGTTTCCGCCGTGTTACGTCGCTTGCGGAGCGTCATCCCGGCACGCTCTGATGCTGTATGTCGTATTTTTCGTCAAGGATGGGAGCGGCGCTACCCTGGCCGCTGTGACCGATACCGCCGCCACACCGGTGCCGCCCGCCACCGACCCCGCCTTCACCCCGCCCAGCCTCGGCCGCCGCTTCGGCGCCCTGGTCATCGACTGGGTGCTGTGCCTGATGGTGGCCCGGGCCTTCTCCGACCCGGTCCGCGACGGCTGGCCGCCGGTCCTGGTGCTGATCCTGGAGTACGGCTTCTTCATCGGCCTGTTCGCCCAGACCCCCGGCATGTACCTGACCCGGCTGCGCTGCGTGTCCTGGGCCGACGACGGCCGGATCGGGCTGCTCCGGGGGCTGCTGCGCGGCCTCCTGCTGGCCCTCGTGGTGCCGGCCCTGCTGATGGACGAGCACCGGCGCGGCCTGCACGACCGGCTCGCCGGGTCGGTCGTCACCGACGCCCCGCGCCGCTGACCCGGACGAAAAAGGAGCCGGCCCCGCACGGGGACCGGCTCCTTTCCGCGTACGCCGCAGGTCAGCGACCCCGGGTCTGCCGGAACGCGCCACGCGCCGGCCGCATGTTCTTCGGGATCGCGCCCTTGGGCATCTGCGGCCGTGCGGTGAGCGCCTTGAGCCGCTTGTCGAGGGCGTTGACGTCCTTCGGGGACAGGGCACGCGGCAGCCGCATCAGCGTCATCCGCAGCTTGCGGACCGGCAACTCACCCTCGCCCTGCCCGATCACGTAGTCGTGCAGCGGAGCCGTGCCGATCACCTTCGCCAGGCGGCGCTTCTCCTGGCCGAGCAGGCCACGGACGCGCTGCGGGTTGCCTTCGGCCAGCAGGATCACGCCCTGCCGGCCCACCACCAGGTGCACCATGTCCATCTGCGTGGTGGAGCTGACCGCCGGGGTGACCCGCCAGTCGCCGCGCATGCTCTCCATGATCTGCGCCGCCGCGCCCGGCTGCCCCTCGGCGGCGTTCATCATCGCCTTGTTGGAGCGCAGGTTGAGCACGATCAGCACGGCGAGCAGGGCGAGCAGGATGCCGATCGGCAGCCAGATCCAGCCCCAGGCGAGCACCGCGACCACGGTGAGCGCGAGCGGGATCAGCACCGCCGCAGCGGTCAGCGGCGCGAACCACTTGTCCTGCTTGGCGGTGAACCGGAACACCATCCCGATCTGCTTCAGCCGCTGGCCGAACGAGACCTTCTCCTGGGGCTTTGCCATGCCGCAGAGTCTAGTGGTCGGCGCACATCACGTTGATCCGTGGCCGCCTGTTCCGCCGCGGGCTGAGTACCTTACCGCCGTACCGGCCCGAACCGGCCCGCCGGTAAGGAGGCGAATCCGCGCCGGGTCCGGGTCAGCGGCGCGGCAGGTAGATCCGCCAGCCGGCCACGGTGACGACGTCGAGCGCCCCCGATTCGGCGCCGACGCGCTCGTCCAGCCGCGCGGCCAGCGGTGAGCCGACCGGTGCCACCCACGCCGCGTCCGGGTCGGCGGCCACTTCCCGCCGGTACGCGGGCAGCCTGTCGAAACCGGGGCTCAGGTCGTCGTCGACCACGGCGCAGACCACGTTCTC
This sequence comes from Micromonospora sp. CNB394, assembly GCF_000374985.1. Taxonomy (NCBI): domain Bacteria; kingdom Bacillati; phylum Actinomycetota; class Actinomycetes; order Micromonosporales; family Micromonosporaceae; genus Micromonospora; species Micromonospora sp. CNB394. Next base: position 290,885 of record NZ_KB895828.1, on the reverse strand, counting down.
GCCGGTCGCGTAGGTGAGCCGGTTGCACGTCCAGTAGCCGCCGCGGACGTTCCGCACGCCGAGCGCGCCGAGCGTGTCCACGAGTGACCGGTGCCGGTCGGCCTCGGCGTGCACGTCGGGCGCGGTCCGCACCACGTCCACGGTGGCCGCCACGCCGGTGCCGAGCACCCCCGCGACAACCGCCAGCGCCCCGACCCCCGCCATCCGGGCCATCCTCCCGGCCGGCCGCCCGCCCGTCGCCTTGATCGACTCCACGTCGGGGGGATGGCGGTATCCGCCCTCCCCCGATGCCGCCACCTCGGCGAACTGGCGCTGCGCCGTCAGCCGGTGTGCGGCGAGCGTGCGGGCGGCCTGCCACAGTGGCCAGAACAGGGCTGGTAGGGCGACCGCCAGGCACGACAGGTAACGGCTGCTCTCGATCGGCGTCTGCCCGGCCGCGTTGCTCACCGCGTACGCGGCGATGACCCCTGCCGCGCCGCCGAGCAGCGCCAGCCGCACCCCGGCCGACACCCGCTCCGCCGAGCCCGGACCGCCGCCGACGCGGCGCAGGGTGTGCCAGGCGGTGAGCGCGGCGAGCACCAGTAGCACCGGGAACGCCACCGCCCACCAGAGCTGCCAGGTGGCGCACCGGCCGGGTGAGCAGAAGCCCGTCGCCAGCGACGGACCGAGGACCAGCGCGCCGTGCAGCCGGTCCGCCCAGTCCGACGGCGCGCCCGTGCCACCTGCGGCCAGCACCGCGGTCGCCGGGTTGCGGCCGTGCCCGATGCTGTCCACGAGCATCGGGGCCGCGCCCAGCAGCAGCGCGCCGGTCAGCACCACCCCGGCCCGCCCGGCCAGTTCCCGCCACCGCCGGGCCACCAGCAGCGCGCCGAGCGTCAGCACGTACGGCAGGATCAGCGGGTCCACCCAGAGCAGCACCCCGCAGATCAGGCCCCAGGCCGCCCAACGGGGCAGCCGCGCGCCCGCCCCGGTCAGGCAGAGCCCGACCGTCAGCAGCGCCAGCGCCGCACCGGCCGGGTTCAGCTCCGGATAGCCGCCACCGGCGATCAGCTGGTTCTTCACCACCCGGTCCGAGCCGAGCGCCAGCACGGCGACGACGAGCAGGGCGTACCAGCGGTCGCCGCCGAGCCGCCGGGTCAGCCGCCAGGACAGCAGCAGGAACGAGGCGTACAGCGCCAGCGTGGGCAGCCGCAGCACGAGCACCGACGGTCCGGCCAGCGCGACCAGCGGCGCGGCCAGGTACGCCTCCAGCGTGCCCATGTAGGCCTGGCCGTAGAACCAGATCGGGAAGTCGTCGCCGCGGGCAATGTGCAGGGCGGCCAGCCCCATCGTCGCCTCGTCGCTGTTCGTGGGCGGCACGTCGGCGAACAGCAGCGCCAGCCGGTAGCCCACCCCGGCGAACCCGACGAGCAGGGCGAGCAGTGTCGGCAACGGCAGCCGCCGGGGCGTACGAGGGTGTGCTGTCTCGCGTGGCTCCTCGCGTACCCCGGCGGTCATGCCTGTGATCATGGCATCCGGCGGGTGGCCGGCGGTGGGTGACGCGGTGTCCGGCCGGCCTCAGCCGGCGACGGCGACCTGCTCGCGGGCGGCGAGCGCCTGCTGGTAGAGCCGACCCGCCCGGTACGACGAGCGGACCAGCGGGCCGCTCATCACGCCCGCGAAGCCGATCTCCTCGGCCTCCTCGCGCAGCTCGACGAACTCCTCCGGCTTGACCCAGCGGGTCACCGGGTGGTGCCGGGGGGAAGGTCGCAGGTACTGCGTGATGGTGATCAGCTCGCAGCCCGCCTCGTGCAGGTCGCGCAGCGCCTGGGACACTTCGGCGCGCTCCTCGCCCATGCCGAGGATCAGGTTGCTCTTGGTGACCAGGCCGTCGGCCCGCGCCTGGCGGATCACGTCAAGCGAGCGCTCGTAGCGGAACGCCGGGCGGATCCGTTTGAAGATGCGCGGCACGGTCTCCACGTTGTGCGCCAGCACCTCGGGCCGCGAGCCGAAGACCTCGGCGAGCTGCTCGGGTACGGCGTTGAAGTCGGGGATCAGCAGCTCGACACCACAGCCGGACTGGAGCGCGTGGATCTGCCGGACCGTCTCGGCGTAGAGCCAGGCCCCGCCGTCGGGCAGGTCGTCGCGGGCGACACCGGTGATGGTCGCGTAACGCAGCCCCATCGCGGCGACCGACTCGGCGACGCGCCGCGGCTCGTCGGCGTCGAACTCGGCCGGCTTGCCGGTGTCGATCTGGCAGAAGTCGCAGCGCCGGGTGCACTGGTCACCACCGATGAGGAAGGTGGCCTCCCGGTCCTCCCAGCACTCGTAGATGTTGGGGCAGCCGGCCTCCTGGCACACGGTGTGCAGCCCTTCGCGCGAGACGAGCCCGCGCAACTGGGTGTACTCCGGGCCCATCTTGGCCTTCACCTTGATCCATGGCGGCTTGCGCTCGATCGGCGTCTCGGCGTTGCGTGCCTCGATCCGCAGCATGCGCCGCCCCTCCGGGGCGACCGTCGCGGGGCGCGCAGGCTGCTCAGTCGTCGGCGCGGATTGCTCGATCGTCACAAAACCGAGCGTACGCCGGTCGGCGCCGGTCGATGAACGGCGGGCGACGGCCGTCACGCCGGAATCGCTGTGACACCGGACACCAGGGGCGAAAAAAACCGGTCACAGCACGGCGGGTGCGGTGCTAGCGTGCCGGGCAGAGCTGTGACGGAGCCGAGTAACGGGCCGATCCGCCAGTCGAGAGAGCCGCCGGTTGCTGCGAGGCGGTCTGGCACCGGCCCGCGAAGACCCTCCCGAGCTGCGGGAAGAACGGCGCGACGCGCCCAGTAGAGCCCGCCCGGCCGGCCCCGGTGAAAAGGCGACGAACGAGGCTCCCGCTTCGGCGGGGGCGAAGGTGTGGTGGCACCGCGAGGTTCCCGCTCGCCCACACCTCCCTGGGGATCGCGTTGCGATTGGTCAAGGAGGTAGTCGTGCAACGCATCCTGTCCACCCAACTCCCCGCCCATGTGGGCGCCACCGTGCGGCTCGCCGGTTGGGTCCACCGCCGTCGGCTGCTCAAGTCGGTGGCCTTCCTGATCCTCCGCGACGCCGCCGGGCTCGCCCAGGTGGTGGTGGCCGCGCCCGCCGTGCGGGAGCAGATCGAGACGCTCACCGAGGAGACGGTCGTCGAGGTGGTCGGCACCGTGGCCGCGAACCCCGCCGCGCCCGCCGGGGTCGAGGTCGTCGAGCCGACGGTACGTCCGCTCGGGCCGCCCGCCGTTCCGCCTCCGTTCGACCTGTACCGGCCGGTGCTCGCCGCCACCCTGCCCACCCAGCTCGACCACGCGCCGACCGCGTTGCGGCACCCGAGCCGATCCGCCGCGCTGCGGATCTCGGCGGCGGCCGTGTCCGGCTTCCGGGCCACGCTCGACGGGCAGGGCTTCGTCGAGGTGCACACGCCGAAGGTGGTCGCCTCGTCCACCGAGAGCGGCGCGAACGTGTTCGCGCTGGACTGGTTCGGGCGGCCCGCCTACCTGGCCCAGTCGCCGCAGTTCTACAAGCAGCTCATGGTCGGCGTCTTCGAACGGGTCTACGAGGTGGGGCCGGTGTTCCGCGCCGAGCCGCACGACACGGCGCGTCACCTGGCCCAGTACACCTCGCTCGACGTCGAGCTGGGATTCGTGGCCGACCACCGGGACGTGATGGCGGTGCTGCGGGACACCCTGGCCGGGATGGTGTCGACCGTCGGCGATCGGGCCGGCGGTGCGCTGGCCACGCTCGGCGTGACGGCGCCCGCGGTGCCGGACGAGATCCCGGCGGTGCACTTCACCGAGGCGCTGAAGATCGCCGGGGCGCCGGCCGACGAACCCGACCTGGCGCCGGGGCACGAGCGGGCGCTGGGGGAGTGGGCACTGCGCGAGTACGGCAGCGACTTCCTCTTCGTCACCGGGTACCCGATGGCGAAGCGCCCCTTCTACACCCATCCGGACCCGGCCCGGCCCGCGTACTCGAACGGTTTCGACCTGTTGTTCCGGGGCGTGGAGCTGGTCACCGGCGGGCAGCGGCTGCACCGGCACGCCGACTACCTGGCCGCCCTGGCGGCGCGGGGCGAGCCGGTGGAGCCGTACGCCGGGTACGTGGACGCGTTCCGGCACGGCATGCCACCGCACGGCGGTTTCGCGATCGGGCTGGAGCGGTTCGTCGCGCGGCTGGTCGGCGCGGCGAACGTCCGGGAGGTGACCGCCTTCCCGCGCGACCTGCACCGCCTCACCCCCTGACGGCGGCGGGGGCAAGGGCTCGCCCAAGCCGCCGCCCTCCCGAACCGGTTCCGTCCGACCACCGAGAGTGATGAGAGGTCGGCGCGCCTCGCCGTCACGCTCGGTGAGCTCGGGTTCGGAGTGGCTGGGATGCCCTCGACGCCGCCAGGTCGCGCTGAGCTGGGGTTATGTCGAACGGGCCTCGGGAGGGAGGGAAGGGTGTCTGCGCACTTTGCTCTGCAGCCCTTGACGCAACAGTCGACCAGGAGTGACTGTTGCGGATCCGGCTGCAGAGCAAAGTCGGCGGGAGGCCACCCGCGGTGGGCGCGGCATTGTCACCTACCGTGATCGATGGCGGACGGTCCTGAGCGGTTGGCACTACGGACCGGCCGCCGCCGCGCCGCCGACCGGATGCGCGGACCGGATGCGCGGTGGCCGAGGGCGGGACCACGCAGACCGCACAGGCGGGCGGCTCGGGTGGGACGAGGGGCGGAGGCGAGGGAGGCAGGGGAGCGGTCAGGCCGGGCCGAGCAGGTCCCAGGGGTTGCCGGCGATGTCGCGGAAGACCGCGACCCGGCCGTACGGCTCGGTGCGGGGCGGCCGGACGAACTCGACGCCCGCGTCGAGCATCCGCCGGTACACCGCCTCGAAGTCGTCGACCTGGAGGAAGAAGCCCACCCGGCCGTGGGTCTGGTCGCCCACCGCGTCGGCCTGGTGCTCCCCGTCCGCCCGGGCCAGCAGCAGGCCGGTGCCGCCGCCCGGCGGGCGTACGACAACCCAGCGCTTGGGCCGGCCGTCGTTCGTCAGCGAGGGCGTGTCCTCGGCCAGGTCGAAGCCGAGCACCTCGGTGAAGAACGCGATGGCCGGGTCGTACTCGGCCACGACGAGCGTGACCAGGTCGAGCCGCACCGGGCTCAGACCCGCGTCAGCGTCGGCAGGTGCCGCTCGACCACCGGCAGCACGTCGGCGACGGTGATCGGTCGGCCCAGCTCGGCGGTCAGCGAGGTGACTCCGGCGTCGCGGATGCCGCAGGGCACGATCCGGTCGAAGAAACCCAGGTCGCAGTCGCAGTTGACGGAGAAGCCGTGCAGCGTGACCCCGCGGGCCACCCGGATGCCGATGGCGGCCACCTTGCGGGCCGGCCCCCTGTCGTCCTCCGGCACCCACACGCCGCTGCGCCCCTCGACCCGGCCGGCGGCCAGGCCGAACTCGGCGCAGACGTCGATCAGAAGCTGCTCGGTGCGCCGGACGTACGCGACCACGTCGACCGGGTCGGGCAGCCGGACGATCGGATAGCCGACCAGCTGCCCCGGACCGTGCCAGGTGATCTTCCCGCCGCGGTCCACGTCCACCACCGGGGTGCCGTCCATCGGCCGGTCCCACGGCTCGGTGCGCTTGCCGGCGGTGTAGACGCTGGGGTGCTCCAGCAGCAGCACCGTGTCGCCCTGCTCGCCGGCCACCACCGACTCGTGCAGTCGGCGCTGCTCGTCCCAGGCGGCCTGGTAGTCGAGCAGGCCGGCGCGGACAGCGGTCAGCCCGGAAGTCGTCACGTTCACCCGTCCAGCCTAGTCCCGCCCTGCGGGAACCGGACCCGTGAGCCTCGTCGCCGTCGCGCCGCGGCGGCGATCAGGCGGGCACCCGCCACAGCCAGACGTCCTCCACCCGCTCGGGCGGGCCGAGCAGTGCGGTGGCGGTGCGCCGCAGCGCCTCCTCGTCGACGTCGTACTTGGCGCCGTGCACCCGGTCGGGCAGCACGACCGCGCGTACCCCCCAGTAGCGCAGGTCCGCCTGCGACGCCCGGATGCTGCCGTCGGTGATGATCGGCACCAGCCCGGTCTTCCCGGCCTGGTCCATCAGCGAGTCGAAGGTGCGCGGCACCGGGCCGATCCGGCCCCGGCCCTCCGGCCCGCCCGGCCCGAGGAAGAAGCCGGCCGGGATGCGGAACTCACCCTGCCGGTGGGCGAGCGCGTGCGCCTGCCAGCGCTGCCCGTCCGGGTAGACGTCGACGGTCAGCGGCAGCGGGGTCAGCACCCCGTCGGGCGGGACGTAGCGTTGCCACGCGCCGCTCGTGATGAACGCCGGGATCGGTTCCCGGACGCTGGTCAGCAGCGGGGTCGGCACCAGCGGCAGCAGCGCGGCGACGAAGCCGAGCGTCCAGGCGAGCCCGCTCACCCGGTGCCGTGGCGGCCGGGCGCGCAGCGTGTCGATCGCGTACGCCAGCAGCAGGCCGATGACCGGCGCGACGACGAGCGCCAGCCGGGACGGCAGCGCCGCGTTGATCACCGGCAAGTTGTCCAGCACCCCGAACGGCAGCGTCTGGTCGAAGCGGCGGCCGTTCCACTTCACGGTCGGCCCCCAGGACAGCACCGCGAAGACCACGGCGGTCACCCCGAGCGCGGCCAGCGTGGCCCGGAAGGCCCGGTCCGCGCGCCACCACAGCAGCGCGAAGCAGGCGACGGCGAGCACGAGCAGCGGTACGCCGAAGAACGAGTTCTCCTCCGTCGGGTTTGGTGCCAGCGAGGTGCCCCACCCGGCCCAGCCGGCCAGCGACCGGCGCGGGTACGACCCGTACGCGGCGATGTCCTCGGAGTGGATCAGTGGGTCGAACCCGGTGCCGTGGAACCGCTGCGGTCCGAGGAAGTGCAGCCACAGCGGGTACGCCAGCAGCACCCCGGCGACGAGCGCGGTCACGCCGAGCCCGGCGGCCAGCCGGGGCAGCGCGGCACGTACCTCGGACCGGCGGGCCGGGTGCAGCGCCCACACCGCGAGGAACACCCCGAGCGCCAGCGCGGTGAAGAACAGCCCCTCGGCGGCGATCGAGAAGGCGACCGCGACCAGCAGGCCGAGCACGACCCCGCCGGTGACCGCCCGGCCCGGGCGCCGAAGCCGGAACACGCCCCAGATCAGCAGCGGCACCAGCCAGCCGGCGGTCCAGTTCAGGTGCGCGTTCGCGTGCGACACCATCGCCGGGCAGAAGGCGATGAACAGGGCGCCCACGCCGGCGGCCAGCCGGCTGCCCACCAGGTGGCGGCTGAGCAGCCAGTACCAGGCCACCGCCGTCGCGGCCAGGTTGAGCGTGAGGATCACCAGGAACGTCGCGGGCGGCCCGATGAGGTACGTCAGCGGTGCGAAGACCGCCGCGTACACGGTGATCGAGGTGTTGACCGCGAGGTTCACCCCGTCCGGGACGTTGATCAGCGTGGTGAACAGGGGGTTCTGTCCGTGCGTCAGCGTGTGCCCGCCGAACGCCAGCAGCCACTCGAACAGCGCCTGGTCGCTGGAGTTGACCGTGATCGCGCGGCTGTTCGGATCCCGCCACATGCCACTCGTCACCCAGAGAGCCAGGGCCAGTGCGGCGAGCGTGACCAGCAGGTCGGCGCGCCGGTCGCGGGCGCGCGTCGGCGCCGGGCCGGCGGCCGGGGACAGGGAGGAGGGCACGCAGCGGACGTTACCAACCGGACCTGGGCAGACCGCCCGGACCCGGAACTCGCCGCACACTTCGGTGGCCGTAGATGTGTGAGCGGCGGCCATTCCGGTGTGATGAAACACGGCCGTAACGTCGCGGCAACTCGGAGGTGACTCAGTTCACATTCCACGATCGGGAGGTCCCCCGTGCCCCGCTCCTCATCCCTCATCGCCCGCGTCGCCGGGGCGGCGGCCGGGGTCGTGCTGGCCGCGGCCACCGCGCTGGTCGCCGCCCTCCCCGCCCAGGCCGCCTCGCTGACCCCGGTCACCGGGTTCGGGTCCAACCCCGGCAACCTGGCCATGTACGCGTACCGCCCGGACGGCCTGCCCGCCGGTGCGCCCGCCGTGGTGCTGCTGCACGGCTGCGTGCAGAACGCCTCGACGTACGTCGCCAACTCCGGCTGGCAGAAGTACGCCGACCAGTGGAAGTTCACGCTCATCGCGCCGCAGCAGCCCAGCGGCAACAACGCCAACTCCTGCTTCAACTGGTTCGAGACCGGCGACACCGCGCGCGGCCAGGGCGAGGCGCTGTCGATCAAGCAGATGGTCGACTACGCCAAGAACACCTACGGCACCGACGGCGCCCGCGTCTACGTCAGCGGTCTCTCCGCCGGTGGCGCGATGAGCGCCACAATGCTCGCGACGTACCCGGACGTCTTCGCCGCCGGCTCGATCATCGCCGGCATCCCGTACCGCTGCGCCACCAGCATGGTCAACGCGTTCAGCTGCATGAACCCGGGTGTGAACAAGACCCCGGCGCAGTGGGGCGACCTGGTTCGCAACGCGTACTCCGGCTACACCGGCAAACGCCCCCGGGTGGCGATCTGGCACGGCACCAGCGACACCACGGTGGCCACCGCGAACGCCGTCGAATCGCGGGACCAGTGGACGAACGTGCTGGGCGTCTCGGCCACCCCGACCAGCACGTCCACGCTGCCGGCCGGCACGAGCCTGGAGGTGTACGGCAGCGACCAGGTCCGCCTCTACCGGGTCTCCGGGATGGGCCACGGCACCCCCGTCGACCCGGGTTCCGGCACGGACCAGTGCGGCACCGCCGGAGCGTACTTCCTGGACACCATCTGTTCGACGTACCGGGACGCGGTCTTCTTCGGACTCGGCGGTGGCGGCTCCTCGCCCAGCCCGACCCCGACGGCGACCGCGTCGCCCAAGCCGACCGCGTCGCCGACGCCCACGCCGACCAGCGCGCCGGTTTGCGTCACCGCCAGCAACTACGGGCACGTCGTGGCCGGGCGGGCCTACCAGTCCGGCGGATACGCCTACGCGCTCGGCAGCGGGCAGCGGATGGGCCTCTACAACACCTTCTACACGAGCACGCTGAAGCAGACCGGACCCGCGTACTGGGTGATCGGCTGCTGACCCGCCGCGCCGCGCCGCCCTCGCCCGCTCACTCGGCGAGGGCGGCGCGCAACGCGCCCGGCAGGTCCGGGTGCGTCCAGGAGAAGCCCGCCTTGCCGAGCACACCGGGCAGCACCCGCGTGCTGGTGAGCGCCTCCTGCGCGAAACCGCCGAGCGCCACCTTCAGCGCCACCGCCGGAATCGGCATGATCGCCGGGCGGTGCAGCTGCCGGGCCAGTTCCCGGGTGAACTCGGCGTTGGTGACCGGCGCCGGGCCGACCACGTTCACCGGGCCGGCCACGTCGCCGCGGGCCAGCAGGAACGCCGCGGCGTCGAGCCAGTCCCGCATCGAGATCCACGGCAGCCACTGCCGCCCGCTGCCCAGCTTGCCGCCGACGCCGAGCCGGAACGGCAGCAGTTGCGGCTTGAGCAGGCCGCCGTCGCGGTGCAGCGGCAGGCCCGTACGCAGGCGCACCACCCGTACCCCGGCGTCCTCGGCCGGCCGGGTCGCGGCCTCCCAGACCCGGCAGACGTCGGCGAGGAACCCCTCACCCGCAGGCGCCTCCTCGGTGACCGCCCGGTCGCCGGTGTTGCCGTACCAGCCGACGGCGGAGGAGTTGAGCAGCACCGTCGGCCGGTCGGCGGCGGGCAGGCCGGCGATCGTGATGGCGAGCGTGGTGGTGCTGTCCACCCGGCTGGTCCGGATCAGCTTCCGGTACTCGTCGTTCCAGCGCTTGTCGCCCACCCCCGCGCCGGCCAGGTTCACCACCGCGTCGGCGTCGGCGACGCACTGCGGGTCGAGCTGCGCGGCGGACGGGTTCCACTGTCGTTCGGCGGGCGTGCGTGGCGGGCGGCGGACCAGGCGGGTGACCTGGTGGCCGTCGGCGGCGAGGCAGTCGACCAGTCGGGTGCCGAGGAAACCGGACGCGCCGGCCATGAGGATCCGCATGCTCCCATCTTCGAGTACGGAGCGCGATTCGGATGCGTTGAGCGAAATCACTCACTCGTCACGCCCGCCGGTTGCACGCGCTGAACGCGTTGCGTTTTTTTCGAATAGCGATACGCTTGCGTCATGAGTAGCGCCCTGCGTGAACGTACGGTCCTTCCCCCGGACGACCCCGCCGAGCTGGCCCGGTTCGTGCAGGAACTGCGGAACGCCGGCGGTCGTGCGCGGGCCAGGCTGGTCGGGCCGGACGGATCCGAGATCGAGATCCCGGACGAGTTGTACGGGGTGCTGCGGGACGTCGTGACGGTGTTGTCCGAGGGCCTCGCGATCTCCATCGCACCGCACAACACGATGTTGACGACCCAGGAGGCGGCAGACCTTCTCAACATCTCCCGGCCCACGCTGGTCCGGTTGCTGTCCGAGGGCGAGATGCCGCACACGATGCGCGGCCGTCACCGTCGAGTCATGCTCCGGGACGTTCTCGACTACCAGGAGCGGACCCGGCAGGCGCGCCGCCGGACACTCGACCGGATGACCGCCGAAGCCGAGGACGACGGCCTGTACGACGCGACCTCCACGCCCCGCAGGACGAGATGAGCGTGACCTGAGTGGCGTTCCCGGCGTTTCTCGACACCTGCGTCCTCTACCCGGCGCATCTATGCGACACCCTGCTGCGGCTGGCCGAGGTCGCCGCCTACCGACCCCTCTGGTCCAGGGACGTGCTGGACGAGTTGCGACGCAACCTGATCGCACGAGGCATCGCGGAGGAGCGGGTCGACCGTCGGCTCGGCCACATGGCCGAGGCGTTTCCGGACGCTATGGTCAGCGGATACGAGTCGCTGATCGACGGCATGTCCAACGAACCCAAGGACCGGCACGTGCTCGCCGCCGCCGTCCGGGCGAACGCGGAGGTGCTGGTCACGTTCAATGTCGGTGACTTTCCCGAGCCGTCGCTCAAGTCCTTCGACATCGTGGCGGTGCACCCGGACGACTTCCTGCTCGACCAGCTGGACCTCTATCCGGGGCAGACACTCGACGTCCTGCACCGCCAGGCGGCCGCCTACCGCAAGGAGCCGACGACCGTACCGGGTCTGCTCGTACTGCTGGGACGCACCGGCCTGCCCCGGTTCGCCGCGGAGGTCCGCCGACACCTCTGAGGCGGACCCCGCGAAAGGGACCGGGCGGTCAGGCGTCGGCCGGGGCGGTACGCAGGTCGGCGAGCAGGCGTTCCACCTCGGCGAACGCGTCCTGCGGCAACGGCCCGTACGCCAGCGCGCCGAGGTTCTCCTCCGCCTGCGCGACGGTCCGGCAGCCGGGGATCGGCAGGGTGTGCGGGCTGCGCGCGAGCAGCCAGCCGAGCGCGCCCTGGGCGAGGGTGCGGCCGTCGGCGGTCAGCGCCTCGCGGACCCGGGCCACCCGCTGCGCCCACTCGGCGCGCGGTACGCCGCCGGTGAACCAGTCCAGCCACTCCGGGGCCACACCGCGCACGTCGTCGCCGCCCCGGGCGACCGGCGCGTCCTGGTACTTCGCGGTGAGCAGGCCCATCGCCAGCGGTCCCCGGTTCAGGGCGGCGAGGTCGAACTCCGCGCAGACCGCGAGCACGGCGGCGTTGTCCCGCAGCACCGACTGGTCGTGCTGGATCGCCGCGCAGTGCGGTCCCGCCTCGGCGTAGGCGCGCGCCGAGGCGGGGTCGTCGGTGCTCCAGCCGTACGCCCGGATCTTCCCCTCGGCGACCAGGTCCTCCAGGGTGCCGACGAGGTCCAGCGCCCGCGGCACCGGCAAGCCGCCCAGGTGGAGCTGGTAGAGGTCGACGTGGTCGGTGCCGAGCCGGCGCAGCGAACCCTCCAGGCTGCGCCGCGCGTAGTCCGCTGTGGCGTCCTCGCCGAGGGCCTGGCGGGTCTCCTCGTCGGTGGGGTAGCCGAACTTGGTGGCGATGACCGCGCTGTCCCGGCGACCGGCGAGCGCGCGCCCGAGCACCCGCTCGCTGTGCCCCGCACCGTAGTTGCTGGAGGTGTCGAACAGCGTCGCGCCCAGGTCCAGGGCTCGGTGGACGGTACGCACCGACTCGTCGTCGTCCACCTCGCCCCAGCCGAGCGGTTGGGTGCCGTCCCAGAGCGGACCGCCGATCGCCCAGCAGCCCATGCCGATCGCGCTGACCTCGATGCCGCTGCGGCCCAGCCGCCGTGTCGTCGTCATGCGCCAAGTGTTCACTTTCGAGCCTGCTCGAAGTCCAGCTCTTTTTCCGCCAGCCCCGCCAGCCGGGGCAGGAGCGGGGCGAGCGCCTCGACCGCTCCGGCGCGTACCACGAAGCGGGTGACGCCCCAGCGGCGCCGGTGCCCGGCCACCGCCGCGACGATCTCGTCGGGCGTCCCCGCCAGCACGAACGGTGTGGCCAGCACCTCCGCCGGGGTGAGCCCGGTCTCGGCGGCCGTCCCGGCGGCGGCCGCCTCCGCGTCGTCGGTGACGGCGACGTGCTGGACCAGCGCCGTAAGGAAGGGCCCCTTCTTAACGCCTGAGGAGGTGAAAGGGCCCCTTATTAACACGCGTCACACGCCGTCGAGCCGGGCCAGGTCGGCGGGGGACAGGCGCAGCCCGGCGGCGGCGACGTTCTGCTCCAGGTGGGCCGGGTCGCCGGTGCCGGGGATGGCGAGCACGTTCGGGCCCCGGGCCAGCGTCCAGGCCAGCCGGACCTGGGCCGCCGTCACACCGTGCTCCCGGGCCACCGCGTGCACCTCCGTGTGTTCCTCGCCGGTGGCACCGGCCTCCCGGCCGCTGGTGACGAGGGAGAAGAACGGCACGAACGCGGTGCCGTGCGCCGCACAGTCCCGGATCAGCTCGTCGTGCTGACGGCGGTAGCCCAGGCCGTACGAGTTCTGCACGCACACCACCGGCGCGATGGCGCGCGCCTCGGCGACCTGGTGCGGGCGTACCGCGGAGACGCCGAGGTGCCGGATCAGCCCGGCGTCGCGCAGCTCGGCCAGCGCGCCGAAGTGCTCGGACAGCGGTTCCGGGCCGTGTACCCGTAGGTTAACCACGTCCAGGTGGTCGCGGCCGAGCTGGCGCAGATTCTCCTCTACCTGCCCGCGCAACTGGTCCGGCCGGGCCGCCGGCAGCCACTGCCCGGACGGATCCTTGCCGGGCCCGACCTTGGTCACGATGACCAGATCCTCCGGGTACGGCCACAGCGCCCGGCTGATCAGCTCGTTGGCCGAGCGCAGCGGCGAGAAGTAGAACGCGGCCGTGTCGATGTGGTTGACGCCCAGCTCGACGGCGCGGCGCAGTACGGCGACGGCCCGGTCCCGGTCGCTCGGACTGCCGTCGGCGTTCGCGGTCAGCCGCATCGCGCCCAGGCCCATGCGGTTGACGGTCAGGTCGCCGAGCTGCCAGGTGCCGGCCGCGCCGGCGTGGACGGAGTCGATGGTCATGCGGTCCCCGTATCCCTCGTCTGTGGCCCCACGGCGGGGCCGACAGGTATCACGGAGGCGGCGGGCAGCTGGTTCACCCGCCCTTTGATTCGCCTGTCGTGCCAGCGGGCCCGACCATGTCGTAGTGCGCCCACCAGAGCGCGGTGGTGAAGCAGATGCCGAGTGCCGCCGCTGCCATGCCGGCCAGGTGGGCGGCTGGCCGAGCAGGTTGCTGCCCACGCCGACGGAGATGACCGACTCGCCCAGGGCGATGATCAGGATGAGATCGTCGATCTTCGGTGGTAGCAGCGCGCCGACCAGCAGCAGCGTCGCCGCCTCGCCGCTGCTCGACGGCGTCGGCGGCCGGTACTTCGAGGACTGCCAGGAGGCCGGTCCGAACCAGCCCGGCACGCGCACCGGCTGGGCGCCGTACGCCCGCGACCCGGAGGCCGCCGAGCGGCTCTGGACCGTCTCCGAGGAGCACCTGCGCGGCTGACCCGCGGAAATGACGGAGGGGGCGCGCGGCATGTCGCCGCGCGCCCCCTCGCCGTCTCGGATCTACAGACCCAGCTCGGCCTCGAAGTTGCCGCCCTCCAGCCGCTCCTTCACCGCGGTGAGGAAGCGGGCTGCGTCGGCGCCGTCGATCAGCCGGTGGTCGTACGACATGGCCAGGTAGACCATCGACCGGATCGCGACGACCTCACCCAGCTCCGCGTCGTTGACCACGACCGGGCGCTTCACCACGGCCCCCGTGCCGAGCATCGCCGACTGCGGCGACGGCACGATCGGGGTGTCGAACAGGGCGCCCCGGCTGCCGGTGTTGGTGAGCGTGAAGGTCGCCCCGGCCATCTCGTCCGGGGTGATCTTGTTGGCCCGGGTGCGCTCGGCCAGGTCGGCGATCCGCTTGGCGATGCCGCCCATGTTCAGATCACCGGCGTTGTGGATGACCGGCACGAGCAGCCCGCGCTCGGTGTCCACGGCGATGCCGAGGTGCTCGGCGGCCGGGTAGGTGATCGTGCCGCCGTCCAGGTCCATGCTGGCCTGGATGATCGGGTACGTCTGGAGCGCCTCGATCGCGGCCAGCGCGAAGAACGGCAGGAAGGACAACTTCACGCCGTGCTTGGCCTGGAACGAGTCCTTGGCCCGCGCCCGCAGCTTGGCGACCTTGGTGACGTCGACCTCGACGACTGTGGTCAGCTGCGCCGTCTCGTGCAGCGACTGCTGCATCCGCTTGGCGATGGTGGCCCGGATTCGCGGCAGCTTCTCCGTAGTGCCCCGCTTGGCGCTCGGCTCCGGCTTGGCGGCCGGCTTGGCCGGGGCCTCGGCCTTGGCGGCCGGAGCGGCGGCGGGCGCCGCCTTGGCGGCCTTCGCCTTCTCGGCCGCCTCCAGCACGTCCTGCTTGCGGATGCGGCCACCCACGCCGGTGCCCTTGAGCGAGCCCAGGTCCACGCCGTGCTCGGCGGCGAGCTTGCGCACCAGCGGCGTCACGTACCCGGCGGCGTCCTCGCCGTTCTGGGCCGGGACGCTCGGGCGCTGCGTGGCGGTCGGCGCGGCCGGCTGGGCCGCCTGCTCGGCCTTGGCCGGCTGCGCGGCCTGCTCCGTCTCGGCGGCCGGCTCGTTGTAGGACAGGCCCGGGGTCGGCTCCTCGACCTTGGGCTCCGGCTTCGGCTCGGCCTTGGGCTCGGCCTTGGGCTCGGCCTTGGGCTCGGCCTTCGGCTCGGCCTTGGGCTTGGGCTCCGCCTTCGCGGGCGCGGCGCCGGCCGCCCCGACGATCGCCAGCACGGCGCCGACGTCGGCGGTCTCGTCCTCGGCGACCTTGATCTCCTGCAGCGTGCCGGCGACCGGCGACGGAATCTCGGTGTCGACCTTGTCGGTGGAGACCTCCAGCAGCGGCTCGTCCACCTCGACGGTCTCGCCGACCTGCTTGAGCCAGCGGGTGACGGTGCCCTCGGTGACGCTCTCACCCAGAGCCGGCATGGTCACCGGCGTGCCCTCGCCCGACGGCGCGGCGGACTCGGCCGGCTCCTCGACGGCCGACTGCTCGGCCTCGGCGCCCGGCTCGGCGGCGGCCTCCTCGGCCTGCTCCGGCTCGGGGCCGGTGCCCTCGGCGGCGGCCGTCGGCTCGGTGGCCGGCTCGGCCTTCTCGGTGGGAGCCGCGCCCGCGTCCTCGCCCTCGCCGGCGATGACCGCCAGCTCGCTGCCGACCTCGGCGGTCTCGTCCTCGCCGACCACGATCCGGCTCAGCACGCCCGCCGCGGGGGACGGGATCTCGGTGTCGACCTTGTCGGTCGACACCTCGAGCAGAGGCTCGTCGACCTCGACGGTGTCACCCTCCTGCTTGAGCCAGCGCGTGACGGTGCCCTCGGTGACGCTCTCGCCGAGCCGGGGCATGGTGACCGATACCGGCATGTTCTCCAGACTCCTTCATTCCCCTGGTGGGATCATCGCCCGTCGCCGGACGCCGCGGTTGTCGTGTCAGGCGTGCGCGTGCAGCGGCTTGCCGGCCAGGGCCAGGTGCGCCTCGCCCAGAGCCTCGTTCTGCGTCGGGTGGGCGTGCACGAGCTGCGCCACCTCGGCCGGGTACGCCTCCCAGTTGTAGATGAGCTGCGCCTCGCCGATCAGCTCACCGACCCGGGCGCCGACCATGTGCACGCCGACCACCGGGCCGTCGTCCACCCGGACCAGCTTCACGTGGCCGGCGGTCTTGAGGATCTGGCTCTTGCCGTTGCCGCCCAGGTTGTAGTTGTAGGTCTTGATCTTGTCGGCACCGTACTGCTCCTTGGCCCTCGCCTCGGTCAGTCCGACCGACGCCAGCTCCGGGTCGCAGTAGGTGACGCGCGGGATGCCGGCCTCGTCGATCACGGCCGGGGTCTTTCCGGCGATCTCCTCGGCGACGAAGATGCCCTGCTGGAAGCCGCGGTGCGCGAGCTGCAGGCCGGGCACGATGTCACCGACCGCGTAGACGTTCGGCACGCTGGTGCGCAGCCGCTCGTCGGTCAGCACGTAGCCGCGGTCCATCTTGACGCCCTGCTCCTCGTAGCCGAGGCCGGCGGTGTTCGGGCCGCGGCCCACGGCGACCAGCAACAGCTCGGCCTCGACCGTGTCGCCGCCCTGAATGGTCAGCTTCACGCCCTTGTCGGTCTTCTCGACCTTCTCGAACGGCTTGCCGACCTTGAAGTTGATCTTCCGCTTGCGGAACGCCCGCTCCAGCGCCTTCGACGACTCCTCGTCCTCGGCGGCGACCAGGCGGGGCAGCGCCTCGACGATCGTCACGTCCACGCCGAAGGACTTCCAGGCGCTGGCGAACTCGACGCCGATGACACCGCCGCCGAGCACGATCGCCGACGACGGGACGCGGTCCAGCGTCAGCGCGTGGTCGCTGGTGATGATCCGCTCGCCGTCGACGTCCAGGCCGGGCAGGCTCTTCGCGTACGAACCGGAGGCCAGCACGACGTTGCGGCCGGTGTAGCGCTTGCCGTCGACCTCGACGACGTTCTTGCCGACCAGCTTGCCGGCGCCCGCCACGAAGGTGATCTTCTTGCTGCTGCCCACCAGGCCCTGCAGGCCCTTGTACAGGCGGGAGATCACGCCGTCCTTGTACGAGTTGACCGCCTTCATGTCGATGCCGACCAGCTCGGCCTTCACGCCGAACTGCTCGGACTCGCGGGTCTGGTCGGCGATCTCGGCGGCGTGTAGCAGCGCCTTGGTCGGGATGCACCCGTTGTGCAGGCAGGTCCCGCCCAGCTTGCTCTTCTCGATGAGGGCGACGGAGAGGTCCAGCTGGGCGGCACGCAGCGCCGCCGCGTAGCCGCCGCTACCACCTCCGAGGATGACGATGTCGAAGGTCGTGTCGTTCGGCTCGCTCACATCCAACTCCCAGGTCGCGTCACTGCATCGGGGGTTACGGCGGAGTAACAGGTACACCCCACCTCGGTCATCTTGTCACCACCACGGACCGAGCGCGTACCGAGGTGCCCAACGACACGTCGGCGACACGTACCCTTGGCACCGACCTCGATGACGGCGATGGGGGAGGAGTGGATTCGGTGGGGCTGTTCCGACGACGCAAGCGGGCGGTCCCGGCGAGCCGCGACCGCGCCGCCGACCGCGCCGATCTGGACCATCTGGAGAACTTCGTCCGGACCCGCAAGGGCGTCGAGGCGTACATCGAGCCCCGTACGACGGTCACCGAGACCACGATCATGCTGATCGCCGACGACGGCGAGTGGACCCGGCGGCGCGTCGGCGGGCCGGACGAGGCCCGCCGCTGGGCGCACCGGATCGCGATCCCGATCTACGACGTGCGGCTGATGGGCTACCCGCAGCGCATGCGCGACTACAACGAGCGCCGCAAGCGCCGGCCCGAGCTGTTCTGAACGCTTGTGTTAAAAAGGGCCCCTTCTACAACGCCAGGCGTTAAGAAGGGGCCCTTCCTTACTTGTCAGCCGTTGGTGGCGACGTCCTCGACCAGGTGCACGAGCGTCCGCACCGGCACACCGGTGCCGCCCTTCGTCAAATAGCCGGTCGCCTCGCCCGAGTGGTAGCCCGGACCGGCGATGTCGATGTGCGCCCAGGCCACGTCGTCGGTCACGAACTCGCGCAGGAACACCCCGCCCTGGAGCATGTGCCCGGCCCGGTCCATCCCGGCGTTGACCTGCGAGATGTCCGCGACGTCCGACTCCATGCCCTTGCGCACGTCGTCCGGCAGCGGCATCGGCCAGGCCGGCTCGCCGGTCGCGTCACCGGCGACCCGCACCCGCTCGCACAGCTCCGGGGTGCCCATCACACCGGCGATCCGCTTGCCCAGCGCGATCACCTGCCCGCCGGTCAGCGTGGAGGTCTCGAACAGGTAGTCCGCGCCGTCCGCGCAGGCCCGCGCCATCGCGTCGGCCAGCACCATCCGGCCCTCGGCGTCGGTGTTGAGCACCTCCACCTTCTTGCCGTTGAACATGCTGATCACGTCGCCCGGGCGGTAGCTGGTGCCCGACGGCATGTTCTCCGCCATCGGCAGGTAGCCGGTGACGGTCACCGACGGCTTGAGCGCCGCGACCGCCAGCATGGCCGCGCCGACGGCCGCCGCCCCGGCCATGTCCGACTTCATCTCCCACATGCCCTGCGCCGGCTTGATCGAGATGCCGCCGGTGTCGAACGTGATGCCCTTGCCGACCAGCGCGACCCGCTTGCCGTTGCCGCCGCCCTCGGGCGTCCAGGTGAGCTTCACCAGCCGCGGCGGGGCCTCGGAGCCCTGACCGACGGCGAGGATGCCGCCGTAGCCGCCGGCCTTCAGCGCCGCCTCGTCCAGCACCTCGACCTCCAGTCCGGCCTCGCGCGCGGCGGCGGAGACGGCGTCGGCGAACGCCGGGGGACGCAGCTCGTTCGGCGCGGTGTTGACCCAGTCCCGGCTGGTCCGCACCGCGCCGGCCACCGCCTGCGCCCGCGCGATCTCGGCCTGGGCGGTCGCGTCGGCCGCGTCCGGCACCGCCACCAGCACCTCGGCCACCGGCTCGCGCCGGGCCGGCTGCGGCTTGGTCTTGTAGCCGGCGAACCGGTAGCCGCCCAGCAGCGCGCCCTCGGCGACCGCGCGCAGGGCGGCCGGGGCGTCGGCGTCGTCGGGCAGCGGCAGGGCCAGGGCGACGCGCGGGGCGCCGGCCAGCGCCCGCACCGCGGCACCGGCGGCCCGGCGCAGCGACTCCGGTGCCGGGGCGGCACCGGCGGGCTCCGGGCCGAGGCCGACCGCCACGACCAGCGGGGCGGACACGGTGCCCAGCGTGGCCAGCTTGATCACCTCGCCCGGGCCACCGGTCGCGCCGAGCAGAGCCAGCGTCTCGGTCAGCTTTCCGTCGAACGCGGCGGCGATGCTCTCCCCGCCGCTCGCCAGCAGCAAAGCGTGGGCGGGTGCGCCGTTGCCCGGCTCGGTGGTCTGGCTGTGCACGCCGATCACGATCGCGTCGACGGCGAGTTCGGCGGGGTCGGTGTCGACCAGGCTGAGGGTGGTGCGGGGCGATGTCACGAAAGCTACTCCGGGCGGGCCGGGCCGGCCGCGTCGTCGCGTACCGGCGGTGAAGGTCTCTCCGGCGGCAACCTACCCGCCGGGAGTCGTGGTTGTCCCGCCGATGCGTGCCGACGGGATCCCGCCGATGCTAACCACACCGGCCCGGGCCGGTAAGTTGCCACCCATGACCGAGGTGACCTCCGACGCCGCCGAGACCCGGCTGCGCCGTTCCCCGCTGCACGAGCGGCACACCGCGCTCGGCGCGAAGTTCGCCCCCTTCGGCGGCTGGCAGATGCCGCTCGAGTACGCCGGTGGTGGCGTGCTGAAGGAGCACACGGCCGTCCGCGAGGGCGTCGGCGTGTTCGACGTCTCGCACCTGGGCAAGATCCGGGTCGCCGGGCCGGGCGCGGCGGACTTCGTCAACGCCTGCCTCACCAACGACCTCGGCCGGATCGCGCCCGGCCAGGCCCAGTACACGCTCTGCTGCGACGACGCCACCGGCGGCGTGGTGGACGACATCATCGCCTACCTGCACGCCGGGGACCACGTCTTCCTGGTGCCCAACGCGGCCAACACCGCCGAGGTCGCCCGCCGGCTGCGCGCCGCGGCGCCCGAGGGCGTCACAGTCACCGACGAGCACGAGGCGTACGCGGTGCTTGCCGTCCAGGGGCCGCGCTCGGCGGAGCTGCTGGGCGTGCTCGGCCTGCCCACCGCCCACGACTACATGAGCTTCTCCACCGCCACGCTCGACGGGGTGGAGCTGACCGTGTGCCGCACCGGCTACACCGGCGAGCTGGGCTACGAGCTGGTCGTCCCGGCCGAGCACGCGGTCGCCGTCTGGGACGCGATCTTCGCCGCGGCAGACGACGTACGGGCCTGCGGCCTGGCCGCCCGGGACACGCTGCGCACCGAGATGGGCTACCCGCTGCACGGGCAGGATCTGTCCCTGGAGATCACTCCGGTGCAGGGCCGTTCCGGCTGGGCGGTGGGCTGGGACAAGGCGGCGTTCTGGGGCCGGGACGCGCTGCTCGCCGAGAAGGCCGCCGGTCCGGCCCGGACGCTGCGCGGCCTCACCGCCGTGGACCGGGCCATCCCGCGCCCCGGCATGGCCGTGTACGCGGGCGACCGGCAGGTCGGCACCGTCACCAGCGGCACGTTCAGCCCGACGCTCAAGCACGGCGTCGCGCTGGCGCTCGTCGACACCGACCCGAAGCGGGCCGACGGCGACGAGCTGGAGGTGGACATCCGGGGCCGCCGTGCCCGGATGCGCCTGACCAGGCCGCCGTTCGTCGAGCCCTCGGTGCGCTGAGCGCGGGTCAGTCCTCGCCGCGCTCACCGGCGTCGAGGACTGCCTGTGTCCAGCCACCCTCCAGCACGCCGGTGCCGTCCAGCACGGCCCAGTCGACGACGTCCGACGCCTCCACCACCACCGGGGAGCCGATCCGCACGCTCGGGTCGGTGTTGGCGTCGCTGGCGCTCGCGCCGACGATCCGTTCCGGGGTGTCCCACGAGGTCACCCCGGCCCAGACGTACTCGGGGCCGTCGTCGCCGGGCAGGCCGTACTTGACCACGAGCTGGCTCTCCTCGGGCAGCCGCCCGGCCAGGAAGCGGGCCCGGATGTCGCCGAGCGCGGCGCGGGCGGTCTCCACCGCGCGGCTCATCGCGTCCCCGGTGCGGGTGTAGCGCACGTCCGGCTGGATGCCGTTGAACAGCGTCGCGCAGGCGGCGGCGAAGTAGCGGCCGGGCGGTCCCGGATGCCCGGGCGGCGGGTTGAGGCTCAGGAACGAGTCGGCGTCGGGGTCGGTGGCCGGGTCCAGCTCCAGCCGCAGCAGCACCGGCGCGGTCGCGCCGTGCTGCTCCGGATTGCCGTACGCCACGGCGATGTCGTGCCCGGTCACCGTGGCCAGCACCGGAAGCTGCACGAAGGCGGGCACCTCGTCGCCGGCGAGCCCGTCGGTCCAGTCCCGCAGCAGCCGCCGGGCCGCACCGGTCATCACCGCGCCCCACGCCCGGGTCAAATGGTCCGGTACGCCCTGCGCCTGCAACTCCAGCAGCCCGAACCGGCGCAGCCCCTTCGTGGTGAACCAGAGCCCGTCGGAGTCCGAGGAGTAGGGCACCAGCACCCAGTCGACGAGCCGGATCCGGCCCTGGTCGTCGGGCAGCGAGCGCAGCGCCGCCGCCGGGTCGAGGAACTGGAGCCCGAAGACGTCCACCACGTCCCCGCCGACCGTCTCGGCGACCGCCGCGGCCACCGCGCGGGCGGCCCACTCGTGCGCCGGCGGCCAGCCCGGCCGGTACTCGGCCTGCACCACCACCAGGTGGGTGGCGGCGGCCAGCCGGGCCAGCTGCTCCTCGGTGGCGCCGAACGCGGTGAGCAGGTCCGGCGGCAGTTCGGGGAACTCGTCGACGGTACGGGTGTCCACCGTCATCAGCGGGCTGTCGAGCATCTGCCGGGCCAGCCCGTGGACCGGTTCGGCGAGCCGGCCGGCCAGGCCGTCCACGGCGGTCTTCGGGCTCACCTTGGGCAGCCCGGTGATCGGCACCAGGTAGGTCGCGTCGAGCGACTCGGGCACCGGTACCGGCAGGAAGTCGTCCGTGATGAGCATGCCGTCCCCCTCGACCGCGCCGGTGCAATCGCCCCGAACGCTACCCGCCCGGACCGGTGGCGTTCAGCCGGTCAGCACCAGTCCCAGGTAGGACAGCGTGGTGACGATCTCCACGAGCGCCCCGAGCACGTCGCCGGTGATGCCGCCGAGGCGGCGTACCAGGTGCCGGAGGAGCCCGGCCGCGACGGCGAGCGCGCCGAGCACGGCGAGCGGCCCCTGCCACGGCCGGTCCGGCACCGCGGGCACGGCCGCCAGCGCGACGGCGACCGCGCCGAGCGTCAGGGCGGCCCACCCCACAGTGCCGGCGACGAGCGCGCCCAGGCCCTCCGGCCGGGCCGCCGGCACGCCACGCCGGCAGGCCAGGCCGACGGCGAGCCGCCCGGCCGCGGTGGCCGCGACCACCGCCGCGACCGCGGCGAGCGCGTCCCGGCCGGCCAGCTCCGCGAGCACCGCGCTCTGGAGCAGGAGTACGACCACGAGCGCGACCACCCCGAACGGGCCGACGTCCGGCTGCTTCATGATCTCCAGCGCGGCCGGGCCGCGCCGGTACGAGCCGAGCGCGTCGACGGTGTCGGCCAGCCCGTCCAGGTGCAGGCCCCGGGTGAGCAGCGCACCCAGCCCGACTGTCACCACGGCGGCGACGAGCGGTGGCGCGAGCGCGCCGGTGAGCAGCAGCACCCCGCCGAGTACGGCGCCGAGCAGCGCGCCGACCAGCGGAGCGAGCGCCATCGCGGTCCCGGCGGCGGCCCGGTCGACCCGGCCGGCGCGTACCGGGAGGGTGGTGAACGTGGTGAGCGCCAGCCGGATGCCGTCGGCGAGCCGCGCGTCAGTCGGCACGTCGGCCGGGGGAGACCGGCTCGTCGGCACCGACCGTGGTCGGCCCCGGACCGGCCGGCTCCGGCTCGGCGAAGTCCGGTTCGTCGCCGTCGTCGTCGGGGCCGCCCAGCGACGGGTGCGCCGGCAGCGTGGCGGCGAGCGTCAGCGCGGAGCGCAGCAGCGGCAGCGCGGCCAGCGCGGTCGCCCCCTCGCCCAGGTCCAGCCGCAGGTCCACCAGCGGGGTCAGGCCGAGCACGTCGGCGGCGAGCCGCACGCCCGGACGGCCGCCGTGGTCGGGCAGCAGGCACCAGTGCCGGGCCTGCCCGGCCAGGTCGCGGCTGACCATGGCGGCGGCGGTGCCGACCGGGCCGTCCAGCAGCACCGGCACCTTGCGGGCGGTGGCGCCCAGCAGCACACCGGTGGCCAGTGCGATGTCGCCGCCGCCCAGCTCGGCCAGCACGTCCTTGGCCTCCCGGGCGGAGCGCCGGGTGCGGTGCAGCGCGTCCCGTACCGTCGCGCAGCGGGCCATCCACGCGGTGTCGTCGATCTCGCCCTGCTCGGTGATCACCCGGCCGAGTACGGTCGGCGCTTCCGCCCCCGCGGTGGCCGCGAGCACCGCCGCGGCGGCGGCCTCGGCACCCGCGCCGCAGGCGGCGAGCACCAGCAGCTGCACCCCGGCGTCGGCGGCCTGCTCGGCGAGCCGCCAGCCGTAGCGCAGGGCCGCCTCGACCTCGTCGGCGGGCAGGGCCGGGCCGTCCTCCATCGGCGCCGACACGGGCGCCTCGACGATCTGCAGGCCGGCCCGGTTCTCGGCGGCGAGCCGGGCCAGCGCGCCCCGGCCGGCGCGGGCCTGCCGGGCGCGGCGGGCCGACGCTCCGGGCGTCGCGCCGGCCGACGCGCCGCCCTCGTGGTCGCCCCGGATCAGCAGGACGCGTACGGAGTCCCACGGACGCGGCGTCGAGGTGCCCTGGGTGGCGGCGGCGAAGCCGACCACCTGCTCCAGCACGCCGAGACCGGCGCCGGAAATGTCGAGGGTGGCGAGCCGGTCGACCGCCTGCGGCCCGGTGTAGTCGTCGGGCATCGGCAGTTCCATGCCCGGCTGGATGACCAGGCCGGTGGCGATCATCGGCAGCGCCATGGTCGGTGCGGCCCAGTCGCCCGTACCCGGCGCGTCGGGGGCGGCCGGGGCGGGCGCCGGGGCGGCGGCCGGGGTGAGCACCTCGGGCAGTGTCAGGTCTGCGGCGCCGAGACCGGCCGGCGTGACCTGGTCAGGTGCGGCCTGGCTCGGCGCGGCCGTGGTCAAGGGTGCCGCGGCTCGGGGCGCTGCGGTCTGCGGTGCCGCGGCGTGGCTCGGCGCGGCCTCGGGCGGCGCGGCGGCGGGCGGCACGGCGTGCGCGGGGGCCGGGGTGGCCGGGGTGGCCGGCTTGAGCCACGCGGTCTGACCGGCCACCACGAGCGCGACCGCGTCGCAGGCGTCGGCGACCGCCCGGTTGGTCGCGCCGAGCGCGTCGGTGAACGCCCGGCCCAGCGGCGTGGTGGGCACCAGGGACAGGCCCACCTCGGGGCTGACCAGCACCAGCCGGGCCGTGCTGGACCGCACCGCCGCGGCCAGCTCGGCGATCGTGGCGGTGTCGTCGGCCGGCTGGTGGACCGGGTCGAGCAGCACCGTCACCCAGCCGCCCAGGTCGTCCACGAGCAGTGTGTCGTTGGGCCCGGCGGCGGCGATGACCTCGACCAGCCGGCCCGGGTTCGCGGCCGTCTCCTCGGTGTTCCAGCTACCCGGCCGCCGGGCGCGGTGCGCCGCGAGGCGGGCCGCCCACTCGGTGTCCTCCGGATCGCCGGCCGGGGCGGTGGCCACGTACCGGACCGTGGGCGCGTCGGCGACCAGCGACTCGGCGAACTCGGACTTGCCGGAGCGGATACCGCCGAGCACCAGGAGGGTGTGCCACCCGTCAACGGACATGCCCCGTACCTTAGATGCCGCCGCCCGGGCCTGGCAGTGAGAGGTGGGTCATCGCGGTCGGCGCTCGGGGGCCTCGAAGCGATAGTCGTTGGGATTCACGTCAACCGGCTTCGGATCCTCCTGCCAGGCTCCCTCGCCGGGGCGGGCGAGGAGCGCGTCGAGCAGCTCCTCCCGGTCCATCTCGTGGGCCGCCTCGATGCCGCCGCGTACCGCCATCGCCCGTATCTCCTCGGTGTCCATCTCCCGCAACGGCCGCATGGTGTCCTCCCTCGCTGACGACGTCCGGCGTGGATACCCCGCTGGTGACGGCCGAACCTTGCGGGCACCCGCGCGTCGGCCCGCGCCGGTCGAGGGGTGAAGCGTCGTGGGCGGGCGACTACGCTTGCGGAGGTTCGTCCCGGACGGGACGGCGGCGAGGGGAGACGCGGCATGGCGTGGAGCTGGCGGTACGAGGGCGCGAACGGCGACGCGGTCGACGGACCCGCCGAGTCGTTCACGAGCCAGGCGGACGCCGAGTCGTGGATCGGCCAGACCTGGCGGGAGCTCGCGGCATCCGGCGTCACCTCCGTCGCGCTGGTCGAGGACGACCGGGTGGACTACCGGATGAGCCTGGAACCCCCGGCCGAATGACCGGCTACGACCGCCCCGGTGAGCCGCTGGTCCTCGGCGTGCCCCGGGCGGCGTTCCGGCCGAGCCCGATCTTCCTGGCCCTGGTGGCGCTCTTCGTCGCCTCCGGGGTGATGACCTGGAACCGGTACGGCAACGTCGGCTTCGACGTGTTCCTCTTCGTCGTCTCGGGCTGGCTGGTCTCGCTGTGCCTGCACGAGTACGCGCACGCCGTGGTCGCGTACCGGGCCGGTGACCGGGACATCGCGCACCGGGGCTACCTCACGCTCAACCCGCTGAAATACACCAGCCCGCTGCTGTCGATCGTGCTGCCGGTGGTCGTGGTGCTGCTCGGCGGCATCGGCCTGCCCGGTGGCGCGGTCTGGGTGGACCGGCACGCCATCCCCGGCCGGCTGCGGCACACGCTCGTCAGCCTGGCCGGGCCGGCCACGAACGTGCTGTTCACGCTGCTGCTGGTGGCGGCGGTGGCGTGGGGGCCGGAACTGGGCGGGCCGCTGGAGTTCTGGGCCGGCATCGGGCTGCTCGCGTTCCTCCAGCTCACCGCGAGCGTGCTCAACCTGCTGCCGGTGCCGGGCCTGGACGGCGGCAACATGCTCCAGCCGTGGCTCAGTCCCGCCTACCGGCGGATGTACGACCTGTTCGCCCCGTACGGCTTCATCCTGCTGTTCGCGCTGCTGTGGAGCCCGCAGATCAACCGGGTGTTCTTCGGCGCGGTCTTCGCGGTCGGCGACGCGCTCGGCCTGCCGCGCGAGCTGTACCAGATCGGCTACGCCCTGATCCGCTTCTGGGAGAGCTGACCGGGTCGTTCCCGGGCCGGTGCGAGCCCGGCCCGGGAACGACGCGACGTCACGGGCGCTGAGCCGGGCTCTCGGTCTTCGCCGGGTCCCGCTCGGTGACCGGCTCGACGATCTCGTCGATCGCCTTGAGCAGGTCGGCGTCGAGCCGCACGCCCGCCGCCTTCACGTTGTCGTGCACCTGCTCCGGCCGGGACGCGCCGACGATCGCCGAGGAGACGTTCGGGTTCTGGAGCACCCAGGCCACGGCGAGCTGCGGCATGGTCAGCCCGGCCTGCTCGGCCAGCGGCTTGAGCCGCTGCACGCGGGTGAGCACGTCGTCGGTCATGAACCGGGCGATGAACCCGGCGCCGGACTTCTCGTCGGTGGCGCGGGAGCCGGCGGGCGGCGGCTGGCCGGGCAGGTACTTCCCGGACAGCACACCCTGGGCCATCGGCGACCAGACGATCTGGCCGACACCCAGTTCCTCGCTGGTGGGGATCACCTCGGTCTCGATGACCCGCCACAGCATCGAGTACTGCGGCTGGTTCGAGATCAGCGGGATGCGCAGGTCACGGGCGAGCGCGTGCGCCTCGCGCAGCTGGGACGCCCTCCACTCGGAGACACCGATGTAGTGCGCCTTGCCGGAGCGTACGACGTCGGCGAAAGCCTCCATCGTCTCCTCCAGCGGCGTGCTGTAGTCGTAGCGGTGGGCCTGGTAGAGGTCCACGTGGTCGGTCTGGAGGCGGCGCAGCGAGCCGTCGATCGACTCCATGATGTGCTTGCGGGACAGGCCCCGGTCGTTGCGGCCCGGCCCGGTCGGCCAGTAGACCTTGGTGAAGATCTCCAGCCCTTCGCGGCGCTCGCCCTTGAGCGCCCGGCCGAGCACCGACTCGGCGCGGGTGCCCGCGTACACGTCGGCGGTGTCGAACGTGGTGATGCCGCTGTCGAGGGCGGCGCGGACGCACGCGACCGCCGCGTCCTCCTCGACCTGCGAGCCGTGGGTGATCCAGTTGCCGTACGAGATCTCGCTGACCATCAGGCCGGAGCGGCCAAGGTGACGGAATTCCATGCTCCCGACCCTAGACCCGCCCGGTCCCGGCCGCCGTCCGGCGCTCACGCCCCCAGCAGCGCGTCGCGCATCCGGGCGGCGAGCCACCGCCGGAAACTCTCCTCCGTCCACCCGCACCGCTGCACCAGGGCCGCGTAGTGCGCCGGGTCGTTGTAGAACCACAGTGCGTCGACCGCGCGTCCGGTGCCCGCGTCCGGCCGGAGCGGGCCGTCCAGGCTGAGCAGCCGGTCGACCACCATGTCGGCGCCCGCGCGGCGGTTGCGCAGCAGCGTCTCCCACAGTTCGGCCACCTCGGGCGCCTCGTCCGCGGCGCGGCGCACCGTCTCGAAGACGCCGGCCGCGCGGTGACCGATCAGCGTGCAGACCCCGGCGTACGCGTCGAGCGCCGCGCCCTGGTCGGCCGCCTCCCAGACCGGCTGGAACCAGGGGCGGCGCGCCACCGGCACCGGCTCGTCGTCACCGGCGAGCGCCTCGTCGAGCACCTGGCGCAGCAGGGCGGCCTTGGAGCCGAACACGGCGAACACGGTGGGCCGGGCGACGCCCGCCTCGGCGGCCACGTCGGCCAGCGACGTCGCCGCGTAGCCGCGCGTGACGAACAGGTCGGTCGCCGCCCGCACCACCGCCTGCCGGGTACGCCGGGCGCTCTCCTCGCGCACCGCCGAGCGGTAGGGGCGCGTCGCCTTGCCGTCCTTGACTCCAGCCATGACCTCGCGATACTAACAATGCATTCACTAGACTGCTGGCTATCGAATGTTCTCGCATTCACTGAAATTGGAGGCTGCTCATGTCCGTCCGCCCCTACCTGCTCGGCCCCGAAGACGGCGAGGCGTACTGGTTCCTCGGCAACCTCTGCACGCTGAAGGCCGGCGGCCGGCACACCCGGGACCGCCTCACCGTCGCCGAGTTCGTGAACCCGCCCGGCTTCGCCCCGCCACTGCACCGTCACCAGGTCGAGGACGAGATGTTCTACCTGCTGTCCGGCACCGCCCGGTTCCACTGCGACGGCGAGACGCTCGCCGCCGGCCCCGGTGACTTCGTCCTGCTGCCGGTGGGCCTGCCGCACACCTTCGTGGTCGGCCCGGACGAGCCGTTGCGCGCGCTCCAGATCACCACCCCGGCCGGGTTCGAGCGATTCGCCGCGGAAGCAGGCGTACCCGCGCCGCACCGCCGGCTGCCCGACCCGGAGCCGATCGACCCGGCCGCCCTCGGACACGCCGCCGCCCGCAACGGCATCGAGCTGCTCGGCCCCCCGCCGACGGCGGGAGCGGCCGGCCCGGGCGCCGGTCGCTGACGGACCGGGGCGCCGCCGCTGCGGGTGGCGTGCCGGACGCTGGTCAGAGCACCGGGCTGGCGTCGGCGAGCAGCCGGTCGATCTCCGCGACCACCGCCGTGCGCCCGGGGTGTACCGGGTCGATGAGCGGCTCGCCGCGCCGGTCCAGCGCGCCCCACCGGCCCGACTCGGTGGCGACCAGGAACGCCACCGGGTGCACCACCACCGTCGGGTACGCCGGTGTCACCACCACCCGGCCGGCCCGGTCCACCACGCCCCGGCGGCCGGCCAGCTCGACCACCGCCAGTCCGTCCGCGGTGAACCCGTCGACCTCCCGGCCGTCGACCAGCGACGTGCCGAGACGGTGGTAGCGGGTCGGCACCACCACCTCGCCGGTCAGGTCCACCGCGCCCCAGCCGCCGTTCTGCCGTACCGCCGCCAGGCCGTTGCGGAACGGCCGCGCCTCCTCGTACCCGGGCGGGATCTTCACGATGTTCATCCGGTCGACGGCCATCCACCGGCCCTTGCCGTCCATCGACACCCAGGACAGCCCATCCGAGAAGGGCACCACCGACCGGTAGCCGTTGTTCGCCTCGATCAGCGCCGTGCCGGACGTGTCGATCAGCGCCCACCGGGACGCCTCCGGCCGCCGTACCCAGGCCAGCCCCTCGTGGAACGGCTGCGCCTCCGCGTACCGGTGTGCGATCACCATCTCGCCGTCGGCGTTCGCATACCCCCAGAGCTGCTGCTCCTCGTCGAACGTCGCCACCGGCAGGCGCGGGGTGCCGAGCACCTCCTCGGGCCGGCGCGGCGGCGGACCGAAACCGTCCGCGGCGGCCCGCTCCGCGACCGCGTCCAGCGCCACCTCGACCCGGGCGCCGAGCTGCGGGTCCTCGCCGTGACGCAGGTCCAGCGCCCGCTCGAAGTGCAGGCACGCCTCGGTCAGCCGCCCCTGGTCGTAGCAGCACCGCCCGGCGTGCTCGTGCAGCAACGCGCGCAGCCGGTCCGGCAGCTCCGGCGAGTTCGCCTCGGCGAAGAGCCGGTCCGCCTCCGCGTGGTCCCCCCGCCACCGCAGCGCCTCGGCGAGGCGCGCGCGGGCCAGCGCGGTCCGCCGGAACTCGCCGGTGGCCTCCGCGTACGTGACGGCCAGCCGCGCGTCGGCGAGCGCGTCGTCCAGGTCACCGAGGATCCGGGACGCCACCGACCGCAGGCTGAGCAGCCGGGCCCGGCTCCGGTTGTCGAGCGTGGTGTCCAGTTTGCCGGTGAGCCCGTCCCGGATCATCCGCAACCGGGCCGGGTCGGGGGCCTGCTCGCGCAGCGTACGCGGATCCAGTTCCCAGCCGACCGCGGCGAGGGCCTGCTCCGGTTCCACCGGGGACGGCGGTTCGGCCTCCGCCGCCGGGCCCGCGTCGTCGCCGGTTGCGGCGTCGGGGGTACGCGGTTCCCGCGCCTCGTCGGCGTCGGCCGCGCCGCCGTCGTGGGTCGGCGCCTGCTTCTGTTGCGCGGGCGGGGCGTGTTCGTGGTCGTCGGCGCGCTCTGGCCCGTCGCCGACGGCGTCGCTGTGGCCGGTGTCGGCGAGTGGCTGTTCGGCCGGGCCGGTGCCCGCGGTGCCGGCCGGGGCGCCGCCGTGCTCGGCGGGCGCGCTGCCGGGGGCGGCGATCTCCTCAGCGGTGGGCGAAGGCCGCGCGGGCGCGGCGTCGGCCGCCGTGCCGACCTGCTGAGGAGCGGGCGGGGCGGACCCGGTGCGGTCGGTGGTGGTCTCTGGTGCCGTGTGGTCGGCGGCCGTCTCAGGTGTCGGACGGTCGGTGGTGGTCTCTGGTGCCGTGGGATCGGCGGTGGCCTGCGTTGCCGGGTGGTTGGCGGTGGTTTGCGGTGCCGTCTCGTCGGCGGTGGCCTGCGGTGCCGCGCCGTCCTGACGTCTGTCGGCGGTGCCGGTCGACGCGGCGGCCGGGAGCGGCGGGTCAGCGTCGCCCGGTGGGATGGTGGGGAACGGCGTAGCTGTCGGGGACGGTGCAGAGTCGGGCAGGGGCGCGGCCGGGTCGGCGGTGGACGCTCGTGCCGGACCGGCGCTCGGCCCCGGCGCGGGAGCACCTGCCGCTGTTGCTGCGGCATCGAGTCCCGCCGTCTCCGTCACGCCCGGCGCCTCCGTCACGGCTTCCGGAGCAGCCGCCACCACGGCGGGGCGTTCGATCGAGTCGTGGTCGGACAGAGATCTTGGTACGAAACGGCCCCCAGAGGGGCCGGAATCGCGGAAGATCTCCGGCGGCTCCGGTGCTTCTGCGGGCCGGGCGGGCTGGGCCGGCTGGAACCACGCCTTCGCGCCGGGGGAGGGCGGGCCGGTCTTCCTTCCCGAGCGGCCGTTCTCCGACGGCTCGTCGCTCCGGTGCGGGGACGCTTCGGCTCCGAGACCGTCGGAGGGCGCGTCGGGTTCGGGGCGATCTGTGCCTTGGGTGGGCCGGGTGCGCGCGTCGGCTCCGGGGCGATCCGTGCCCTGCGCGGGCTGGGCGGGCACGTCGGCTTCGGACCGGCCGGCGTCCGTGTCCGGCGTGGACCGGGTGATCGCCCGGGGTGTCGCGTCGACGTCGCGACGGCTGGCATCCGGGCCCGGCACGGGTCGGGTGCCGGTGGCCGGCACGGCTGGAGCCGGGCCCTGCGGCTCTTCCGTCCGTCCCCGCGACGGCGTGGGGCGGGTGGGCTCCCCGCTTCGCTGCGCCCCTCCGGTGCCGATCGGAGTCTGCGTACCGTCGCTGGGCCGGCCGGCGACCGGCGTGGCCGGACCGGAGACAGGCGCGTCGGCGCCCGGCATGCCCGCGGCGGGCGCCCCGGAGACGGGCCTGCTGGATTCCGGTACGCCCGAGACGGGTGCGCTGGTCGCCGGGCTCGCGGAAGCGGGCACGCCGGACCGGGAATCCGCAGGCGTGCCGGCCGTCGGGCCCGCGGGCACGACGGAAGTGGACCCCGCAGGCGTGCCGGCCGTCGGGCCCGCGGGCGCGCGGAACGTCTGACCGGCAGGCACATCGAACGGGGCCGGTGCCGGCATCCGCTGCTGCTCGTCCGCATCGGCAGGCGGCACGGGCCGTAGCGGAGTGTCGCCGGTCGACGGCGAACTGTCGCCGGGGTGCACGGGCGGGCGGGTTGCAGCGGGCGGATCCGGCGCCGCCGGGACGGGACGGGGACGGTCGTCGGCGGGCGGGTGTCCGGCCGACACGGCCGGGGGTGCGGCCCGGCCGTCGGTTCCACGGACCGGACGAGCGTCGGGCCATTGCCCGGGCCGCGCCGTCGTCGGTGCGTCCGGCGGTGTCCGGCGCTCGTCCGGCCGAGTCGTCCCGGGCTCGTTCGGGCGTGCGGCCGTCTGGTCCGGGGACGCCGTCCGGGACCCGTCCGGGCGTGGGGCCGTCTGGTCCGGGGACGCCGGCGGGCGCTCGTCGGGCCGTACCGGCCACTGCTGCGGTCGGGGATCCGGACGGGCGGCGACCCCGTCCGACCGGCGACGGTCCTGCTCCGGCTGCGCGTGACCGGCCTCCGCACGTGACGGGGCGGTGTCCGGGCGTGACGGGGCGGGGGACGGCCGGGAGGCGTGCGGCTGAGTATGACCGGTGCCGCCGGGCTGGGTGCCAGGGCGGGCAGGCCGGGCGTCGCGTGGGTCCGGGCGAGGAGAACCGTCCTGTTCGGGGCGGTGCGCGTCGGGGCGTGGGGCGTCGGCGGGTGGCATCGGGTGCCGGGACGGTACCGGCCGATCCACGGTCGGGCGGTGCCGCTCGTCCGGCCGGTGCGCGTCGGGCTCCGGCCGGGGGTGTGGCTCGACGATCGGCCACTCGCCCTGGTGCGGGCGGGACCGGTCGGCCGGCGGGCGCTGCCAACGCTGGTCGGCGCCCGGCCGTGTCGGGGCGGTGGCTTGCGGGTCAGCCGGACGGTGTCCCTGCGTGACGTGGCGGTCGGGTTGCGCGGGCCGCCCGTTCTCCGGCACCCGGCGCCGGGTGTCCGGATACGCGGCAGCCTCGCGGCCCGGCGCGCGGTCGTCCCACCGGCCACCCGCCGGTTCTCGCCGGTCCGCGGGGGGACGCGGGCCGGGCTCCCGCCAGCCGTCACGGCCGGGTTCACGCCGTTCGTCGCGACCCGGCCCGCTCCAGCCGGGTTCCCGCCGGCCCGGCTCGCTCCAGCCGGCCGCGCTCCGCTCCGGCTGTGGCACCGCATCGTCGCGCCGGTCGAGGCCGGGACCACGCCGACCACGGTCGGGATCGTTCGGTGACGGCTCCGCGAACGGGCGGTGGCGCCCGTCGGGCCGGGGTTCGCGGCGCCCGCCCGGGAAGTGGTCCTGGTGACCGTCGGGCGAGTCCCATCGTTCGCCGGAAGCCGCCGGACGACCGTCGGCCGGGGCGCGCCTGCCGTCCGCCGGGCGATCGGTCCAGCGCGGGGCGGGGTGCGGGGTCTCGTTCGGCTCCGCCATCCAGCCGGGCTGGACGGCCCGGCGCGGGGGTCCGTCGGGGCGTACCCAGCGTTGGTCGAGCCGCTCCGGCGGCGGACCGGGGCGGTGGGGCTCCCGGCCGTCCGCGCCGGGGCCGTCGGAACGTCCGCGCCGCTCGCCCGGTCCCGGCGGGCGCTGTCCGCCGGGACCGGCGGAACCGACCGGGTACGCCCAGCGCGAGGCGGCCGGCCCGTCTGCGTGCCCGCCGCGTGGTCCTGCCGGTCCGTCCGGATGCGCGCCCCGTAGCCCGGCCGGGCTGGTCGGGTATGCGCCGGGCGGGACCGCCGGACTGGTCGGGTAGGCACCGTGTGGACCGGCCGGACTGGTCGGGTACGCGCCGCGTGGACCGGCCGGGCTGACCGGATGACCGCCGGCCGGGCTGACCGGGTGGGCGTCACGTGGACCGGCCGGACTCACCGGCCGCCCGCTCTCGTCCCGCGAGGGCCAGGCACCGGCGGGGCTCACCGGGTGCGCGTCCTCGCCGGGCGCGGGGCTGACCGGGCGTACCTCGGCGCGGCCGACCACGGCGCGCGGGCGCGGCGTCAGGTTCTCGATGCCGATGTCGCCGGGGTAGCGCTGCCCGGGGAACTGCGGCTGCCATTCGTGGGTGGGCTCGGCGGCCCAGGCCGGTTCGGCTGGCTCGCGCCAGCTGCCCCAGCCACTCATCGGCAACCCCTCCCGCCGCTCGCGTGGCACGGCCCCGGGGCCGGCTCGCGTCGCTCGCTCACGGCGGTGTCACCTCATCGGAAAATCTCGCGCTGGGGCGCCGGACATGCCGGTACAGTCGCCCGGTCCAGCACGTCGTGGCTGCGGAAGGAGGGTAACGGCGTGGGCTCGGTCACCGCCACTGTGGCACCGCCCACCGGCGCACACGTTACCCCATGGTTTCGGACATTCGGCGCGATCGCGGCGGCCGGGTTCCGGCGGCACGCGACCTACCGGCAGGCCGCCGTGGCGGGGCTGTGCACAAACACCGTGTTCGGCTTCCTACGCTGCTACGTCTTCCTCGCGGCGACCGGCGCGGCGGGCACCGTGGCCGGGTACGACAGGGCCCAGCTCGCCACGTTCGTCTGGGCCGGGCAGGGGCTGCTGGCGGTCATCGCCATCTGGGGCTGGACCGATCTGGCCGACCGGATCCGCACCGGCGAGGTGGCCGCCGACCTGCTGCGGCCGGTGCACCCGGTGACCAGCTATCTCGCCACCGACCTGGGCCGGGCCGGGTTCGCGTCGCTGGCCCGGCTGGTGCCGCCGCTGGTGGTCGGCCCGTTCTTCTTCGCGGTGTACCTGCCCCGGCACTGGGCCACGGTGCCGCTGTTCCTGCTCTCCGCGCTGCTCGCGGTGGTGGTCTGCTTCGGTTGCCGCTACCTGGTCAACGCCACCGCGTACTGGTTGCAGGACGTCCGGGGCCCGATGATCCTGTGGACGCTCGGCTCGGGCGTGCTGGCCGGGCTCTACTTCCCGCTGGGCTTCCTGCCCGGCCCGCTGGAGGCGGTCCTGCGGTACGCCACGCCGTTCCCCAGCATCCTTCAGGTGCCGCTGGACGTGCTCGTCGAGCGGGAGCCGATGTCCACCGGTCTCACCCTGATCGGTGTGCAGGCCGGCTGGGCGGTGCTGCTGCTGGCCCTGTGCCGGCTGGTCCAGCGCCGCGCCGAGCGCCGCCTGGTGGTCCAGGGTGGCTGAGCGCGGCAGCGCGCCCGGGGTGGCTGAGCGCGGCAGCGCGCCCGGGGTGGCTGATCTGGCTGGGTTGCGCGCGTACCGGGCGCTGCTCGGCGCGCAGGCGCGCTCGCAGGCGGCGTACCGCACGTCGTTCGTGGTGGACCTGGTCGGCAACGTGGGCGCCACCGTGTTCGACGTGGTGACCGTCCTGGTGATCTTCGGTGTGACGCGGGAGCTGGGCGGCTTCACGCTGCGCGAGACGCTCGTCGTGGTCGGCCTGTCGTCGTGCGGCTTCGCCACCGCCGACCTGCTGGTCGGCAACATCGAACGGCTTCCCCGGTACGTGCGCACCGGCCTCTTCGACGCCGTGCTGGTGCGCCCGCTCGGGGCGCTGCCGCAACTGCTGCTGATGGACCTGCCGCTGCGCAAGCTGTCCCGGGCCGTGTTCGGGCTCGCAGTGCTGCTGTTCGCGCTCGTCTCGGCCGACATCGACTGGACACCGGGGCGGGTCGCGCTGGCGGTGGCCGCCCCGCCGGCCGCCGCGATCTTCTTCGGCTCGGTCTTCGTCATGACCGCCACCGTGTCGTTCTACTGGGTCGACTCGGGCGAGCTGGCAAACGCGGTGACCTACGGCGGTCGCGACTTCACCTCGTACCCGATCACCGTCTACGGCGGCTGGTTCCGCGCGCTGTTCGCGTACGGGATGGGGTTCGCCTTCGTCAGTTACCACCCGGCGCTGGCGCTGCTGGGCCGCGCCGACCCGCTCGGCCTGCCGTCCTGGGCGGGCTGGGCCGCGCCGGGCGTCGCCGTGGTCGCGGCGGCGCTGGCCGCCCTGGCCTGGCGCGTCGGCGTCCGTCACTACCGGAGTACGGGGTCATGAGCGTCATCGAGATGGATGGGCTGCGCAAGGAGTTCACGGTCCGGGTGAAGGCCGGGCCGCTGCGGCGCGAGAAGCGGACGGTGACCGCCGTCGACGGGGTCGACCTGCGGGTGGAGCGCGGCGAGATGCTCGGCTGCATCGGCCCGAACGGCGCCGGGAAGTCGACCACGCTGAAGATGCTCACCGGCGTGCTGACCCCGTCGGCGGGGCGGGCCCGGGTGTGCGGGCTGCGGCCGGTGGCCGACCGGACGCGGCTGGCGCTGCGCATCGGGGTGGTGTTCGGGCAGCGCTCGCAGCTCTGGTGGGACCTGCCGCTGCGGGACTCGTTCGACCTGCTGCGGCACGTCTACCGGGTGCGCGCCGGCGAGCACGCGGCCCGGCTGGCCCGCTGCCGGGACCTGCTCGACCTGGACGCGTTCCTGGACACCCCGGTCCGGCAGCTCTCGCTGGGTCAGCGGATGCGCGGCGAGCTGACCGCGGCGCTGCTGCACGGCCCGGAGGTGCTGTTCCTGGACGAGCCGACGATCGGCCTGGACGTGGTCAGCAAGCAGGCGGTACGCGGTTTCCTGGCCGAGCTGGGCCGGGCCGGGGACACCACGCTCGTGCTCACCACGCACGACCTGGCCGACATCGAGCGGCTGTGCCGGCGGCTCGTGGTGATCGACCACGGGCGGGTGGTGCACGACGGGTCGATCGCCGAGTTGCACCGCCGGTACGGCTCGCGCCGGATGGTGGTCGCCGAGCTGGACGCGGCGCTACCCGAACCGCCGGTGCTGCCCGGCGCGCCGGTGCAGCGGGTGGAGGCGGACGGGCGGCGGCTGGTCTTCGCGCTGGAGCGGGCGAGCGTCGCCGAGGTGATGGCCGGGCTGGCCGGACTGACCACGCTGCGGGACATCTCGATCGTCGAGCCGGACATCGAGGAGGTGGTGGCCCGGCTCTACCGGGCCCCGGCCGCGCTCATGGATGCTCCATGACGAGTACGGCGAAGGTGCCGGGGGCCAGCGCCTCGTACCGGTGCGGGATGTCGCCCGGGAAGGTGGCGTAGTCGCCCGGCTCCAGCACGACCGGGTCGGTCCCGGGCCGACCCGCATCCGCCCGGCGGCGACCGCGACGTGCTCGACACTGCGCGGGGTGTGCGCCTCGGCGAGCCGTACCGCGCCGGGTTCCGGCCGCCCTGGGGCTCGACGCCGCGTTCCCGGCCGGGCTGGCCGCCCTGCTGCTGCCGAGCCTGCGCGACCGGGAGGCCAGCCGGGTGGCGCTCCTCGGCGCCGGTCTCGCCGTGCTGGCGACCCCGCCGCTGCCGGTGCTGCTCGCGCTCGCCGCGCTGCCCCTGCCGCTGCTGGCCCGTCGCGGTACGTCCGCCGTGCCGGGCGGTGGTCCGGTCTCCCCGCCGGACGTCACCGGCCCACCGGGGCGGAAGGGGCCGATCCGGGGCCGGTCCGGTCAGACCTGGTCGCCGATGTTCACCCGCGGCGCTGGTGCGCGCATCCGGCGGAACGTGATCGACCGCATGATCGCGTAGAAGTAGAGCGAGCCGAGTTTCTCGGTGCTCTTCGGGAAGCGCTCGCGGACCAGCCGCTTGATCTTCCGGGAGATCAGGATCGAGTCGATCAGCACGCCGAGGGCCAGCGCCCCCCAGAGCACGTTCGACAGCAGCCGCACGATCGGCGGCATGGCCTGGTTGGAGCCGAACAGCACGATCAGCGCGCCGCCGAAGAACCAGGTGCCGATCGTCCGCCGGGAGTCGACCACGTTGCGGGCCAGCAGCCGCTCCGGGCCCCGGTCACGCGGGCCGCCCTCGCGGCGGAACTCGGCGGCGGCCTCGGCGCGGGCGGCACGGCGCTGCGCGCGGGCCTCCTCCTTGGTCAGCGGCTTGGCCGGCCCGGTCGGCCGGCGACCGGCGACCGGGCGCTTCGGCGTGACCTGCCCGAGTTCCTTCTTGCTGGGCGTGTAGCCCCGGGGGCGGGCGGCGGCGGATTCCTCGTCGGTCGCCACAGTGGTGACGGACTCCTCGACGAGGTCGGCGGACTTGCGGCGAAACAGCGACGGCACGCGGCAAGGGTAGCCAACCGGCCGCGCCCGGTGCACATCACGGGTGCACCGGGCACGGCCGATCGAGGACGCGGGACGGTCAGGGGCGTTCGACGTGCGCGCCGAGGTCGGCCAGCTTGGCCTCGAAGTCCTCGTAACCGCGGTTGATCAGGTCCACGCCGTACACCCGGGAGGTGCCCTCGGCGGCCAGCGCCGCGATCAGGTGGCTGAACCCGGCCCGCAGGTCCGGGATGACCAGGTCGGCCGCGTGCAGCTTGCTCGGCCCGGCGATCACCGCGGAGTGCTTGAAGTTGCGCCGGCCGAAGCGGCACGGGGTGCCGCCGAGGCAGTCCCGGTAGACCTGGATGTTGGCGCCCATCGTGTTCAGCGCCTCGGTGTAGCCGAGCCGCTGCTCGTAGACCGTCTCGTGGACGATCGACAGGCCCCGGGCCTGGGTGAGCGCGACCACCAGCGGCTGCTGCCAGTCGGTCATGAAACCGGGGTGCACGTCGGTCTCCAGCGCCACCGCGTTCAGCTCGCCGCCCGGGTGCCAGAACCGGATGCCGCCCTCCTGGCCCGGGCTGCCGCCGCGCGGCGGGCGCAGGTCGGTGACCTCGTACTCGCCGCCGACCGACCGGAAGATGTTCAGGAAGGTCATCATGTCGGCCTGCTGGGCGCCCAGCACCTCTACGTGACCGCGGGTCGCCAGCGCCGCCGCCGCCCAGCTCGCCGCCTCGATCCGGTCCGGGATCGGCCGGTGGGTGTAGCCGTGCAGCCGCTTGACGCCCTGGATCTCGATCACCCGGTCGGTGTGCACCTTGATGATCGCGCCCATCTTCTGGAGCACGCAGATGAGGTCGATGATCTCCGGTTCCACGGCCGCGTTGCGCAGCTCGGTGACGCCCTCGGCCATCACCGCGGTGAGCAGCACCTGCTCGGTGGCGCCCACGCTCGGGTACGGCAGCGCGAACTTCGTGCCGTGCAGCCCGTTCGGGGCGGACAGGTGCAGGCCCTCCGGGGTCTTCTCGACGGTGGCGCCGAACTCGCGCAGCGCCTGGAGGTGGAAGTCGATCGGGCGCGGGCCGATGTGGCAGCCGCCCAGGTCGGGGATGAAGGCGTGGCCGAGCCGGTGCAGCAGCGGGCCGCAGAACAGGATCGGGATCCGGCTGGACCCGGCGTGCACGTTGATCTGGTCGGTGCTGGCGCTCTCGACATTCGTGGGGTCGAAGACGAGCTCGCCCTCCTCGTCGCCGTCGCTGACCTTGACGCCGTGCAGGCCGAGCAGACCGC
Source organism: Micromonospora sp. CNB394 (assembly GCF_000374985.1). Classification (NCBI taxonomy): domain Bacteria; kingdom Bacillati; phylum Actinomycetota; class Actinomycetes; order Micromonosporales; family Micromonosporaceae; genus Micromonospora; species Micromonospora sp. CNB394. Next base: position 252,050 of record NZ_KB895828.1, on the reverse strand, counting down.
GGACCACCTCGACGTCACGGATGCGCGGCACGTCGAACAGCCGGCTCGGTGTGTCGCCCAGCAGGGCGGCCACCATCGCCTTGGACACCAGGTTCTTCGCGCCGCGCACGCGGATCCGCCCTTCAAGCGGAGTGCCTCCGTGTACGACCAGGACGTCGTCGGTCAACGCAACCTCCAGCGCGTTGGGTGCTGCCGTGTCTAGTGATGGGCGCACGAAGTTCATCGCTACCCGGAACGCGGTCATGGGAAAACGGGCCGCGTGTGTCGTCGCCCCGGCAGCATAGCCCTCCGTGACGGGAATGGAATCGGTCACATCACCAGCGAGGGCACGAACCGGGGTGTCCGGTGCGTTTCCGTGCCAGCAAGGTCACCGACGGTGATCAGGCTCCCGGAAGGGCGAGCATCTGGTCCAGCGCCGACCGGGCGTGTCGGGCGGTCTCCGGGTCGACGGTGATCTGGTTGACCACGCGCCCGGCGACCAGCTCCTCCAGCGCCCACACCAGGTGCGGCAGGTCGATCCGGTTCATCGTCGAGCAGTAGCAGACCGCCCGGTCGAGGAACATGATCTGCTTGTCCGGGTGGGCCAGCGCGAGCCGGCGTACCAGGTTCAGCTCGGTGCCCACCGCCCACGCCGAGCCGGCCGGGGCCGCCTCGATCGTCCTGATGATGAACTCGGTCGAGCCGACCAGGTCGGCGGCGTTCACCACCTCGTGGCGGCACTCCGGGTGCACGAGCACGTTCACGCCCGGCACCCGCTCGCGTACGTCGTTCACGCTGTCGAGCGTGAAGCGGCCGTGCACCGAGCAGTGACCGCGCCACAGGACCATCTTCGCGTCGCGCAGCTGCTCCGGGGTCAGCCCGCCGCCCGGCTTGTGCGGGTCGTAGAGCACGCAGTCGTCGAGCGAGAAGCCCATCTCCAGCACCGCGGTGTTGCGGCCGAGGTGCTGATCGGGCAGGAACAGCACCTTGCGGCCCTGCTCGAAGGCCCAGTCCAGGGCCCGCTTGGCGTTCGACGAGGTGCACACCACGCCGCCGTTGCGGCCGACGAAACCCTTGATGTCGGCCGACGAGTTCATGTACGTCACCGGCACGGTCTCCGCCGCGATGCCCAGGTCGGTGAGCGTGTCCCACGCGGCCTCGACCTGCGTCAGCACCGCCATGTCGGCCATCGAGCAGCCGGCGGCCAGGTCGGGCAGGATCACCTTCTGCGCGTCCGAGGTGAGGATGTCCGCGCTCTCGGCCATGAAGTGCACGCCGCAGAAGACGATGTACTCCGCGTCCGGGCGGGCGGCCGCCTCCCGGGCCAGCTTGAACGAGTCGCCGGTCACGTCGGCGAACTGGATCACCTCGTCGCGCTGGTAGTGGTGGCCCAGGACGAACACCTTCGTGCCGAGCGCCGCCTTCGCGGCGGCGGCGCGGGCCACCAGATCGGGGTCGCTCGGCGCGGGAAGATCACCCGGACACTCCACGCCACGCTCGGTGGCGGTGTCGCTGCCGCGGCCGAGAAGCAGCAGCGCCGTGGCGGTGTTGGACGGCTCAACCCAGGTCGAAGTCACGACCCCATGGTCCCACAGCATGCCCGCGCCGCAGCCGCCTCGGATGTGGCCTGCCACACTGCTGCGCATGCGCGTGCTGCTCTGTCCGGACAAGTTCGCCGGCACGCTGTCGGCCCCAGACGTGGCCGCCGCGGTGGCCGACGGCTGGCATGACGTCGCCCCCGGCGACGACCTGCTGGTCCGGCCACTCGCCGACGGCGGGCCCGGGTTCGTCGACGTGCTCGCCGGAGCGCTCGGCGGGCGCCGGGTGCCGGTGCCCACCGTCGACCCGCTGGGCCGCCCGGCCGCCGGTGAGATCCTGCTCACCGACGACGGCACGGCGTACCTGGAGAGCGCGCAGGCGTGCGGACTGCACCTGCTCACCGCCGCCGAACGCGACCCGAAGGCCACCACCTCGTACGGGCTGGGGCTGCTCGTCGCCGCCGCGGTCGAGGCGGGCGCGCGGACGGTGGTGGTGGGGCTGGGCGGCTCGGCCACCAACGACGGCGGCGCCGGGATGCTCGTACCGCTGGGTGTCACGCCGCTGGACGGCGCCGGCCGGGCCCTGCCGTACGGCGGCGCGGCGCTCGCCGGGGTGGCCGCGCTCGACGGAGAGCCCCGGCTGCGCGGCGCGACGCTCGTCGCCGCCACCGACGTGGACAACCCGCTGCTGGGGCTGCACGGCGCGAGCAGTGTCTTCGGCCCGCAGAAGGGCGCCGACCGGGCCGACGTGCTGCTGCTGGACGCCGCGCTGACCCGCTGGGCGGAGGTGCTGACGCAGCGGCTGCCGGGCTGCCCGGCCGGGCTGGGCGCGCTGCCCGGCGGCGGCGCCGCCGGCGGCCTCGGCGCGGCGGTGCTGGCGCTCGGCGGCCGGTGCGAGTCCGGCATCGGCCTGGTCACCCGCGCGGTGGGCCTGGACGCCGCGCTCGACGCCGCCGACCTGGTGGTCACCGGTGAGGGTTCGTTCGACCACCAGTCGCTGCGCGGCAAGGTGGTCGCCGGTGTGGCCGGGGCGGCCCGGGACCGGGGCGTGCCCTGCGTGGTGCTGGCGGGACGGGTGAGCACCGGGCGGCGGGAGGCGGCGGCGGCCGGCGTCACCGAGGCGCACAGCCTCGTGGAGCACTTCGGCGGCGAGGAACGCGGGGGAGTGGACGCGGCGATGACCCGCCCGGCCGAAGGTCTTCGCGCGCTCGGCGCCCGCCTGGCGCGGCAGTGGAGCCGCTGACCGGTTCCGCTGGTCACGCCGCCGGGTGGTGACGCCGGAGGCGGCGTACGATCGACAGACGGACCACACCGGGAATCACTGGCGGACGTACCGCGTTGGCCAGGACGTCCGGACCTCATACCGCGCAGGGAGACTTCCACGTGACCACGCCAGCGCAGACCGAGTCGACCGAGGCCAAGGCCCCCAGCACCGTCGTCCTCACCGACGTCGCGGCGCAGAAGGTCAAGGCCCTGATCGAGCAGGAGGGCCGTGACGACCTGCGGCTCCGGGTCGCCGTGCAGCCGGGTGGCTGCTCCGGCCTGCGGTACCAGCTGTTCTTCGACGAGCGCTCGCTCGACGGTGACGTCGTCACCGACTTCGACGGTGTCGAGGTCGTCGTCGACCGGATGAGCGCCCCCTACCTGGCCGGCGCCACCATCGACTTCGCCGACCGGATCGACGCCCAGGGCTTCACCATCGACAACCCGAACGCGGGCAACTCCTGCGCCTGCGGCGACTCCTTCAGCTGAGTCGGCAGACCGGCCGGAAGCGGCGGGCCGTCCCCGGGTGGGGCGGCCCGCCGCTTCGTCGTACCCCGGGTGTGTGACGTCCGGATGTGCGCCGGCCGACCGGTTGGTGACCGACCGCCGTCCACCCGGCCCGGGGGCCGGTAGGCTGACCGCGCCGTGCTCCCGACCCCGAGGGTTGACATGAAGATCGCCGTGACCGGCTCGATCGCGACCGACCACCTGATGAGCTTCCCCGGCCGATTCGCCGACCAGCTCATCGCCGACCAGCTCGACAAGGTCTCGCTGTCCTTCCTCGTCGACGAACTGGTGCTCCGGCGCGGCGGCACCGCGGCGAACATCGCCTTCGGCATGGCCCAGCTCGGGCTGCGCCCGGTGCTGCTCGGCGCGGTCGGCGCCGACTTCGCCGACTACCGCTCCTGGCTGGAACGCCACGGCGTCGACTGCGACTCGGTGCACGTCAGCGAGGTCGCGCACACGGCACGCTTCGTCTGCACCACCGACACCGACATGTGCCAGATCGCCTCCTTCTACGCCGGGGCGATGAGCGAGGCCCGCAACATCGAGCTGGCCCCGGTGGCGCAGCGCCTCGGCGGCCTGGACCTGGTGCTGGTCAGCGCCAACGACCCGGCCGCGATGATCAGGCACTCCGGCGAGTGCCGGGACCGCGGCTACTCCTTCGTCGCCGACCCGTCGCAGCAGCTCGCCCGGATGGACGGCGACGACGTGCTCGGCCTCATCGACGGTGCCGACTACCTGATGACCAACGAGTACGAGAAGTCCCTGCTGCAGAGCAAGGCCGGCCTCACCGACGAGCAGCTGCTGGACCGGGTCAGGGTGCGGGTCACCACGCTCGGCAAGCAGGGCGTGGAGATCGCCGGCCGGGAGATCGGCACGATCCGGGTGCCGATCGCGCGGGAGATCCAGGCGGTCGACCCGACCGGTGTCGGCGACGGCTTCCGGGCCGGTTTCTTCGCCGCGCTCGACTGGGGCGTCGGCCTGGAGCGGGCGGCCCAGGTCGGCTGCCTGCTCGCCACGCTCGTGCTGGAGAACTTCGGCGGCCAGGAGTACGAGGTCCGCCGCGACCTGTTCGTGAAGCGACTCGCCGAGTCGTACGGTGACGTGGCCGCCGAGGACGTCCGGCCGCACCTGCTGTGACCGGCCCGGCGGTGCCGGCCGGAGGGGTGGACCCGGGTGCCCGCCCCGGCTCCGGCGGCCCGGTGCTCGTCGCGTTCGCCGGGCTGCCGGGCGTGGGCAAGACCACGCTCGCCGCCCGGGTCGGCGCCGCCCTGCGCGCCCCGGTCCTGCCGGTCGACCCGGTCGAGCGGGCCCTGCACCGCTACGGCCTCACCGGCGACGTACCCGGCATGGCCGCCTACGGCGCGGTCGCCGGGCTGGCCGAGGTGCAGCTCGGCCTCGGGCTCAGCGTGGTGGTCGACGCGGTGAACCCGGTCGCCAGCGCCCGGGGTCTCTGGCACGACGTGGCCGAGCGGGCGGGCGTGCCGCTGCGGGTGATCGAGGTGCACTGCGGCGACGAGGAGGAGCATCGCCGCCGGGTCGAGGCCCGCCCGCCCGAGGAGCACGGCACCTGGGAGCAGACGCTGCGCCGCCGGGCCGAGTACGAGCCGCTGATCGGCCCGCGCCTGGTGGTAGACACCGCCGTGGTGGCCGACCCGCTGCCCGGCGTCCTCGCCTACCTGCGCTGACGCGCCGGGCGTTAACAAGGGGCCCTTCCTCTACCCGAGGCGTTAAGAGGGGGCCCTTCCTTACACCCGGACGTCGTAGGCGGGGCCCGGGCGCTCGGCGAGGAACTCGTGGCCGCGCATCCGGCACCACGCCGGGATGTCCACCGCCGCGGCCGGGTCGTCCGCGAGCACCCGCACCACCGCGCCGGGCGGCAGGCCGGGCACCAGCCGGGCGAGATTGATCACCGGCAGCGGGCACCGCTGCCCCCGGCAGTCCAGCACCTCGTCCGGCTCGCTCACAGGTCCGTCTCCGTTCGCGACTGCGGGGCTCGCAGGAGCGGCTCACTCCTCGCGCTCACAGGTCCGTCACCCCCGCTTCCGCCCGCAGGTCCGCCACGATCCCGGGCAGCTCGGCCAGGAACCGCTCCACGTCCGCCTCGGTGGTCTCCCGGTGCAGCGACACCCGCACATTGCCGTGCGACAGCACCCCCATCGCCTCCAGCACGTGTGACGGGCGCAACGTCGACGACGTGCACGACGAGCCGGAGGACACCGCGAACCCGCGCCGGTCCAGCGCGTGCAGCAACGCCTCGCCGTCGACGTACAGGCAGGAGAACGTCACCAGGTGCGGCAACCGGTCCACCGGGTCGCCGACCACCTCCACGTCCGGCACCTCGGCCGCCACCCGCGCCCGGATCCGGTCCACCAGCGGACCCAGCCGGGCCGCCTCCGCCGCCGCGTCGGCCGCCGCCGCGCGCAGGCTCGCCGCCGCCGCGACCACCGCCGGCAGGTTCACCACGCCCGGGGTACGCCCCGACTCCCGCTCGTCGGCCGGGTACGGCGACTCCCACCGGGTGCCCTTGCGGACCACGAGCAGCCCGACACCGGGCGGCCCGCCCCACTTGTGCGCGCTGGCGGTCAGCACCGACCAGCCCGACGGCAGCGGCACCCGGCCCGCCAGCTGCGCCGCGTCCACGTACAGCGGCACTCCCGCCTCGGCGCACAGCTCCGCCGCCGCGGGCACCGGCTGCACCGTGCCCACCTCGTGACTGGCCCCGATCAGGGCGGCGAGGGCAACGCCGGGCGCGGCCACCGCCGCCGCCCAGACGTCCAGGTCCAGCCGGCCCGACCGGTCCACGGGTACGGACACCGCCGCGCCGCCGCCGGCCGTGTGCCGCTGGGCGGCGTGCAGCACCGCCGAGTGTTCGATCGCCGAGTGCACGAGCGTCGCCCCGGCCCGGCGCCGCCCGGCCAGGCCACCGAGGACGGCGGCGTGCGCTGCCGCCGTACCGCTGGGGGTGAAGGACACCTCGTCGGCGCGGACGCCGAGCGTCTGCGCGGCGGCCTCCCGCGCGGCGTCGAGGAGCCGGCGGGCCCGGCGGGCCGGCGCGTACAGCCGGGCCGGGTCCGCCCAGCCGTCGTCCAGGGCGGCCAGCAGCGCCTGCCGCGCGACCGGATGCAGCGGTGCCGCGCTGGCGGCGTCCAGGTAGACCGGGGAGACGCTCATGAGGCTCCACGCTATCGCCCGGTTACGCCCAAGATCCCCCCGATGGGGTTGGACAGCGACCCCAAGACGGCCTGGCCGGTCATGGTCGAGTAATCTGCGACCGTCGGTGACGCCTTTGCCGTCGGTGTCAGGGAGAACAACCGCCGCGGCGCGCTAGGGAGGCAGGACCAGGTGGTCGCAAGGAGTTCGGAGGTACGGCGCTCGGCCGTACGGCACAGCGCTTCCCCGGGGGCCGGTGGGCGCCGGCGGCGTGGTGCTGGTCGAATCGCCGGGCTCGGTCTCGGCGCGGCGGCGCTGCTGGTCTCGCTCACCGGCTGTGACGTCGGTAAGACGTTCGGCGGCTTCGGCTGGCCGCAGGGCGGCATCACGCCCGAGTCGCACCGCATGTACGACCTGTGGATCGCGTCCTGCATCGCGGCGCTCGCCGTCGGCGTGTTCGTGTGGGGCCTGATCTTCTGGTGCGTGGTCCGCTACCGCAAGCGCGGCAACGAGCTGCCGGTGCAGACCCGCTACAACCTGCCGATGGAGTTCCTCTACACCATCGCGCCGATCCTCGTGGTCTCCGTCCTCTTCTACTACACCGCTGTCGTGCAGACCGACGTGGTGAAGGAGTCGAGGAACCCGGACGTCACCGTCGAGGTCGTGGCGTTCAAGTGGAACTGGCAGTTCAACTACCGCGACGGTCAGGGCCGTGACGCCAACACCGTCGCCTCGGTGCTCGGCACCAGCGAGGTCATCCCGGTGCTGGTGCTGCCCAGCGGTCGCTCGATCCGGTTCGAGGAGACCAGCCGCGACGTCATCCACTCGTTCTGGGTGCCGGAGCTGCTGTTCAAGCGGGACGTCATGCCGGGCAACATCCGCAACACGTTCGAGGTCTCCAGCATCGACCAGGAGGGCGCGTTCGTCGGCCGCTGCGCCGAGCTGTGCGGCAGCTACCACGCCTTCATGAACTTCGAGCTGCGGGTCGTCTCGCCGGAGAGGTACGACCAGTTCCTGGCGGCCAAGAAGGCCGGCAAGTCGACCCAGGAGGCGCTCGGCGCCATCGGTGAGCCGGAGTACGCCACCGAGACCAAGCCGTTCGACACCCGGCGAGACGCGAACAACTTCAACCCGTCCGACGCGACGGCCGGCGCGGGAAGCTGAGGGGTTCGGCATGAAGACCGAGTGGAAGATCTTCACCATCATTTCGGTGTTCCTGTTCGGCGCCACGATGCTCTACGGGCTGTGGACCTGGGGCGAGAGCGGCGCGGTCGAGTGGATCGGCACCGTGGCGCTGATGCTCTCCGGCCTGCTCACCTCGATGTGCGGCGGCTTCTTCTGGTTCGTCTCCCGCCGGATCGATCTGCGCCCCGAGGACCGGCCGGACGGCGAGATCGCCGACGGTGCCGGTGAGGTCGGCTTCTTCAGCCCGGGTAGCTACTGGCCGTTCGGTCTGGCGCTGGCCGCCGCGATCGCCGGCCTCGGCCTGGTGTTCTGGCAGTTCTGGCTGCTGGGACTGGGCCTGGTGGCGGTCGTCTTCGCCACCTGCGGGCTGCTGTTCGAGTACTACTCGGGCACCCGCCGTACCGCCGAGCACTGACCCGAAGCGCCGCCGCAGGCCCGCGCCCCGCATCCGGGGCCGCGGGCCTGCGGCGTTCCATCCCCTAGGCGCTCTCCCGCCCTGGGCCTCGCCCCGTCGATCATGAAGTTGACGGCACCAGCGGTCCTATTCGTCCCCGGCAACCTCATGATCACCCCCCGGGCGGGGTCAGTCGGCGTTCCATACGACAGTTCCATTCGCCGAGAGCGTCGTCCCGCTTGGCTTGTCGCGTCGGCCTGGCACCCGGCGCGCACCGGCCGCCTCGCGCCCCGCCCGCCGCCTCGGATGGCAGAGCCCTCACCACCTCCCGATCACCAGGCGGTGATCAAGGAGTTTGTGTCCCTCGCGGCGGTCCAGGCGGACAGAAACTCCTTGATCACGAGCGTCGGACGGTTGGGCCGGCGGGGCAGGGCAGGGCAGGGCGGGGCGGGGGCGGGGCGGGGGCGGTGCACGCAAGGGGCGCGGCGTGGACGGGCCCGGCGTGGACGGGCGTGGCGGAGGAAGGGCGTCGCCGGGGGAGGGAGCAGAGTCAGACCAGGCCGGGTGACCCCACCGCTACATCCTCACTGTCAGGCGGCCCGGGCGTGGGAGGGCCGGCGAGGTGCGCGGCGGCTCGCCAGGCGGGTCTCGCGGAAGGCGAACGTGGCGATCACCACGGCCGCGCCGCAACCGGTGCAGATCAGCTCCGGGCAGTCGGCGCCGTGCCCGTCGCCGCACGGCGGCGCCTCGAACGGCACGACGCCCGCGCAGGTGTCGCAGTGCAGCTCGCGGTCAGACACGGGTGGCTCCTCTCGCTCCCGGGCACCGGCCGGTGCGGTGAGACGCGGCCGGCGGACCAAAGGTCCGGCCAGGTAAGCGGCTCGGCCGGCGCGACGGCTCGGCCGAACCAACTGCCGAAAACGGAAAATAACTCCCGTGTAGTTTGGCACGCGGGTACGACAACCCCGCCGTCAGGCGGTGCGCGCCACCTCGAGCCACCGCTCCAGCGCGGCCGCGGCGGAACCCGAGTCGACCGCCTCGGCGGCCCGGTCCAGGTTGGCCCGCAGCACCTCGTACAGGTCGCCGTCGAGCGGACCCTGGGTGGCCAGCGCGACGGCGGCGTTGACCAGCACCGCGTCCCGTACCGGACCGGTCTCACCGGCGAGCAGCCGGCGGACCACGTCGGCGTTGTAGACCGCGTCCCCGCCGCGCAGGTCGGCCAGGGTGGCCCGGGGCACGCCGAGCTCGGTGGCGTCCAGCACCGCCTCCGTGACGGTGCCCTGCTGCGCCACCCAGACCCGGGTGGGGGCGCCGGTGCTGAACTCGTCCAGGCCGTCCTCGCCGCGTACCACGATCGCGGAGTCACCCCGGGCGGCGAAGACGGCGGCCATCACCGGGGCCATCCGCTTGTCGAAGCAACCCACGGCACCCGCGCGGGGCCGCGCCGGGTTGGTCAGCGGGCCGAGGAAGTTGAAGGCGGTGGGTACGCCGATCTCGCGCCGGACCGGGCCGGTGTGCCGCATGCCGGGGTGGAACCGGGCGGCGAAGCAGAAGCCGATGCCGGCCTCGGTGACGCAGCGGGCCACCTGCTCGGGCGCCAGGTCGAGGGAGACGCCGAGCTGCTCCAGCACGTCCGCGGTGCCGCAGGAGGAGGAGGCGGCCCGGTTGCCGTGCTTGACCACGCGGACCCCCGCCCCGGCGACCACCAGCGCCGCCATGGTGGAGATGTTCACCGTGTGGGCGAGGTCGCCGCCGGTGCCGACCACGTCCAGCGCGGTCGCGCGTACGTCCTCGGGCAGGTGCACCGGCACCGCCCGGGTCAGCATGGCCTCGACGAGGCCGCCCAGCTCGGCGGGGGTCTCGCCCTTGGTGCGCAGCGCCACGGCGAACCCGGCGATCTGGGCCGGGGTGGCCGAGCCGGCCATGATCTCGCCCATCGCCCACGCGGTGTCGGCGGTGGAGAGCTCCTCGCCGCGCAGCAGCGCGTTGAGCAGAAGCGGCCAGGTCCGTTCGCCCATGGCGGGCCTCCCGAGCGGCGTGAGGAAAGCGGTTGGGGCGCGCTACGGCCGCGTCGCCGTGGCGCGCTGAGGCCGGGCGATCAGGCCGCGGCGTGGGTGCGGCGCAGCAGCTCCGCGACGGTGCTGCCGGCGACCACCGGGTCGAGCGGGTGGGTGAGCGTGGCGTCGACCTCGGCGTACGCGGCCAGCCAGCGGTCGGCGGCGCGAGCGAGCACCACGCAGGTCGGCGGCGCGTCGTCCCGGTCGTCCTTGATCTGGCGGGCGATGCCGATGCCGCCGCCAGGGGTCGCCTCGCCGTCGAGCAGGAGCAGGTCGATCTCGTAGTCGTCGACCAGCCGGACGCAGGCGTCGTAGTCGTCGGCCTCGACGAACTCGACCTCGAGCCCGGGCGCCGGCCGGGTGCCCACGGCCAGCCGCATCCGGTCGCGGACCTTCGGGTCGTCGCTGTAGAGCAGGACGGTGCAAAGACGATCGCTCATCGTGACGTGGCTCCCACCTCGTAGCTGCCCGCTGATCGTAGCGGTCGTCACATCCGGGTCGTCGCCCCGCCCGGGCGGGCTCGGGGCGTACCCCTGACCCGGCCTCAGGCGCTGGCCTCCGCGGCGCGCTCGCGGGCCTCCTGGCGGTCCAGCTCGCGGTCGAGCCGGCGGGCCTCGCGCTCGGACTGCCTGACCCACTGGACGACCAGGACGGCGAGCATGGTGACGCTGACGAACTCGCCGCCGGCCCACAGGATGCCGCCGGCCACCACCTGGTCGTTCCAGGGGTCGGACCAATAAAGGTTCAGCGACGGGTACCAGTCGCCGCCGAACAGCGTGGTGCTCTGCATGATGGTCAGGCCGAGGACGGTGTGGAACGGCACCGAGAGCAGCATGAGCAGCGCACGTCCCGGGTACGGCCAGCGGCCGGGCAGCGGGTCCAGGCCGAGCAGGGGCCAGAAGAAGACGCAGCCGGTGGCGATGAAGTGCGCGTGGACCAGTTCGTGCGCCCAGTCGTGGCGCAGGGTGAACTCGTAGAGGTCGGTGAAGTACAGCGCGAACGGGTTCACCACGAAGATGGCGAACGCCACAAGCGGGAAGGTGTAGATCCGGATCACCTTGCTGTGCACGATCGCGAGCAGCCGCTTGCGGGGCCGTGCCGGGAGCGTGCGCAGCGCCAGCGTCATCGGGGCGCCGAGCGCCAGGAAGATCGGCGCGATCATCGACAGCACCATGTGCTGCACCATGTGCACCGAGAGCAGGGCGGTGTCGTACGCGCCGAGGCCGGTGAGCGTGACCAGCGCGATGCCGCCGAGGCCGGGGCCGAGGAACGACACGGTACGGACGACCGGCCAGCGGTCGCCGCGCAGCCGCAGCCGGTGCACCCCGTAGAGGTAGAGGCCGGCGGCCAGGACGATGCCCAGCGTGAGCCAGCTGTCCAGCCGCGTCTCGGTGAACACCCGGGTCACCGTGAACGGCGGCGGGGCGCTCTCGCCTCCCGCCGCCAGCGTCGCCGGAACAGCCGAGGTGACGGCGCGGATCTGATCGACGTGCAGCACGCTTTTCAGGGTAGGTCAGGCGAAGCGGACCACCACGATCGGGCCACGGAGGGGCCGGGTTTGGCACCCCGCTGATCGTCGGTCCCGGTCAGGGGCAATAATGACCGCGTGACTGCGGCCCCAGCCATTGACAAGAGCCGGATCCACTCCCTGACGCGGCCCAACATGGTCAGCGTCGGGACGATCGTGTGGCTCTCCAGCGAACTCATGTTCTTCGCGGCGCTGTTCGCGATGTACTTCTCCATCCGCGCGGCGGCGCCGGAGCAGTGGGAGAAGCACACCGAGGTGCTGAACGTCCCGTACGCGACCACGTTCACGGTGATCCTGGTGCTCTCCTCGATCACCTGCCAGATCGGCGTGTTCGCGGCCGAGCGCGGTGACGTCCACGCTCTGCGCCGGTGGTTCACGATCACCTTCGTGATGGGTCTGATCTTCGTGCTCGGTCAGCTCAACGAGTACCGGACCCTGGTGCACGAGGGCGTGAAGATCAACGAAGACGGTTACGGGTCGATGTTCTACCTCACGACCGGCTTCCACGGTCTGCACGTGACCGGCGGTCTCATCGCCTTCGTGATCTTCATGATCCGTACCACGATGGGCCGCTTCACCCCCGCCCAGGCGACCTCGGCGATCGTCGTGTCCTACTACTGGCACTTCGTGGACGTCGTGTGGATCGGGCTCTACGTCATGATCTACTGGCTCCAGTGATCTTGGCGCGTCACGAACCGCGCCGCTGCTCCGTCCCCTGAGACAAGGTCCAACCGGTTAAGGACACAGGTCATGACTTCTGACAACGACCGCCGACGCGGTCTGCTCGCGCGCCTGCGCGGGCGGCCCGTTGCGCGCAGCAGGGGCCGCCGCCGGCTGGGTGCCGCGGTCCGGCTGTTCGCCGCCCTGATGCTGGCCGGCGGTGCCTACACCGTTTTCGCCCCCGGCGTGCAGGCGCAGGACAACCCTCCGTTGACCGCCGCAGGCAACGAGGGCAAGGCGCTGTTCGACGTGAGCTGTGTGACCTGTCACGGTCGCAACGCGCAGGGCATCGAGGGCCGCGGTCCGAGCCTGATCGGTGTCGGGTCCGCCTCGGTCGAGTTCCAGGTCGGCAGCGGTCGCATGCCGATGGCCCGCCAGGAGGCCCAGGCGATGCGCAAGCCGCCGGTCTTCACCGACGAGCAGGTGCGCCAGCTCGGGCAGTACATCCAGGAGCTCGGCGGCGGCCCGCAGGTCCCCGGCGGCGACCTGCGTGAGGGCGCCAACCTGTCCACCGGCGGCGAGCTGTTCCGGATCAACTGCTCGCAGTGCCACGCGTTCGGCGGTGGCGGCGGCGCGCTGTCCTCCGGCAAGTACGCCCCGAGCCTCGCCCCGGCCAGCGACCGGCAGATCTACGCCGCCATGCTGAGCGGCCCGCAGAACATGCCGGTGTTCGGCGACAACCAGATCACGCCCGAGGAGAAGGCGGACATCATCGCCTACATCCAGGAGACGCTGAAGCACGACGGCGACCCGGGCGGTTTCAACCTGGGCCGCTACGGCCCGTCGACGGAGGGTCTCGCGATCTTCCTGGTCGGTATCGTCGCGCTGGTCTTCGCGAGCCTGTGGATCGCGGGCAAGTCGTGACCGGACGAATCAACGCTTCCAGTGCTGTGGCGCCGACCCCCGGCGTCACCCGTAGCGAGGTGACGGCATGAGCACCCACACCGAGCACCAGGCCCAGCAGGGCCCGGAGCCGCTCGACGTGAACGACCCCCGGCTCTCCCGGTTCGACGTCGTCCAGGAGGGCGCGCGGCGGGACGACATCGAGATCGTCCACTACGAGCCGCAGGTGGCCCCCGGCAGCAAGGCCGAGCGCCGGCTGACCCGTACGGTCGCCCTGATGTTCCTGCTGACCGGCGCCTTCGCGACCGCCTTCCTGGTGGTCTACATCTGGTGGCCGTGGCAGTGGGAGCCGGGTGCCGGCGGCGACAAGCTCTACACGCCGCTGCTCGGCGTGACCCTCGGCCTCGCGCTGCTGGGCGTCGGCTTCGGCATCCTGACCTGGGGCAAGAAGCTGCTGCCCAAGGAGGTCTCGATCCAGGACCGGCACGACCAGGTCGACAACCCGGAGGATCGCAAGATCACCGGTGAGACCATGCTCTACCTGGCCGACGAGATGGGCGTACGCCGCCGGCCGCTGCTCGGCATCTCCCTGCTCGCCGGCCTGGCGCCGGTGGGCGCGGTGGCCGCGGCCCCGCTGATCGGTGGCCTGATCGAGCAGCCGCACAAGAACAACCAGATGTTCACCACCGGCTTCCACCCCGCCGAGGGTGGCCGGAAGATCCGGCTGATCCGTGAGGACGGCCGCCCGATCCGCCCGGCCGACGTCAGCGTCGGCGGCCAGCTCACCGTGTTCCCGGGCATCGACGGCGGCGTGAGCAACCTGCACGCCGACTCGCCCACCCTGCTCATCCACCTGCGGGAGGACGACGCGCAGAAGTCGCGCGCCGCGAACGAGCGCAAGGGTCACGGCGACTACATGTGGGGCAACTACGTCGCGTACTCCAAGATCTGTACGCACGCCGGCTGCCCGGCCAGCCTCTACGAGCAGCAGACCAACCGCCTGCTCTGCCCCTGCCACCAGTCCCAGTTCCTCATCACCGACAACGCCAAGCCGATCTTCGGCCCGGCCAACCGGCCGCTGCCGCAGCTGCCGATCGAGGTGGACGAGGAGGGCTTCTTCGTGGCGAAGTCCGACTACACCGAGACCATCGGTCCCGACTTCTGGGAGCGGCCATGAAGCGCCGAAAGTTTGATGCAGCAGCGCTGCCGGCCAAGAGCGCGCGGGCGGTGGACGACCGCTTCCAGGTGGCCACGCCGCTGCGCAAGCTGCTGAACAAGGTCTTCCCCGACCACTGGTCCTTCCTGCTCGGCGAGATCGCGCTGTTCTCGTTCGTCGTCCTGCTGCTCACCGGCGTCTTCCTGACGTTCTTCTTCGAGCCGGCGATGACCGAGGTCATCTACAACGGCAGCTACGCCCCGCTGCGGGGCACCCCGATGTCGGCCGCCTACGCCTCCAGCCTGGACATCTCGTTCGACGTCCGCGGTGGCCTGATCATGCGGCAGATGCACCACTGGTCGGCCCTGCTGTTCATGGCCGCGATCGTGGTCCACATGCTGCGGGTCTTCTTCACCGGCGCGTTCCGCAAGCCGCGTGAGACCAACTGGATCATCGGCTCGCTGCTGTTCTGGGTCGGCTTCCTGGCCGGTTTCACCGGCTACTCGCTGCCGGACGACGGCCTGTCCGGCACCGGTCTGCGGATCGCCTCCGCGATCATCCTGTCGATCCCGGTGATCGGTTCCTGGGTCAGCTCGTCGATCTTCGGCGGGGAGTTCCCCGGCACCATCATCATCAGCCGCTTCTTCATCGCCCACGTGCTGCTCATCCCGGGCCTGCTGGTGGCGCTGATCAGCGTCCACCTCGGCTTGGTGTTCAAGCAGAAGCACACCCAGTGGCCCGGCCCCGGCCGGACCAACTCCAACGTGGTCGGCGAGCGGATGTTCCCGCGCTACGCGCTCAAGCAGGGCGGCTTCTTCATGGTCGTCTTCGGCGTGATCGCGCTGATGGGCGGCCTGTTCCAGATCAACCCGATCTGGCTGTTCGGCCCGTACGAGGCGTGGGTGGTCTCGGCGGCCAGCCAGCCCGACTGGTACGTCATGTTCCTCGACGGCTCGACCCGGCTCATGCCGGGCTGGGAGATCAGCATCCCGATCGGCGACGGGTACGTCATTCCACCGTTGTTCTGGCCGACAGTGGTGCTACCCGGAATCCTGGTCGGCCTGTCGACGATGTATCCGTTCCTGGAGGCGCGCCGCCTCAAGGACTACAAGCACCACAACCTGCTCCAGCGGCCCCGGGACGTTCCGGCCCGGACCGCCGTGGGCGCCATGGCGGTCACCTTCTACATCGTGCTGACCCTCTCCGGCGCCAACGACGTCATCGCGGACAAGTTCCAGATCAGCCTGAACGCGATGACCTGGGCCGGCCGGATCGGCCTGCTGATCCTGCCGCCGATCGCGTACTACGTCACGTACCGGCTCTGCCTGGGTCTACAGCAGCACGACCGGGAGGTGCTGGCCCACGGCGTGGAGACCGGCATCATCAAGCGGCTGCCCGACGGCCGGTTCGTCGAGGTCCACCAGCCGCTCACCTCGGCCGACGGCCACGACGGTCACCCGCCGGCGCTGGACTACGTCGGCTGGGTGGTGCCGAAGAAGATGAACCGGCTCGGTGCCCTCGGCCCGGCGATCCGGGGCTTCTTCTACCCGATCGAGAAGCCGGCCGAGGCGCCGGTCTCGCCGGGGCACCCGCCGGTCGAGGCCCGGCCGGAGCGGGAGGAGATCGGCAGCGGCGAGAGCCGTCGCTGACCCTCAGCGGTACGACTGGCAGTGGCGCCCGCCGGATCCTCCGGCGGGCGCCACTGCCGTTTCCGCCCCGGTCGTCCCGTTGCCTCCCGCACGGGGCCGGACGACCGGTGCGCCGACGGCAGTCGCCCCGACACGGACGAGTGGAATCGCAGGAATAACCCCGGTCAGCCGGGTATCCGTGCGGTCCGACGTCTCATGGGGGAGGAACGAATGTTGGGAATCAAACGCCTGGGCCTGCTGGCCGCGCTGGTGGTCGTGGGGCTGGCGCCCGCCGCCGCGGCGCAGGCGGCGGCGCAGCCGTCGACGCAGGACACGCAGTACCTGCAGGCGGTGCACCAGGTCAACCTGTTCGAGATCACCGCCGGTAACCTGGCCCAGCAGAAGGGCCAGAACCAGCAGGTCAAGGACCTGGGCAAGATGTTCGTGACGGACCACACCCAGCTGGACCAGACGGTGCAGTCGACCGCGCAGCAGCTCAACGTGCAGTTGCCGGCCGAACCGACCGCCGACCAGCAGCAGGTCCTGGACGAGCTGAACAACCTCAGCGGGGCCGAGTTCGACAAGGCGTGGGTGACCGCTGAACTCGCCGGCCACGTCCAGGCGATCCAGGCCACCCAGACCGAGATCTCGCAGGGCTCCGAGCAGTCGGTGGTGCAGCTCGCCCAGGACGCGCTGCCGGTGCTCCAGGCGCACTACGACGCGCTCGTGGCCCTGGCCCAGACCCTGGGCGTCCCGGTTCCGCAGGCCAGCGCCAGCGGCACGCCCAGCCCGGGCGGCACCACGTCCCCGGGTGGCACCGAGTCGCCGGCTCCGGGTGGCACCGAGACCGAGGAGCCCGCTCCGGGCACCACGGAGACCCCGGTGCCCAGCCAGAGCTGACGTACCGCACGGTCGACGGTGGCCGGTCCGCCCGCGAGGGCGGGCCGGTCACCGGCTCGTGTCAGTCGGCGTTGGCCAGCCCGATCGCGAACGCCTCCTCCAGGTCGTGCTGGGAGTAGGCGCGGAACGCGATGTGCGACTCGGTGTTGAGCACGCCCGGCACCTTCGAGATGCTGCCGGCGATGACCTGGGCGATCTGCTCGAACTCCCGGACCCGGACCATGGCGATCAGGTCGACGTGCCCGGCCACGGAGTAGACCTCGCTGACACCGGGCAGGTTGGCCAGGGTCTCGGCCACCTCGGGGATGGAGTCGGTGGCGCAGTCGATCAGCACGATCGCGGTGATCACGGGACGGTTCTCCGTTCGTCGGCGACGAGGCCCATGCTAGAGCCCGCGGCCCTCAGCGCGCCGCCGGGACGGTCAGGTCGTCCCCGGCCCGGATCACCTCACGCAGGCGTTCCCCGGCCGCGACGGTCGCGCCCGGCCACACCACCGACCGGTCGACGTCGCCGTGCACCCGCGCGGCGGTGCCGACCACCGAGCCGGTGACCCGGCCGTGCACCGTCGCGGCCGGGTCCACCAGGCCGCCCGGTCCGGCCGCGTGCAGGTTGGCGGCCAGGTAGTCGGCCGGGGTGCCGGTGTCGTAGAACGTGCCCCGGTAGGGCACCACCGTCAGCGCCCCGGCCGCCTCCGCCGGCCGCCACACCGTCCGGACCAGGTCGCCGAACGTGGCGGGCAGGTCGCGGACCAGCCGCCAGGGCAGCAGCGAGAAACCCACGAACTCGTGGCCGTCGAAGGTGCCGGGGGCGTCCGGGTCGTCGGCGGGCCGGCCGAGCAGGCGTACGCCGTGCCCGTCCCAGCCGTGCAGCAGCGCGGCGATGTCCGGCCCGGGCGGGGCCTGCGGGTCGGCCAGGTACGCGTCGGCGTTGCCGACCAGCACGCCCCGGCCGGCGATCCACTCCCGCAGCCGGCCCACCCCTCCGGCGGTGCCCAGCGGCGCGTCCGGCTCGACCGACAGGTGGGCCCGGTCGCCCACCCGCGCGACCACCTGGTCGCCCAGGTAGCAGGCGTTCACCGCGACCCGCTCCGGGCCGGTCAGGCCGAGCCCGGCCAGCCGGGCCAGCGCCCGGTCCAGCAGCGGGACGTTACCGACCGGGCAGAGCGCCTTCGGCACCCGCTCGGTGAGCGGGCGCAGCCGGGTGCCCTCGCCCGCGGCCAGCACCACCGCGCACACCTCGACCCCCGGCGCCGGAGCGCCCGCGTACGGGGCGCTCACGGAGCCGGAGGGTGCTCGCCGGCGCGCGGGCCGATGCCGTAGTACCCGAGCAGGTTGGCGGTGGCGCGGCTGAGCCGGGGAAGGTCGTCGAGCGGATGGAACGCGGCCTCGAAGACCTCGGCACCGTCCACCTTCAGCTCGGTGGCCGACGCCGGAACCTCCGCCTCGAAGACCACGTCGACCCAGCCCTTGGCGTGCACCACCGCGTTCGGCACCGCCGGACGCAGCGCGTCGGGGGACAGGCGGACGCCGGACTCCTCGTACAGCTCACGGGCGGCGCCGACCACCGGGGCCTCGCCGCGTTGCAGCAGCCCGGCCGGCAGCGTCCAGCTGTAGCCGGGCGGCTGGCGCAGCAGCAGGATCCGGCCCGCGCCGGTGGCCTCCGCGTCCCGGACCAGCGTGACCGCACCCACGATGTACTTCGGTACGGCCAGCCGGACCAGCCGCCGTCGCAGCGGGACCGGAAGCCGGTAGAAGATCTGGTAGCCGAAAGCCCGTCCGGTGGCACGCGCGCGGGGGATCATGCCGTCCAGGCTAGTGGTCCCGGCGCGGACCGGCTCCGTCTACTGCCGGTGATCGACCAGATCGATCAACTGCCGGACCACGGTGTCCGGCTCGACCGTGCGGTCGAAGACCGCCACCAGCAGCGTCTCCAGGTCGGGGTAGCCCAGTTCCTCGGACAGCCGCAGCAACGGCAGGTCGCTGGCCAGGCCCCGGTTGTGCTTGCGCAACGCCAGGCCGATCGAGGCCCGGCCGAGCCGTACCTTGTCGGCGATCGAGATGCCCGGCTCGGTGTGCTCGGCGAACCAGCGGTTGATCTGCATCTGGGCGTGCGGGGACTTCACGAAGCCCAGCCACTCCCGACGCGGGCCGCGCGGGGCCACGTCCGCCTCGAAGCCGCTCTCCGCGTCGTTCTCGGTGAAGATCTCCACCACGTCGCCCTCCTCCAGTTCGGAGGCCAGCGGCGCGAGGCGGCCGTTGATCCGGGCGGCCAGGCAGTGGTCGCCGCGCTCGGTGCCCAGCTCGTACGCGAGGTCGACAGGCGTCGCCCCGGCCGGCAGCACCACCTGCCGCCCGTCGGCGACCACCTGGATCTGCGCCTCGGACAGGTCGCAGCGCAGCGACTCCATGAACTGGGTCGGGTCGACCGTCCCCTGTTCCCAGTCGAGCACCCGGCGCAGCCAGGCCAGCTCGTCCGCCCGGTCGGCGGCCCGCCCGGCGGCCCGGGGGAAGCGGTAGTGGGCGGCCACGCCGTACTCCGCGGAGCGGTGCATCTCGGTGGTGCGGATCAGCACCTCGACGGTGCGGTCCTGGGGCCCGCAGACACTGGTGTGCAGGGACCGGTAGAGGTTGTTCTTCGGGGAGGCGATGAAGTCCTTGAACCGGCCCGGCACCGGCCGCCAGAGTCCGTGCACGGCGCCCAGCGCGGCGTAACAGTCGGTCGCCGGACCGTCCACCACGATCGCGATGCGGGGTAGGTCGTACGGTACGGCGTGGTCGCCGGCGACGGTGTCCTTCCAGATCGAGTAGAGGTGCCGGGGGCGGGGGGAGACGTCGGCGTCGACCCGGTTGCGGCGCAGCGCCGCCCGGGTGCGGGCCACCACGTCGGCCAGGTAGGCGTCCCAGCCGGGCCGGTCGTGCACGAACCGGGCGATCCGCGCGTGCTCCTCCGGCCGCAGGTGCAGCAGCACCACGTCGTCCAGCTCGCGTTTGAGCGTCTGGATGCCCAGCCGGTCGCAGAGCGGGACCAGCACCTCCTGGGTCTTGCGGGCGATCCGCTCCCGGGAGGCGGCCGAGCGGACGCCGAGCGTACGCATGTTGTGCAGCCGGTCGGCCAGCTTGATCACCAGCACCCGGACGTCCTTGCCGGCCGCCACGATCATCTTGCGGACGGTCTCCGCCTCGGCGGCCTTGCCGTAGAACGCCTTGTCGAACTTGGTCACGCCGTCGACCAGGTGGGCGACCTCGCGGCCGAAGTCCTCCTGGAGCGCCTGCAGCGTGTAGCGGGTGTCCTCCACCGTGTCGTGCAGCAGCGCCGCGACCAGGGTGATGGTGTCCATGCCGAGGTCGGCGCAGATCTGCGCCACCGCCAGCGGGTGGGTGATGTACGGCTCGCCGCTCTTGCGGAACTGGCCGCGGTGCATGTTCTCGGCGATCGTGTAGGCCCGGCGCAGCACCGAGGCGTCGGCGCTCGCGTGGATGCCCCGGTGGACCCGGACCAGTGCGGTGACCGGGTCACCGTCGGAGGTCGGCCAGGTGAGCAGGGAACGCAGGCGGCGGGTGAGTGGTAGTTCGCCCTGGGTTGGAAGCGCGCCACCCAGGGCGGCGCCGTGTCCGGCGTCGACGTCCACCTGGGACACCTCCTCACCCCGGCCCTCGGCCGCCGGGAACCGGCGACCGGGAGCAGAGCCCGCGAATCGGGCAGGTCTGCACTCCTTTAACAGACTAAGGGAGTCGAGGTAGTCCGATCGGTCAGTTGGTCATGAGCGTTCGGTCGAGAGTTTGGCGGATCCGCCGTTCTCCGCCTTCGTCAGCAGGTCACGGAAACGCCCCGCGCCCGCCACCGGCGAGGCCCAGCCGTCGGTCGCCTCGACCAGCCGGGTCTCCGGTCGCTCCAACCAGGACAGGAGCCGCTCGGTCTCC
The DNA here is from genome assembly GCF_000374985.1 of Micromonospora sp. CNB394. Lineage (NCBI taxonomy): Bacteria > Bacillati > Actinomycetota > Actinomycetes > Micromonosporales > Micromonosporaceae > Micromonospora > Micromonospora sp. CNB394. The sequence goes on along the minus strand of NZ_KB895828.1, from coordinate 231,282 downwards.
TCGGCCGTCGCGGCCGGCACCGGACCGTGCCCGGGCAGCACCGTCTCGGCGGTGGCGCGGATCGCGGTGATGGTGGGTCGCGGGTGGACACCCGGCGGGGACACCCCGGCCCCGGCCAGCCGGCCGTGCCGGATCAGCGCCAGCTCCCAGCCGCCCCGGGCGGCCGGCCGGGCGGCGGCGAGTTCGGCGATGCCGGTCAACGCGGCCAGCCGTTGCATCCGGACCGCCGCGCGCAGCACCGCCACCAGCCGGCCGCGGACCACCGCCGCCTCCTCGTACCGCCGGGCGGCCGACAGCACCTCGATGCGGGCGAGCAGCGCGTCCACCACCACACCGGGGTCGTCGCTGGTGGCGGTGCGGAACGGTGTCGCGGCGCGGTCGTCGTACTCCTCGGGGGTGATCCGGTGCTCGCAGGGCGCCGGGCACCGACCCAGCTCGGCCAGCGCGCAGGCCGGCGTGGTGGTGCGCCGGGAGAGCCGGTGCGTGCACTGCCGCAGCGGCACCGCGTCGTGGAAGCCGGCGGCGGCCAGCTCCGCCGCCTGCCGGGACCGGAACGGCCCCAGGTAGGCCGTGTCGGTGGGCGCGATGGCGCGCACGATCGACAACCGGGGGTACGCCTCGTCGGTGAGCTTCAGCCACACCTGGCGCTCCGGATATTTCGACCGGCGGTTGTACGGCGGCGCGTGCGCCGCGATCAGCCGCAGCTCGCGGACCTCGGCCTCCAGCGAGTGGGCGCACTCGACCGCCTCCACCCGCTCGGCGGCGGCGAGCATCTCGGAGATCCGGGCCCGCTTCTCCGCGGCGGTGAAGTAGCTGCGGACCCGGGTGGCGATGTCGCCGGACGTGCCGACGTAGAGCGGCCGGTCGTCGGCGGCCCGGAAGATGTAGACGCCCGGCACCTTGGGCAGCCCGTCGGCGAGGTGCCGCTTGCGGCGCTGGGTGGGGGTGACCGCGCGGGCGAACACGATCGCCTCGCCGACCGTGTCGACCCGGTGCCCGCCGAGGCGGCCGATCAGCCCGTGCAGCACGTCGACGGTGGCCTTCGCGTCGTCGAGCGCCCGGTGGGTGGGCTGGGTCGCGGTGCGGAAGTAGGCGGCGAGCGTGCCCAGCTTGCGGTTGGGCACCTCGTCGCGGGTGAGCACCCGCCGGGCCAGCGCGGCCGTGTCCAGCACCCGGGGGTTGGGCCAGCGGTAGCCGTGTTTCGCGCAGGCCGCCTTGAGGAAACCCACGTCGTACGGCGCGTTGTGGGCGACGAGCACGGCGTCGCTGACGAACTCCAGGAAGCTGGGCAGCACCTGCTCGATCGGCGGGGCGGGCAGCAGCATGGCCTGGGTGATGCCGGTGAGCACGGTGATGAACGGCGGGATCGGCACGCCCGGGTTGACGAGTGTGGCGAGCACGCCCAGCTCCTCGCCGCCGCGGACCTTCACCGCGCCGATCTCGGTGATCCCGCCGCCGTCGGGCGTGCCGCCGGTGGTCTCCAGGTCGACCACCACGAAGGTGGTCGCGTAGAGCGGCAGCGCCGGGTCGACACCGCTGCCGGCCGGGTCCAGGCCGGCCAGCGACTCCTGGACGTACTCCGCTCCTGTCACCCGCGGGACGCTAGCGGCACGGTCCGACACTCCTGTCACCGCCGCCCCAGGAGATACCACGGGGGTACGATGAGAGATCGGCTCACTCACCGGGCGGTGGGCCCGTTCGGGGTGGGAGACTTGCCTCATGCCCCTCACCGAGCCGCACGACGACCGCTCCTCCGCGGAGGAGCCGGTGGTCGGTGTGCCCGCCGACGAGGAGGCGCCGGCAGCGATCGAGCCCGAGCCCGTGCTGCCCGAGCCGGTCCGGCAGCGGATCGTCACGCTGACCGCCGCCGTGCTGCCCGGCCTGCCCGCCGACGAGGTGCCCGTGCCGCTGCGGCGGGTCGCCAAGTTCGCCCCCAACCGCCGCGCGCGCCTGGGCGCGCCCGCGATCGCCGCCCAGCTCACCGCCGACCCGCTGTTCCGGCAGCGGATCACCGCCCGGGTGCTCGCCGACGCCGGTGACCTGGGCGCGGCGGTGGTCGAGGGCACCGCGCCCGCCGCCGCCGACCCGGTCGAGGTGGCCGCCCTGGCCTACCTGGCCCGGCCCCGCAGCTGGCGGGAACTGATCGAGGCCAGCGGCGAGGCGGTACGCGCCGAGGCCGACAGCGCGGTCGTGGCCGAACTGGTCCGCGAGGCCGAGCAGCGGGCCGCCCGCGCCGAGCACGACCGGGCGGTGGCCCGGGTCGAGGCGGAGAAGCTGCGCGACGAACTGGCCCGGGTGCGGGAGGAGCTGGGTCAGCTCCGCGAGGAGGCGCGCCAGCTGACCCGTACCCTGCGGGAGACCCAGGCCCGGGAGCGCAAGGCCACCGAGATGCTCGCCACCGAGCGGGGGCGGGCGACCCGTGCCGCCGCCGACGCGGACGCGGAGCTGCGCCGCGCCCGGGCCCGGCTGGCTGAGGCGGAGGCCACCGCCGGGGTGGCCCGGGCCAGCGCCAAGGAGGCCCGCTCGGTCGACGACGCGCGGCTGTGGCTGCTGCTGGAGACGATCGGCCAGGCCGCCGTGGGGCTGCGCCGCGAGCTGGCGCTCGACCCGGTGGACAAGCTCCCGGCCGACTTCGTCGCCGACGCGTTCGCCGAGCAGCCGGGCGCGGCAGCGGCCGGCCCGTCGACCCGGGCCCGCGACACCGACGACCCGGCCCGCCTCGACCAGTTGCTCGCGCTGCCGCGGGCGCACCTGGTGGTGGACGGCTACAACGTGACCAAGCGCGGCTTCGGCGAGATGTCGCTGGAGCAGCAGCGCAAGCGGCTCATCACCGGGCTGGGCGGGATCGCCGCGCAGACCGGGGACGAGGTCACAGTCGTCTTCGACGGCGCCGAGCGGATCCACGGGCTGCCCCCGGCTCCGCGCGGCGTACGCGTGCTGTTCTCCCGCAAGGGCGAGACCGCCGACGAGCTGATCCGCCGGCTGGTCCGCGCCGAGCCGGCCGGGCGGCCGGTGGTGGTGGTCTCCTCCGACCGCGAGGTCGCCGACGGGGTACGCCGGCACGGCGCGTACCCGCTGGGCGCCGACTCGCTGCTGCGGCGCCTGGCCCGGTCCTGAACTTCGCTCTCACCTGATCGACGCCAGGTCGGGGAGGTGGCGGGTCGAGGGCGTGTTGATCGCGCCACTTCGGCGTACTGGTTCGGGTTCGCGGCGGGTGCTGCCTCGTTGTCCGGTTCTGTCATACCCGAGCGTTAGCGTTCCGGTGACCGACGGTGGTGGTCCCTTGCCCGAGCGCCACCGGCGACCTGTCAGGAGGCGTTGATGCTCATCGACTGCGACACCTGCGGCAACCGCGGTGCCGGCTGCTCCGGCTGCCTGGTGACCGCACTGCTCGACTCCGACCCGGCCGACCTGGGCCCGGCCGAGCACCGGGCGATCGAGGTGTTCGCGCGGGCCGGGTTCGAGGTCGAGGTGCTGCCACCCGCGCCCGCCGCGGCGCCGGCCCCGAGACGGGCGCCGCCGCCCCGCCGCACCGGCTGCCGCCGGATCGCCTGACGCTCCCGCTGCCCGCTGCCCGCTGCCCGCTGCCCGCTGCCCGCTGCCCGCTGCCCGCGCCGGGCAATAGGATGGGCGGTCACGGCGGGAGGGGGCGGCATGACTCGGACCGGGCACGACGGCGGGGCGGGGCGATGACCCCGCGCGCCTGGGCGTTGCTGACCCTCGGCGGCCTGGTGGTCGCGCTGCTCGTGGCGGTGGCGCTGCTGGTGCCGTGGAGCCGTCCGCCGGCACCCCGCGCCGACCAGCTCGCGGCGCTGCGGGATCTCCCGGCCGAGCAGGTGACCCGGGGCCGGGCGTTCCACGGCGCGCTGCGCCCGGCGGTCTGGTCGGCGCTGGCGGTCGGGCTGGTGGTGGCGCTGCTGCTCGGGCTGACCCCGCTGGGCGGGCGCCTGGTCGAACTGGTCGGCCGGCCGTTCGGCGGGCACTGGATCGCGCAGGCCGTGCTCGGCGGGCTGGCCGTCGTGTTCCTCGCCGACCTGCTCACGCTGCCGTTCGCGGCCTGGCGAAGAACCGTGCTGGTCCGGTACGGGCTGAGCACCCAGGGCTGGGGCGGCTGGGCGGTCGACCTGCTCAAGTCGTACGCGGTCAGCGCGGTGATCGGCGCGCTGGTACTGCTCGGCTTCTACACCGTGGTCCGGCTCGCCCCGCGCTGGTGGTGGGCGTTCGGCGCGGCCGGAGCGGCGGCCCTGGTGGTGGTGCTGTCGTTCGTGCTGCCGGTGCTGGTCGAGCCGGTGTTCAACCGGTTCACGCCGATGGAGCCGGGCCCGCTGCGCAGTGAGCTGACCGCGATGGCCGCCCGGGACGGCGTACCGGTGCGTGACGTGCTCGTCGCCGACGCGTCCCGGCGCACCAGCGCGGTGAACGCGTACGTCTCCGGGCTCGGCCCGACGCGGCGGGTGGTCGTCTACGACACGCTGCTGCGCGAGGCGGAGCCGGCCGAGGTGACCAGCGTGGTCGCCCACGAGCTGGGGCACGCCAAGGACCGGGACGTGTGGACCGGCACGGTGCTCGGCGCGCTCGGCGCCGCCGCCGCCGTGGTGGCGCTCTACCTGATCGGCTCGTGGACGCCGCTGCTACGGCTCGCCGGCGTCGACTCGATCGCCGAGCCGCGGGCGTTCCCACTGCTGATCGCGCTGGTCACGGTCGCCGGCCTGCTCGCCACCCCGGTCCAGGCGCTGGTCTCGCGCCGGATCGAGGCCCGCGCCGACGCTCACGCGCTGGCACTCACCGGCGACCCGGCGACGTTCGAGGCGATGCAGCGGCGACTGGCCGGGGTCAACCTGGCCGACCCCGACCCGCCGCGCTGGGAGCGCCTCTGGTCGGCGACCCACCCGTCCACCGTGGAGCGGATGGCCGCCGCCCGCGCCTACGCCAGGGAGTCCGGCCGATGAGCCGTACCTTGCTGATCACCAACGACTTCCCGCCGCGCCCCGGCGGCATCCAGTCGTTCGTGCACAACCTCGCGGTACGCCAGCAGCCCGGCTCGGTGGTGGTGTACGCGTCGAGCTGGCGCGGGGCGGAGAAGTTCGACGCCGACCAGCCGTTCGAGGTGGTCCGGGAGCAGACCCGGGTGCTGCTGCCCACCCCGCTGATCGCCCGGCGGGCGGCGCGGCTGGCGCGCGCGTACGACTGCGACACCGTGTGGTTCGGCGCGGCGGCCCCGCTGGGGCTGCTCGCGGGGGGCCTGCGGCGGCGGGCCGGGATCCGCCGGGCGGTGGCGCTCACCCACGGCCACGAGGTCGGCTGGGCGGCGCTGCCCGGCGCCCGGTCGGCGCTGCGCCGGATCGGCCGGGGCGTGGACGTGACCACCTACCTCGGCGAGTACACCCGGGCGCGGCTGGCCCGCGCGCTGGACGGGCTGACCGAGTTGCGGCGGCTCGCGCCCGGCGTGGACGTGGAGACCTACCACCCGGATGTCGACGGCGGGCGGGTCCGGTCGCGGCTCGGGCTGGCCGACCGGCCGGTGGTGGTGTGCGTGTCGCGGCTGGTGCCCCGCAAGGGCCAGGACATGCTGATCCGCGCGCTGCCGGAGATCCGCCGCCGGGTGCCCGACGCCGCGCTGCTCGTGGTCGGCGGCGGCCCGTACCGCTCGACGCTGGAGAAGCTGGCCCGGCAGACCGGGCTGGAACGCGACGTGGTCTTCACCGGCTCGGTGCCCTCCGCCGAGCTGCCCGCCCACTACGCGGCCGGTGACGTCTACGCGATGCCGTGCCGCACCCGCAACCGGGGCCTGGACGTGGAGGGCCTCGGGATCGTCTACCTGGAGGCGAGCGCGACCGGGCTGCCGGTGGTGGCCGGCGACTCCGGTGGTGCCCCGGACGCGGTCCGCGAGGGGGAGACCGGGTACGTGGTCGGCGGCCGGAACGTGGCCCAGCTCGCCGACCGGGTGGCCACACTGCTCGCCGACCGGGACCTGGCCCGGCAGTTCGGCGCCGCCGGCCGCGCCTGGGTGGAGCGGGAGTGGCGCTGGGAGACGCAGGCGCAGCGGATGGCCGCCCTGCTGGCCGGCTGACCGCGCGCCGGTTGGGTCAGGAAGCCGCGTCGACGTGGGCGGGCACCCGGCCCAGGTGCGGCGCGGCCGGGCCGGGACGGCCGAAGTGCCAGCCCTGCCCGGCGTCGCAGCCGATCGCGCGCAGCCGGTCCGCCTGGTCGGCCGTCTCCACGCCCTCGGCGGTGACGGTGAGGTCCAGCGCGTGCGCCAGCGAGACGAGCGAGGCGAGGATCCGCTCGTCGGTACGGCTGCCCGGCGCGCGCAGGCCGGTCACGAACTCGCCCGCCACCTTCAGCTCGTCGACCGGCAGGTCCCGCAGGTACGCGAGGTTGCAGTAGCCGGTGCCGAAGTCGTCGATGGCGACCCGGACCCCGAGGTCGCCGAGCACCCGCAGGGCCCGCACCGGCTCGACCACCGTGCTCATCATGGTGCTCTCGGTGATCTCCAGTTGCAGCCGGTGCGGCGGTAGGCCGGTGCGCCCGAGCACCCCCCGTACCTCGGTCACCAGGTCGGCGCGGTGCAACTGCCGCACGGCGAGGTTGACGCTGACGAACGGCGCGTCGCCGTCCGCGCCCGGCCAGGTGCCCGCCTCGCGGCACGCCTCGGCCAGCACCCAGCTGCCGAGCCGGACGATCAGCCCGGTCTCCTCGGCCAGCGGGATGAAGCTGTCCGGCCGCAGCACACCCAGCTCCGGGTGACGCCAGCGCACCAGCGCCTCCATGCCGAGCACCCGCCCGTCGCGCAACGACGTCAGCGGCTGGTAGTCGAGGTAGAACTCGCCCCGGTCCAGCGCGGCGGGGATCGCCGCGGAAAGCGCGTACCGGGCCAGCTCGCGGCGGTTGCGGTCGGCGTCGAACAGCGACCAGCGGGCCCCACCGGCGGCCTTGGCCCAGTGCAGGGTGCTGTCGGCCGCGCGCATCAGGTCCATCGGCGAGGTGCCTGTCACCGGGCGCTCCACGATGCCGATGCTGGCCGACACGGTCAGCTCGTGGCCGGCGACGAGCGCCGGTTCGCGTACCGCGGCCAGCGCCGCCTCGGCGACCTTCACCGCGTCGTCGGTGCCGGCGGTGCGTTCGACCAGGATCACGAACTCGTCGCCGCCGAGCCGTGCGACCAGGTGTTCGCCGAGCGCCCGGTGCAGGCGCTGCGCCACAGTGACCAGCAGCGAATCGCCGATCTGGTGGCCGAGGGAGTCGTTTACGACCTTGAACCGGTCCAGGTCGAGGAAGCAGACACCGACCCGGTCGGCGCCCCGCCCCGGCGCGGTGATCGCGGCGGTCAGCCGTTCGGTGAACAGCGTGCGGTTCGGCAGGCCGGTGAGCGGGTCGTGGGTGGCCTGGTGCCGGAACCGGGCCTCGCTGTCGCGCAGCGCCCGTTCCGCCTGCGCCCGGGCCATCATGGCGGCGCGGCGGATGGACTCCTGCTCGTCCAGCGTGCGGTCGCGCAGGGCGCGGGCGTACCCGGTGGCGACGGTGGCGAGCAGCCGGGCCATCCGGTCCTCGACGTCGTCGACGACCAGGTCGAGATCGCGGACCAGGCGTAGCTGGATCACCTCGACGGTGCGGCCCAGCCCTTCCGCGGAGGCGATGTGCGCCTGCACCAGCTCCGCGCCGACCTGCTGGCCGATCCGCAGGTCGAACGGCTCGGCGCGCAACGCCTGGGCGAGCCGGTCGGTGAGCCGCTGCAGCATCTCCTCCAGCTGCGCCTGGGTCATCGGCAGGTAGCTCGTGCCGGACACCGCCTTGGCCCAGGCCCGGGCGAACACGCCGGGCCGGCAGCGGGTCGCGTCGTCACCCACCGAGCCGCCCGACCCCGCCCATGAACACGGCCCGTTCGGCGTTCTCCGCCTGGTCGGGGGAGTCCGGCCGCCACTGCGGCACCCACACCACACCCGGGTCGACCAGCTCGAAGCCGTCGAACAGCGCGGTCAGCTCGGATCGGCTGCGGACCCAGAGCTGGCTGTCGGTGCGCCGGTAGACCCGTTCCGCCTCGGCCCGCTCGCCGGTGCCGTCGCGGCCCTCATCGCTGGCCTGGGAGAGCACCAGGTGGCTGCCGGGTGCCAGCGCATCGCGCAGCGTCCGGAGGATCTCCTCGGGCCGGTCGGCGTCCGGGACGAAGTGCAGCACCGCCACGACCATCACGGCGACCGGCCGGCTGAAGTCCAGCAGCCGGGTGACCTCCGGGTGGGTCAGGATCGCCTCCGGGTTGCGCAGGTCCTCCTGGAGCACCGCGGCGTGCGCGTTGCCGGCCAGGATCTCCTGACTGTGCGCCACCGCCACCGGGTCCACGTCGACGTAGACCACGCGCGACTCCGGATCGATCCGCTGGGCGATCTCGTGCACGTTGCCGACGGTCGGGATGCCGGAGCCGATGTCCAGGAACTGGCGGATGCCCGCCTGGGCGAGGTATTGCACCGCCCGGCGCAGGAACGCGCGGTTGGCCTGGGCCATCAGCGGCGCCTCCGGCACCGCCTCCACCATCGCGCGGGCGGCCGCCCGGTCGGCGGCGAAGTTGTGCGAGCCGCCGAGGTAGTAGTCGTACATGCGGGCGACGCTGGGGCGCTCGATGTCGATGGTCTCGGGTGCCCAGTCCGGCCGCTGCATGTCCTGCCCCTCGGGTGTCGGCGACACGCGGTCGTCACCGCCGCGCGGATCACCCGGGTATTCTGCCCCTCCGCCGCCGCGCTGCAAAGACCGCCGTCACTGGGCGTCCGGCCGCTCACCGTGCGCGACCACATCGGGGCCGGGAACGCCGAGAGGCCCGCGTCCGAGGTGGACGGGGCCTCTTCCGGCGGTGCGCCGTTCAGAACTTCGGGGCGTCCGGGGCCTCCAGCAGCCCCAGCCGCAGCGCGGTCATCAGGGCCTGCGCCCGGTTGGCCGCACCCAGCTTCTCGTAGAGCTTCGAGATGTGGGTCTTGGCGGTCGACTCGCTGACGAACAGCTGCTTGGCGATGCCGGCCACGCTCATGCCGTCGGCGAGCAGACGCAGCACCTGGCCCTCACGGGGGGACAGCTGCGGGCCGGACGGCGCAAGCCGGCGCTTCATCGCCTCGGCCAGGTCGGCGGCGGTGAACGCGCTGGGGGAGGAGGCGGCGTGCCGGGCGGCGGCCACCACCTCGTCGGCCGGGGCGGTCTTCGGCACGAACGCGCTCGCGCCCGCCTCCAGGGCGCCGAAGAGCTGGTCGTCGCCGGCGTACATGGTCAGCACGACGATGCCCATGGACGCGCTGGACTTGCGCAGGGCACGGGTGGCCTCCAGGCCGCTGCCGTCGGGCAGGCGGAGGTCCATGATCACCACGTCGGGCTGGAGCGCACCGGCCTGGCGCACGCCCTCCGCCGCGGTGGCCGCCTCGCCCACGACCTCGAACTGGCGGTCCCGCTCGAACGCGTGACGCAGCCCCTTGCGGATGAGGTCGTGGTCGTCGACCAGGAGAACCTTGGTACGGGTGGCCGGTGTCGGACTGCTGGTCATCCTCGGGTTACTCCCCTTCTGCTGCTGCGGCGCTGCCGCGCACCTTATCGCGCCGGGGCGACGAACCGAGCACCACCGCCACAGTCGTCCCACTCGGCTGTCGCGGCCTGATCTCCAACCGGCCTCGGATACGTTCCGCCCTCTCGGCCATGATCGCAAGGCCATAGTGCCCGTCCGGGCGCTGGTCACCGATGCCGTGACCGTCATCCGACACTTCGATCCGGGTGTACGGGGGATCCACCTCGCACGTGACCCACAGGTTCGACGCGCCGGCGTGCTTGCGCGCGTTGGTCACCGCCTCCTGCGCGATGCGCAGCAACTCGGCCTCGGTGGCGGCCGGCAGCCGGGCGGTGGACTCGTCCAGCGACAGGTGCACCCGCAGGCCGCCGGAGGCGCCGACGGTGCGGGCGTACTCGGCGATCGCGGCGGCCAGGCCACCGTGCCGGTCCACCTCGCTGCGCAGCTCGAACAAGCTCAGCCGCAGCTCGGTGATCACCCGGGTGACCTCCTGGCGCAAGGTCCGCAGCGAGTCGGCGGTCTCCTCGGCGTCGTCGTGGACGGTGGCCAGCGCGTTGTCGATGCCGTACCCGACCATGACCAGCTCCTGGGCGACCCCGTCGTGGATCTCCCGGGCCAGCCGCTGCCGCTCCTCGTTCGTCGCCAGCGAGCGCACCTCGTCGAAGAGCAACGCCGCCTCCAGCCGCAGCGCCGCCGGGCCGGTCAGCGCCGTCACCCGGGACACCACCGGCGGCGGGTACGCGGCGGCGGTGTCCGCCTCGATCACCACCAGGCCGACGGTGCGTACGCCCGCCACCAGCGGGACGATCAGCGCGGAGACCTCGCCGGAGTGCCGGGACCGGGCCTGCGAGCGGGCCGAGACGGTCGGCTGCTGGCTGGCCCAGGCGTCGGCGATGGCCGAGTCGGCGTCGAGCGTGGTCTCCCAGTCGACCCGGTCCGCGCCGATCTGCGCGAGCACCACGAGCCGGCCGCCGCCGCTGGCGGACAGCACCGCGCCCCGGTCGGTCTTGGCCACCACCCGCAGTTCCTCCAGCAGGTGCTCGGAGATGCCGCCCGGGTCCAGCGTGGCGCCGGGCAGCTGGCGGGCGACCGTACGGAGCTGGGTGAGCAGGCGGGTCGCCTCGGCGTACGGCTGGGGTTTGCCCTCGCCGCGCACCCGCATGACGCGCTGGAGCGTGCCGGCGGTGTAGAGGCCGAGCCCGGCGAGGATCAGCCACTGGGCGCAGACCGCGAGGTAGCCGACCTGGCCGAGCTGCGGTCCGCCGTCGACCTGGGTGAACGCGGCGCTGGCCAGCAGCGTCGCCGCCGCCACGGTGAGCAGCGCGGCACCTTCGCGGAACCGGCGGCTCAGCGCGGTGACGGTGACCGGCACGGCGAGGTACGGCAGCACCGCCGAGGCGCCCACCCCGCCGGTCACGCCGGACAGGTGGGTGTCGGCGGCGACCTGGCTGGCCGCCAGCCCGAGCACCACGACCTCGGCGAAGCGGCTGATCGGGGCGAGCAGCCGGTGCTGGGGGGCGAGCACGGCGGGCAGGCCGGCGACGCCCAGCAGCGCGATCCACCAGAGCTGGGTGGCGTCGCGGGTGGCGAACAGGGTCAGGGCGGCGACCAGCGCGAGGACGACCGCGCGAGCCGCCGCGGCGAGGGGCTGCGTCGACGGCTGGCGGGATGTGGAGGCGGGCACGTGACGGATGGTAGTCAGCCCCGGTAGATCTCGGCGATCTCCGCGGCGTACGTCTTGTGCACGACCTGACGCTTGACCTTCAGCGACGGGGTCAGCTCGCCGGTGGTCTCGGTGAAGTCCTGCGGCAGGATCCGGAACACCTTGATCGCCTCGGCCTTGGAGACCGCCTGGTTGGCCTGGTCGACCGCGGACTGCACCTCGGCGCGCAGCGCCGCGTCCTCGCGCAGCTCGGCGATGCTCGTGGTCTCCGGGCGCCCCTGCCCGGCCAGCCACTTCGGCAGCGCCTCCTCGTCGATGGTGACCAGCGCGGCGATGAACGGCTGCCGGTCGCCGATCACCACGCACTGGCTGATCAGCGGGTGCGCCCGTACCTGGTCCTCCAGCACCGCCGGGGCGACGTTCTTGCCGCCGGCGGTCACGATGATCTCCTTCTTCCGGCCGGTGATGCTCAGGTAGCCGTCCTCGTCGAGCCGCCCGAGGTCGCCGGTGCGGAACCAGCCGTCGGCGGTGATCGCCTCGGCGGTGGCCGCGTCGTTGTGCCAGTAGCCCTGGAAGACGATGTCGCCGGCGATGAGGACCTCGCCGTCGTCGTCGATCCGGATGGTGACGCCGGGCAGCGGGCGGCCGACGGTGCCGATCCGGGTGCCGGTGGGCAGGTTGGCGGCGGCGGCCGGGGAGGTCTCGGTGAGGCCGTACCCCTCGCAGATGGTCACTCCGACGCCGCGGAAGAAGTGCCCGAGCCGCGCGCCGAGCGGTGCGCCGCCGGAGATGGCGTCGCGGCACCGGCCGCCCATCGCCGCCCGCAGCTTGCGGTAGACCAGCTTGTCGAAGACGGCGTGCTGGGCGCGCAGCCCCAGGCCGGGACCGCCGGGCAGTTCCTGCGCCTCGCTCCACGCGATGGCGACCTTCTCCGCGCGGTCGAAGATCTTGCCCTTCCCCTCGGCCTCGGCCTTCTGCCGCGCGCCGTTGTAGACCTTCTCGAAGACCCGGGGTACGGAGAGCACGAACGTCGGCTTGAAGTCCTGGAGCTCGGCGACCAGGTTCTTGGTGTCGGAGCAGTGCGCCATGGTGGCCCGGGCGTGCACCACGCCGACCTGGATGAGCCGGGCGAAGGCGTGCGCGAGCGGCAGGAACAGCAGGGTGGAGGCGCCCTGGCGGAACAGGTTCGGCAGCACCGGCACCGCGTTGGCGATGTCGGAGTAGATGTTGCGGTGGGTCAGCACGCAGCCCTTGGGCCGGCCGGTGGTGCCACTGGTGTAGATGATCGTGGCGACGTCGTCGGCCTTGAGCAGCGAGCGGCGGGTCTCCACCTCGGCCTGGTCCACCGACGCGCCGGCGGCGACCAGGTCGTCGACCGCGCCCAGGTCGATCTGCCACACCTCGCGCAGTTCGGGCAGCCGGTCCCGGACGCCGGCGACCAGGGTGGCGTGCGCGGTGCTCTCCACCACCACGGCGACGGCGCCGGAGTCGCCGAGGATCCAGGCGGCCTGCTCGGCGCTGGAGGTCTCGTAGATCGGCACGGTCACCGCGCCGGCCGCCCAGATCGCGTAGTCGAACAGCGTCCACTCGTAGCGGGTGCGGCTCATCAGGCCGACCCGGTCGCCGGGGGAGACGCCGGCCGCGATCAGGCCCTGCGCCACCGCCGCCACCTCGTCGCGGAACTGGCGGCAGGTGACCTCCTCGCGCGCGTCCGTCCCCGCGCCGGGGCGGACGAACTGCACGGTGTCCGGGGCGACCTCGGCGTTTTCCCAGACCGGGTCGGTCAGGGTGGCCGCGTCGCCGACGGTGACGATCGGCGGGACGGAGAACTCGCGCACCTGCACTCCCTCGTGCTCTACCGGCGGGGCCGGCCTGGTCGGCTCTGTCGAAACCTACCCGCACACCCAGGGGGGTCTGCCAGGGAGGTTGCCCGCCCGGCTGGTGGGACGCCGTCCGGCGGGTGGAGCGGGACCGGCCGCGGGGCGGCCGGGTAGCCTCCCCCCATGGCGGACACCTCCACCCAGTCGATCATCATCGGCGCGTCACCGGACCGGGTGGCGGCGGTCATCTGCGACTTCCCGAGTTATCCCGAGTGGGCCGAGGCGGTACGCCGGGCCGAGGTGATCGAGGAGTACGAGGACGGCTACGCCAGCCAGGTCCGGTTCACCCTCGACGCGGGCGTGATGGCCGACGAGTACGTGCTGGCCTACGAGTACGCCGAGGACATCTCCCGGATCGAGTGGCACCTGGTCGCCGCGTCGAAGATGCAGCGCTCCCAGCGCGGGTCGTACGACCTGGCGGGCAACGCGGACGGGACGACCACGGTGACCTACACGCTTGAGGTGGAGCTGTCCGTGGCGATGCTCGGCATGTTCCGCCGCAAGGCCGAGAAAATGATCATGGATGCGGCGTTGAAGCAGCTCAAGCGCCGGGTAGAAGCACCCGGTGCGGCGCACGAGACCCGACCGTCGTCCCGGTAGTCACGCTGGAGGAGCCGAACCATGGGCACCACTGATCCGGGTTCGGCCCGGGAAGAGGCCGAGCGCCTCGTCGCCACACTGCTCGCCGGCGCGAAGATGGCCGCCGCCGCACCCGGCTCCGGTGCCTGGGGTCCGCTCGGTGGGATCCTCTCCGGTGTCCTCGGTCACACCCCGCCCGGCGCCGGCCCGGCCCCGGAGACGCCCGCGCCCGCCGGTTTCGCCACCGGCTCGCCGGAATGCTGTGTCTGCCCCGTCTGCCGCGGTATCGCCGCGTTGCGCGATCCGAGTCCGGAATTCGCCGAGCGGCTCGCCACCGGCGCCGGGGACCTGGCGGCCGGAGTGGCGAGCGTGCTGCGGGCGTTCACCCCGGCCGAACCGGAGCGATCCGCCGACGCCGGCACCGCCGCTCCGGAGGGATCCGGGGACCACGTGTGGCGCGAGGCGACCCGTAGCGGGCATGATTCTCAGCCGGCACCCGAGCAGGACGTGTGGTCCGCCGCCACCCGGGGGGAGGGCGCGGCCGATGCGGGTGCCGCCGACGCCGCCGGGCCGCCGGAGCCGGCGACGAGCCGGCCACCGGCCGGCCGTCCCGCGGTGCCCGCCTCGCGGGCGTCCGGAGAGGTGGGCGCGGACGCACCAGGCGACGGGGCCTGACCACCGGACATCCCGGGACCGTACGGCCGGTTCGGCCGGTTCCCGGGCAGCACAGCAGAGGGGAGTGGCAGCGGTGACGCTGACCATCGGAGTCGACGTCGGTGGCACGAAGGTGGCCGGCGGTGTCGTGGACGACGCCGGCACGGTACTCGTGCAGACGCGACGGGACACCCCCGCCGACGACGTGGCCAAGACCCGCGACGTCATCATCGAGGTGGTCACCGAACTGGCCGCCGGTCACGCCGTGGAGGCGGTCGGCATCGGCGCGGCGGGCTGGATCGACGCCTCCCGCTCGACCGTGCTGTTCGCCCCGAACCTGGCCTGGCGGGACGAGCCGCTGCGCACGTACGTCGGCGACGCCACCGGTCTGCCGGTGATCGTGGAGAACGACGGGAACGTGGCCGCCTGGGCGGAGTTCCGCTACGGCGCGGCCCGCGACGCCGACGACTCGATGGTCATGTTCACCATCGGCACCGGTGTCGGCGGCGGCATCGTGCTCGGCGGTGGCCTGGTCCGTGGCGCCAACGGCATCGCCGCCGAACTGGGCCACATGCTCACCGTGCCGGACGGCCACCAGTGCGGCTGCGGCCGGCTCGGTTGCATCGAGCAGTACGCCAGCGGCAGCGCCCTGGTCCGCTTCGCCCGCGCGGCCGCCCGGCAGGAGCCGCACCGGGCGACCGCGTTGCTGGAGCTGGCCGGGGGCGAGGCCGAGACGATCACCGGCCCGATGGTGACCGCCGCCGCGAAGGGCGGCGACCCGGTCTCCACCGAGGCGTTCGCCCAGGTCGGCCGCTGGCTCGGCACCAGCCTCGCCGACATGGCGCAGATCCTCGACCCGCAGGTGCTGGTGGTGGGCGGCGGCGTGATCGACGCCGGTGACCTGCTGCTCGGCCCGACCCGGCGGTCGTTCGCCGACGCGCTGGCCCAGCGCAGCCGCCTGCCCGTCGCCGAGGTGCGCCCGGCCGAGCTGGGCAACACCGCGGGCGTGATCGGCGCCGCCGACCTGGCCCGGCGGATCTGACATGACTGATGCGGGTGTGCCGCTGCGGGTCCTGTCGTACAACATCCACAGCCAGCGTGACGACGCCGCCGCGCTGGCCGAGGTGGTCCGGACCGCCGCGCCGGACGTGGTGATCGTCCAGGAGGGACCGCGCCGGTTCCGGTGGCGGCAGAAGTGCGCCGCGCTGGCCGAGTCGTTCGGCATGGTGGTGGCGGCCGGCGGCCTGCCGTCGCTCGGCAACGTGTTGCTGACCAGCCTGCGGGTGCGCGCCGTCGACACCAGCTGCCAGCGGTATCCGCTGACGCCGGGGCGGCACATGCGCGGCGCCGCGTACGCGCAGTGCCGGGTCGGCGGCGTCGACGTGCTGCTGGCCGGCTCGCACCTGTCCACCGACCCGGCCGAGCGTCCGGCCCAGGCGGCGGCGTTCAAGCGGGAACTGGCTGCGTCCACGCTGCCCGTGGTGGCCGGCGCGGACGTCAACGAGGGCCCGGACGGCCCGGCGTGGCAGACGCTCGCCGAAGGGCTCACCGACACGGCGCTCGCCGCCGACCGGGCCGACCGGCTGACGTACTCCTGCGCCGACCCGCGCCGCCGCATCGACGCGCTGTTCGTCGATCCCCGGATCACTGTGGTCGACTACGACGTGGTGGACACCCCGGCGGCCCGCCGGGCCAGCGACCACTTCCCGGTCCTGGTCGACCTGCTGCTGCCCACCGCCTGACCGGCACGGACCGCCGGGCCGCACCGTGCCCGGCGGCCCGTCCGCGCCCGACGCCTGCGCCGCGCGCCGTCCGCGCTTGCGCAGCAGCCGGACCGCGGAGGCGGTGACGCACGGTGAGGTCCAGCGGCCGGCGGGCTAACCGCTTCGCCGCCTTTGCTCTGCCGCCATATGCGCACCAGCTACCCACTGTGACCGGCGGGCCGCGTTCCGGCCGGATGGCCGCGAGACATCAGGGCAGCTCGCGGCGGTGCTGCGTCAGTGGCGGCAGAGCAAAGGGCGAACGAGGGTACGCCGTCCGCGCAGCCGGTCCACTCACGCTCGGTGACCGACCCGGTGGTGACGCTGTGTCGGGGAAGCCCGGCGGGTGGGCGGTGCCGGATCGGGTGGCTGGACAACGGCTGGCATTCTCGGCAGGATTTCGCTCCGACCCGGCACGCGTGCCGCACAAAGGAGAATTCCCGGTGTCCTCCTCCACCGACCTCGGCCGCCCCGATCCGGACCGGACGGTCGTACCGAGCCGCGACGACCGCCCGGTCTCCGACCGGGGCGACACGGTCTGCGTCATCGGCGCCGGCGCCAGCGGCCTGACCGCCGTGAAGAACCTGCGCGAAGCGGGCTTCGGCGTGGACTGCTACGAGCGGGAGACGGGCGTCGGCGGCGCCTGGAACTGGCGGCACGACCGCAGCCCGGTGTACGCCAGCACCCACCTGATCTCGTCCCGGCCGTTCACCCAGTTCCCCGACTTCCCGATGCCGGACGACTGGCCGGACTACCCGCACCACAGCCAGCTGCTGTCCTACTTCGAGCGGTACGCCGACCACTTCGACCTGCGCCAGCACGTCTGGTTCGGCACCGAGGTGGTCCGCGTCGAGCCGGTCGAGGGGGACCGCTGGGACGTGACCACGCGCAGCACCGGCGGCTACGGCCCCGAGCGCACCTCCCGGTACGCCGCAGTGGTGGTCGCCAACGGCCACAACTGGTCGCCCAAGCTGCCCCGCTACGAGGGGCTGGAGGAGTTCCGGGGCGAGGTCATGCACGCCTCGTCCTACAAGGACCCGGCGCAGCTGCGCGGCAAGCGGGTGCTCGTGGTCGGGGCCGGGAACACCGGCTGCGACATCGCGGTGGAGGCGGCCCAGCAGGCGTCGCGCTGCTGGCACTCCACCCGCCGCGGCTACTGGTACGCCCCGAAGTACGTCCTCGGCCGCCCCGCCGACCAGGTGAACGACACGCTGCTGGCGCTGCGGGTGCCGTTGCGGGTACGGCAGTGGCTCTACCACTGGACGCTGCGGCTGACCGTCGGCGACCTGACCCGGTTCGGCATGCCGAAGCCGGACCACCGGGTCTACGAGACGCACCCGATCGCCAACAGCCAGCTCGTCTACTACGTCGGCCACGGCGAGGTCACCCCGGTGCCGGACGTGGCCCGGTTCGACGACCGCGCGGTGGAGCTGACCGACGGCCGCCGGATCGACCCGGAGCTGGTCGTCTTCGCCACCGGCTACCTGCCGCGCTTCGAGTTCCTCGCCGGCCGGGTGCTCGGCGACGAGGACGGCTCCGGGCGGCCCCGGCTGTGGCTCAACGCGTTCACCGCCGGTCACCCCACGCTCGCCGTGGTCGGCCTGGTGCAGCCGGACTCCGGCATCTTCGCGATCTCGCACTGGCAGAGCGTGCTGTTCGCCCGGCTGCTCACGCTGCGCGCCACCCGGCCGGAGCTGGCCGCCGTGTTCGACCGCAAGGTCCGGGCCGGTCTGGGCGAGCGGTACTCGGCAAAGGTCAAGGACAGCACCCGGCACTGGTTCGAGGTCGGGCACGCCGACTACCTGCGCGCGCTCCAGCGGGCGCTGCACGAGCTGGAGGACGGTAAATGACGGCGACGACGGATCGTGTCCGGGTGGTCCGGTCCTGGGAGTGGGCCCGGCCGGAGCGGCCCGCCCGTCGCGAGGTGCTCGCCGCCGTACCGGAGCGGGAGGAGGCGAAGCCGCCGCTGCTGTTCGTGCCCGGGTTCGGGCACGGGGCGTGGGCGTTCGCCGAGCACTGGCTGGGGCACGCCGCCGGTCGCGGCTTCCCGGCGTACGCGCTGAGCCTGCGCGGGCACGGCGGCAGCGAGCCGGCGCCGGAGGCGACGCTGCGGTCGTACACCCATGACGTGACGCAGGTGGCGGCGAGCCTGCCGCGGCAGGCGGTGCTGGTGGGGCACGGCGCCGGTGCCCGGGTCGTGGCGCACGCGATGGCCCGCTACCCGGTGCGGGCCGCGGTGCTGGTGGCGCCGGTGCTCGGCGGCTGGGCGACGTTCGGCACGGCGTTGCGGCGCAACCCGGCCGGCACCGTCCCGGCGGTCTTCGGCGCCGGGCTGCGGCTCAACCGGCGGCAGTTGTTCAGCCGGGAGCTGCCGGACGCCGACGCGCGGCGGCACCTGGCCCGGCTGGGCCGGGCCGGACGGCGGGCGCAGTGGCAGCTGCTGACCGGCCGGGCACCGGAGCCGGCGGTCGGCCGGCCACCGGTGCTGGTGCTCGGCAGCCCGGACGACCGCGTGCTCCCGGCCACGGCGCTGACCAGGGCCGCCCGGCGGTACGCCTCGGCGCCGCTGCTGTTCCCCGGCATGGGGCACGACCTGATGCTCGACGCCCGTTGGCGCGAGCCGATCGACGCGATCCTGGACTGGCTGGACAAGGACCCGGCGCCCACCCACGGGTGAGCGCCGGGGGCCCGGGTCATCGGGCGGCGGGGCGGCGGCCGGCGAGGGTTCCGCTCTCCTCCAGCGCGCTGAGGTAGGACGCCGCCCAGGCGTGGATGTCGTTGCGGGCCAGGTGGTCGCGCATCGCGCGCATCCGGGCCGCGACGTCCTCCGGGCCGGCCCGCAGCGCGGCCAGCAACCCCTGCTTGAGGCCGTCGAGGTCGTGCGGGTTGACCAGGTACGCCTGTTCCAGTTCGGAGGCGGCGCCGGCGAACTCGCTCAGCAGCAGCGCGCCGGTGCCGTCGACCCGGGCCGCCACGTACTCCTTCGCGACCAGGTTCATGCCGTCGCGCAGCGGCGTCACCGCCATCACGTCCGCGACCCGGTAGAGCGCCACCAGTTCGGCGCGGTCGAACGGCTGTGTGAGGTAGTGGATCGCCGGCTCGCCGACCCGGCCGAACTCGCCGTTGATCCGGCCGACCTGGTGCTCCACCCGGTCGCGCAGGATCTGGTACTGCGCCACCCGGTCGCGGCTGGGCACCGCCACCTGGACCAGCACCGTGTCGCGGACCTTGATGTCGCCGTTGGCGAGCAGCTCCCGGTACGCCTTGAGGCGCTGCTCGATGCCCTTCGTGTAGTCCATCCGGTCGACGCTGAGGATCACGTGCTCGGGCCGGCCCAGGTCCTGCCGCAGCCGGTGGGCCCGCTCGGCGACCTCGGGGCGGGCGGCGAGCGCGGACATCTCGGCGGTGTCGATGGCGACCGGGAAGGCGCCGATGCGCACCACCCGGCCGTCCACGCCGATCCGCCGGTCGCTGGCGGGCAGGCCGAGCACCTTGGTGGCGAGCTGGGCGAAGTTGTGGGCGGCCTGGGCCCGCTGGAAGCCGACCAGGTCGGCACCGAGCATGCCGCGCAGCAGTTCGGCCCGGCGGGGCAGCTGCATGAACAGCTCCGGCGGCGGGAACGGCACGTGCAGGAAGAACCCGATCCGCAGGTCGGGGCGCAGCTCGCGGAGCAGGCCGGGCACCAGCTGGAGGTGGTAGTCCTGCACCCAGACCAGGCCGCCCGGCTCGGCCACCTGGGCCGCGGCCTCGGCGAACCGCTGGTTGACCCGCTGGTACGCCTCCCACCAGCGGCGGTGGTACTCCGGCTGTTCGACGGCGTCGTGGTAGAGCGGCCAGAGGGTGGCGTTGGCGAAGCCCTCGTAGTGGTCGCGGAAGTCGTCGGCGCTCAACGGCACGGTGTGCATCCGGACGCCGTCCACGTCCGGCAGCTCGGGTGCGGGACCGGTGCCGCCGGCCCAGCCCACCCAGGTCGCGGGTGTGTGCCGCAGCAGCGGGTGCAGGGCGCTCACCAGACCGCCGGGGCTGCGGCGCCACTCGAAGGCGCCGTCGGGCGCCACGCTGTCGTCGATGGGGAGGCGGTTGGCCACCACCACGAGGGGGCTCAGTCGCATCTCGGGCATTCCGCTCAGCAGGGGACCGGCGACCCGGAAGGAGACGCAAACCGGACAGCCGGTGCGGGACGTGACGTTCGGCCTATTCCTACTGACTGTAAGTTACACGCTTGTCACGCCCTCGCCCAGGGCGGGCGGCGTCCCGCTATCCGGGCGGCGCCCGGTGCCGCCTCAGACGACCGCGCCGTCGTCCGGGTCGTGGTCGTCCCGGTCGCCCGGGCGCAGTCGCCAGATCAGCATCACGAATCCGGCCAGGATGCCGGTGAAGCCGAGCAGCGTGACCACCGACGGGTCGACCAGCGACACCACGGTGGGGGACAGGAACAGCAGGAAGCCGAGCACGAAGCAGGCCACACCGAGCACCGCGTACTTGGAGAAGCGGGGCAGCGGGGGTGGCGGGGGCGGGGTGTAGTGCTCCTCGTCGGACGCCTCGTCGGGCAGGTTCGCGCCGAACGTGTCCAGGCCGTCGAGCAGCGAGGGCTCGTCGTGCCGGTCCCGGCTGAGCGAGACACCGGAGATGTCGGCGGCGTACGGCAGCCGGCGCACGTCGGTGGCGGTCGGGCCGGCGGGCTCCTCGGCCCGGCCGCCGGCGGCGGTGCCCGGCGCGGGCGGGTCGTCCACGTCCTCCGCGGTCGGCCAGGGGCGGCTGCCGGCGCTGGGCGCGGTGTGGAAGCCGGCGACGATCTTCGCCCACTCGGCCTCGATGTCCGGCTCGTCGGCGCGCGGCGGGTCGCCCGCGCTCTCGTCGGCGAGCTGGGTGAGGTAGTCGCGGGCGGTGGTCAGGTGCGACCTGTCGACGTAGAGCCGGTCGACCGGTCGGGCCGGGACGGTGGTGGTGCGGGTCACCGGGTTCAGGTCGGCCGAGGGCTGGAGGTAGGCCGCGATGCCACCGGCGGCGAGCACGTCGAGCAGGTGCTCGCCGACGCGTGGATCGACGTCGCCCGCGACCGCGTACTCGGCCGCGTCGAGCCCGTTGTCCCGTCGTCCCCGACGGGGCCCGCCCCCTGACACCGGACACCCCCTTCGCCGATCCCTGCCCGTGCCCTGAATCGTGACACGTCGGCACCCGGTTCCGGGAGTGCGTTGTGGCGTGCCGCTCGTCGTTCGTACCTCATCCCGGACTCTCGGAGGCACCGCCGCGAAAAGTAACATCCATCGCGAAAGCCAAATACTCCACCGGTAAGGGGCATCTACCCGCAGCCGGTCCCGGCCTGACCCCTCAGCCCGCCCCGGCGATCCGCAGCAGCCCGCCGGCGGCGTGCCGGCCGGCGAACGCGCGTACCCGGTGCAGCGTCGCCGCCGCGGCCGGCGGGTCCGCCTCGGTCAGCGGCCCGACCGCCAGCGCGTCCGCGATCATCTGGTCGGTGACGTCGGTCATCTCCGCGTACCCCTCGGCGGCGGCGGTGAGCAGCCGGCCCGCCCGCCCGGCGTCCCCGTCGCCCCGGGCCAGCGCCGCCTCGGCCGACCGCCCGGCCTGCCGCGCCCACCGGGTCACCCGTGGCGCGTGGGCCAGCAGGTCGCGCACCAGCACCGCGGCGTCGCCACCGAGCAGCGCGGCGACGTGACCGACCGCCGGCACCCACTCGGCGAACGGAATCATCGTGGTCTGCCGCCAGTCCTCGTCCAGCTCGGTCAGCAGCGCCATCGCCTCGTCCCGGCGGCCCTGCACCGCGCGGCAGAGCGCGGCGTGCGCCAGCGTGGAGCGCAGCACCCGCTGGAACCCGCTACGCCGGGCCGCGACGAGCGCCTGATCCACCAGGTCCTCGCCGGTGCCCGGGCCGCCCGGGTCGTCGCCGAGCGCCCGGATCCAACCGGACACGGCCACGATGTGCAGGTCCCACTCGTCGGTCGGGCGCCGGGTCGACCCCTCGGCCATCCGCAGCGCCGACGTCCAGTCCCCGCTGTAGTACGACCGGGCCCACTGGTCGCTGAAGCTCACCGTCAGGGCGTGCTCACCGGCCAGGTCCAGCGAGCGCTGCTCGTCGACCAGCCGCGCCGAGCCGGTCAGATCGCCCTCCTCCTGGAGCACCCAGGCCAGGTTGTGCATCGCGCGGCGGCGGCTGGTCAGCCGCTCCACCCGGCACTCCTCGGTCACGTCGGCCAGCTCGGCGTACGCCTCCTCGGCGCCGGCCTGGTAACGGACCACCGCGAGCGTGATACGCGCGTTCGCCCGGGCCTCCCGCAGCTCCAGCCGCTCGGCCAGCTCGGCGGCGGTGCGCGCGGCCACGCACGCCGGCTCGGTCTCGGCGTCGAGCATGTGCGCCCGGGCCAGCTCCAGCAGCACGCCCACCTTGTCCTCGCTGTCCGGCAGCGTGGCGTGCAGCCCGATCGCCCGGTCCAGGCAGCGCATCAGCTCCGAACGGTCGGCCCGCGCGAACGCCGCGGTGGCCAGCAGCCGCCACGCCTTCGCCGCGCCGGGCCGGTCACCCGCGTCGGCCAGCCGGCCGGCGAGCGCCGTGAGCAGCGCCGTGCCGCCGCCGTCGAGGAAGCCGTCCCGGTCCCGGTAAAACGCCAGCTCGGCCTGGAACAGCTCGAGCGCCGGGTCCGGGCCGCACTCCACGCTCAGCGCGCGGTCCACCAGCGTGGCCGCCGTCTCCAGCGCGTGCAGGTCGTACGCCCGGCGCGCGGCCCGGTGCAGCGCGGACCGGGTCGCGGCGGCCTGCGGTGCCTGGTCCAGACCGACCGTACGGGCGATCTCGTGCGCCGCCCACCTGTGGTTGGCCAGCACCTCGGCCAGGTCGTGCTGGCGGCCGTCGGCGAGCTGCTCCAGCCAGTCGGCGGTGCGCTGGTGCCGGGCGACCCGCTCGGCCCGGGGCAGCCGCTGATAGCAGACGTCCCGGACCAGCACGTGCCGGAACCGGTACTCCGCCTGGCCGGGCATGGTCGACACGGGCAGCTCGTAGACGAGGTCACGGCGCTGGAGGTGGTGCAGCGCGCGCTCGACCCACTCCGCCGGGCGGCCGAGCGCCAGCGCCACCGGCGCCGCCCAGAACTGCACGCCGACGACCGAGGCGGCCTGGAGCACCGCGCGGTCGGCGGGGTCGAGCAGGTCCAGCCGGTTGGCGATGACCGCCTGCACGGTACGCGGCATCCCGGCACCGCCGACGGGGTCGACGAGCGCGAGCGCGGCGGTCCGCTCGGCCAGCCCGCCGTCGAGCAGCATCCGCGCGTACTCCTGGGCGTAGAGCGGGTTGCCGTCGGCGAACTCGATCAGCGGTGCCCGCGCGTCCTGCGGCAGCGTGGCCTGGCCGAGCAGCAGCGAGTAGAGCGTGTCGATGTCCCCGTCGTGCATCGGCGGCACCGAGATGGACATCGCCCCGCTGATCGTGCCGGTCCAGGCGGGATGCCGCTCGCGCAGCTCCGGCCGGGCGGTCGCGACGACCAGCAGCGGCACGTTGCGGGCCGCCGCGCCGAGCTGCTCGACGAAGGACAGCATCGCCTCGTCGGCCCAGTGCATGTCCTCGAAGACGAGCACCGTGGGACCGGTCGCGGCCAGGGCGAGCAGGAAGCGCCGCCACGCCGCCTCGGTCTCGGCCGAGGTGAGCCGTTCGCCGGAGACGCCGACGAGTGGGCCCAGCGCCTCGGCCAGCCGTACCGCGTGCGGGTCGGTGAGGTGGCCCAGTCGCTCGCGCAGCCGTTCCCGGATGGTGGCCGGGTCGTCGGCGCCGGTCAGCCCGGCCCAGCTCCGGACGATGTCGGCCAGCGCCGCGTAGGTGACGTTCTCGCCGAACGGCGGGCACTGGCCGGTCAGCCAGGTGACCCGGGCGCCGGGCAGGCTGGCGGCGTGCCGGGCCAGCTCGCGCAGCAGCCGGCTCTTGCCCACCCCGGCCGGGCCGAAGACGGTGAGCAACTGCGAGGTGCGCTCGGTCAGCGTGCGGTGCAGCGCGCTGACCAGCAGGCCCCGCTCGTGGTCCCGGTCGACCATCGGGGTCAGCTCGGCGGTCTGGTCGTCGCGCCGTGGCTGTGCCCGTACGGCCAGCCAGATCCGGCTCACCGACGACCGGCCGCGCAACGTCACCGGTGGCTGGTCGTCGTACTCCATCTCGCGCCGGGTGGCCGCCCAGGTGCTCTCGTCGACCACCACGCCGCCGACCGGGGCGAGCCCCTGCAACCGGCTGGCGGTGTTCACCACGTCGCCGGTGACGAACGCCTGGCCGCCGTCGCGCGCCGCGGCCAGGTCGACCAGGGCCTCGCCGGTGGCGATGCCGACCCGGAACCCGAGCGGCGGATGCGGTCCGGCCGGCTGCCGGGCCAGGCTGCGTTGCAGCTCCAGGCCGGCGCGTACGCAGCGCAGCGCGTCGTTGTCGGTGGCCACCGGCGCGCCGAACAACGCCATGACGGCGTCGCCGATGTACTTCTCCACCACGCCGCCGTACTGGTGCACCAGCCGGCGCACCGTGGCGAAGTAGGCCTGTTGCAGGCCGCGGGCCTGCTCCGGGTCGGCCCGCTCGGCGTATGTCGTGAAGTCGACGATGTCGACGAAGAGCACGCTCACCTGGCGGCGGTCCTCCTGCACGGTGACCGCGTGGTCGCGCAGCGGCTGACCGCAGTTGGTGCAGAAGTTGGCGCCGGTGTCGTTGGCGTGGCCGCAGCCCGGGCAGGCCGCGGCCAGCGGACGGCCGCACCCACCGCAGAAACGGTCGTCCGGCCCGGCGGTCCGGGAGCAGTGTCCACAGGTGAGGTCGATGTCCGGCTCCGTACGCGTGAGGTCCCCAGTGTCCCGCGCGGCCGTGCAGTCGGGTACCCGACGGGTCGGCGGGACGTCACGGCTGTTCGGCCGGGTCTAGTCTCCCCTAGCAGGAAGTCCCGTCGACAGGGAGATTGCCGTGCACGTCCGGCTGTCCGCCTCATGGACCGATCCACGGGGGACGGTGTGGGCCGTCGGTGACACGGTCGACGTGGACGCTGTCACCCTCGCCGAACTGGAGGAAAAAGGCATGGTGGAGCAGCCCGCGGGCAGCGGATCGACCGAGACCACGACCACCACGACGACCCCGCCGAAGAAGACCGACCCGTCGAAGATCGGCCCGGGGCCGAGCGCGCCCCCGGCCGACACCGAGAAGGACTGACCGGGCGTACGACGAACTGGCGTACGACGAACGCGGCGGGGGCCGGCGGGACGACCGCCGGCCCCCGCCGTCGTCGCGTCAGCGGTCGTTCATGCCGGCCCGGCGGCGCAGCGCGGCCACGTCGGTGACCACGATGCGGCGTCCCTCGGTACGCAGCCAGCCCCGGCTGGCGAACGAGCCGATGGCCTGGTTGACGCTCTGCCGGGAGCCGCCCGCCATCTCGGCGAGCTGGCTCTGGTTCAACTCGATGGTGATCATCGGGGCCTGGCTCTCGCCGGCCAGCCGGACCAGCGTCTTGGCCACCCGGCCGGGCAGGTCGAGGAAGACGTGGTCGGCGTTCTGCTCGGTGAGCCGGCGGATCAGCTGGCCCAGCGAGCGCATCACCGCGTCCAGGATGCGCGGGTTGGAGTGCACCAGTTCCATGAACGCGGGCCGGGACAGCGCGAGCGCGGCGCAGTCCTCGATCGCCTCGGCCGACGCCGAGCGGGTGGAGGCGTCCAACAGGGACACCTCGCCGAGCACGTCCGGGGGTCGGATCACCGACAGCACCGCGCGCTCGCCGGTCGGGGCGGTGCGGAACACCGCCACCGCGCCGCGGCGCAGCACGATCAGCGACTCGCCGGGGTCGTTCTCGACGAAGAGAAGCTGGCCCTTGCGGTAGGTGCGCGGCACGGCGGCGGCGATGACACGCTGCCGCACCTCCGGCTCAAGCCCGGCGAACATCTCCACACCCGTGAGCGCGTCACCCGGCTCCGGCAGGCGAGACTCCACGGCTCAACCCCTCCCCGGTCAGAAGTCACGACTCGCACACCGGGTGAAGCTGTCAGTCCCGGTACGAGGCAGCTCAACCGGTTCGGCGCCCGACGGCGGTACACATCAGATCATGACGCTCCCGTCGCGTGCTGTACACCCCCGGAAACACTTCCGTGACCATGCCCGGCCGCCGCCGGTACGGCCGCCGACCTCGGCGGACGCCCCGGCGACCGGCCCGTGCCGGTAATGGGCGAGGATGGGGGCGATGGTCTACCGCTATTTCTACGACTGCGAATTCATCGAGGACGGCCGCATCGTCGACCTGGTGTCGATCGGCGTCGTCGACGAGTACGGCCGCGAGTTCTACGCGGTCTCCACCGAGTTCGACGACTCCCGGGCGGTGCCCTGGGTGCGGCGCAACGTGCTGGACAAGCTCCCGTCGCCGGCCGACCGGGCCTGGCGCTCCCGCGCGCGCATCCGCGACGACCTGCACGAGTTCCTGCTGGAGCCGGTGCGGGACCGGCCGGGCGAGCAGTTGGAGCTGTGGGCCTGGTACGCCGCCTACGACCACGTCGTGCTGGCCCAGCTCTGGGGTGCGATGCCGGCGCTGCCCCGGGAGATTCCCCGCTTCACCAAGGAGTTGCGCCAGCTCTGGGACGACCGGGGGCGTCCCCGGCTGCCGGACGCCGAGGCCGGTCGGCACGACGCTCTCGTCGACGCCCGGCACAACCTGGCGCGGTGGCGGGCGATGACGGCGCGGGAGGTTTGACCGGTTCCGCCCAGGGCACGGGAGCGGCATCTACGCCGATCCGAGACAGGAGTGCCCCATGAGCAATGAGCCGACAAACGCCGCGGACGCCCGCCGCCGGGTCACCGAGCTGATCCGGGACGCCCGGATCTGCCTGCTCACCACCACCGGCGTGGACGGGCGTCTGGTGAGCCGCCCGATGGGGTTGCAGGAGGCGGACTTCGACGGTGACCTGTGGTTCTTCGCGTACGCCGACTCGGCGAAGGTGCGGCAGATCCGGGTGAACCCGCAGGTGAACGTCGGTTTCTCCGACCAGCGCCACCACGCCTGGGTGTCGGTCGCCGGCACCGCCACCGAGGAGTGGGACCCCGATCGGGCGAAGGAGTTGTGGAACCCGCTGCTCAAGGCGTGGTTCCCGGACGGGCTGGACACGCCCGGGATCACGTTGATCAAGGTGCACGCCGGGTCGGCGGAGTACTGGGACTCGCCCGGCAGCACCATGGTCAACCTGCTCGGCTTCGCCAAGGCGGCGGTGACCGGCAAGCCGCCGAAGGCGGGGGAGAACCACGAGGTCAGCTACTGACGGGTAGCCCGACCGCCGTCCGGGACGGCCCGGGGTGCGGTGTCGGCGTACGCCTGTGCCGACTACAGTGCGCAGTGACGGCCCGCCCCGGGCCGGCAACGGCGCCGATGGTCTGATCTGACACATATCCTGGGGCTTATCCGGGCTTTACCTGATGCTCCAGGAGGATGAGCAGATCATGCGTATCGGCGTGCTCACCGGCGGCGGCGACTGCCCAGGTCTCAACGCGGTGATTCGGGCGGTGGTCCGCAAGGGCGTCGCCACCTACGGTCACGAGTTCGTGGGCTTCCGGGACGGCTGGAAGGGCCCGCTCGAGGGCCTGACCAAGCGGCTCGGCATCGCCGAGGTGCGTGGCATCCTGCCCCGCGGCGGCACCATCCTCGGCTCGTCCCGCACCAACCCGTTCAAGATCGAAAACGGCGTGGAGCGGATCAAGGAGAACCTCGCCGCCCAGGGCGTGGACGCGCTGATCGCGATCGGCGGCGAGGACACGCTCGGCGTCGCCACCAAGCTGCACGAGCTGGGCGTCCACGTCATCGGCGTGCCGAAGACGATCGACAACGACCTCGGTGCCACCGACTACACCTTCGGCTTCGACACCGCCGTCAACATCGCCATGGAGGCGATCGACCGGCTGCACACCACCGCGGAGAGCCACCACCGCACGCTCGTGGTCGAGGTCATGGGCCGGCACGCCGGCTGGATCGCCCTGCACGCCGGCCTCGCCGGTGGCGCCAACGTGATCCTGCTGCCGGAGCGGCAGTTCGACGTCGAGCAGGTCGCCGGCTACGTCGAGAAGCGCTTCCAGCACCAGTACGCTCCGATCGTCGTGGTCGCCGAGGGCGCCCAGCCGCTGGACGGCCAGATGGTCCTGCACAACCAGGAACTGGACGCGTTCGGTCACGTCCGCCTCGGCGGCATCGGCCAGTGGCTGGCCGAGCAGCTGGAGGCGAAGACCGGCAAGGAGGCCCGCACCGTGGTGCTCGGCCACATCCAGCGCGGCGGCACCCCGACCGCGTTCGACCGGGTGCTCGCCACCCGGCTCGGTCTCCAGGCGATCGACGCCGTGCACGAGGGCGATTGGGGCAAGATGGTCGCGATGCAGAGCACTGACATCGTCCGCGTCCCGCTGGCCGACGCCACCCGCGAGCTGAAGACCGTGCCGCTGGAGCGGTACGCCGAGGCCGAGGTCTTCTTCGGCAGCTGAGTTGTGTAAGGAGGGGCCCCTGCTTAACGCCTCGTGCAGAGCAGGGGCCCCCTTTTAACGGAGTCGGAGAAGGGGGCACGGGTGGGCGGGCACACGGTCGCGGTGATCGGCGCCGGCAAGATCGGTGAGCTGATGCTCTCCGGGCTGCTGCGTTCCGGCTGGCCGGTGGAGCGGCTGCTCGCCACCGCGCGGCGGCCGGCACGCGCGCAGGAGCTGACCGACCGCTACGGCGTACGGGTGGTGGACAACCTGACCGCCGTGACCGAGGCCGAGGTGCTGGCCGTGTCGGTCAAGCCGCAGGACGCCGCCGCGCTGCTGGACGAGATCGGCCCGAAGGTGCCGGCCGACAAGCTGGTCATCTCGCTCTGCGCCGGCCTGCCGACCTCCTTCTTCAACCGCCGGCTGCCCGAGGGCACCCCGGTGGTCCGGGTCATGACGAACACCCCGGCGCTGGTCGACCAGGCGATGAGCGCCATCTCGGCGGGCGCGTACGCCACCGGCGAGCACCTGGCCCTGGCCGAGGAGATGTTCTCCCCGCTCGGCGCCACCGTCCGGGTGCCCGAGTCGCAGCAGGACGCGGTCACCGCGCTCTCCGGCTCCGGACCGGCCTACTTCTACCTCCTGGTCGAGGCCATGATCGACGCGGGCATCCTGCTCGGCCTGCCGCGTCAGGTGGCGCACGAGCTGATCGTGCAGACCGCGATCGGTTCGGCGGTGATGCTGCGCGACTCCGGCGAGCACCCGGTGAAGCTGCGCGAGGCGGTCACGTCGCCCGCGGGCACCACCATCTCCGCGATCCGCGAACTGGAGAACCACGGCGTACGCGCGGCCATGCTGGCGGCGCTGGAGGCCGCCCGGGACCGGGCCCGGGAACTGGCCGCCCAGGCCGACTGACGCTCAGCCGGGCCGTGACGCCGGTCCCGGTCGCCGGTGCCGGCGCAGCAGCAGGATCACGTTCTCCGATCATCTGCGGCTCATCGACGAGCGGTCGACCGCCTTCCGCGCCGCGGTCGCCGCGGCGCCCAGCCTCGACATGCAGGCGCCTAACCATCCGGAGCGGACGCTGTCCGAACTGGTCCGGCACGTGGGCACGGGCCGCCGCAAGACAGCCGCGATCGTCGCCGCCGGGCCCGCGGACGGACCCCCGGACAAGTCGGCCTGGGAGAACGGCACGGGCGCGCCCCGGGATCGCCAGGCACTGCTGGCCTGGTGGACCGAGTCCGTCGATCTACTGACGAGCACGCTGCGTGAGGCCGGCCCGGATCGCCGTTGCTGGACGTGGTGGGACGACTCGCCGTCACCGCAGACCTCCGGTGCCTGGGCGCGGCGACAGGTCCCCGAGATCGCGGTGCACGCCTACGACGTCCAGCTCACGGTGGGCGCCCCGCAACCGCTGTCGGAGGAGGTCGCCCTCGACGGTTTCGACGACTGCCAGTTCACCCTGTGCGCGACGACTGTCGCCTGGCCGCACCAGCTCGCTGTCGTTGATTACCACGCCACCGAGGGCCGCTCCTGGCGTCTGCGGTTGTCCGGCGACGGGGCGCAGGTAACCCGCCTCACCTCCGCTGCCGCCCCGGCCCCGGCCGACGTCTCCGCCCGAGGCACGGCAAGTGACCTGGTCCTGTTCTTCTACGGCCGCATTCCGCTGGATGCGCTGAAGTACGAGGGCGACCGGCGCATCTTCGATCAGCTCATCGCCTGGGACCCGTCCGTGTAACCGGTCCAGCGCCATCATCGACCATCGAACAGCTCACCGACCGTCTTCGTGTCGATGAGCTGGCCGGCACCAACGAAACGCTGTGCCACCAGGATGCCCGCCTCGTGTGCAGCCGGACCGCCGTGGCTGGCCGACGCATCCGTGACGAGCCATGGCGTCAGGCTGCGCTCGAACGCGTCCACCGCTGATTTCAGCACGCAACTCTCGGTGGCGACGCCGCAGAACACCAGATCGGTCCAGCCCTCCTGAGCAGTCAGATCCGCGCCCTCGCTCGTGAAGTACGAGTAGATGGGCTTGTCGAGAACGGCTCGTGCGCGAGTAGCTTGTCGGCGCAGTTCGGGCACGATCTCTGTCTCTGGCGCATGCTGCATCTTCGACCAGTGGATCAGCCTTTCGAAAGGGCTGTCCGGATAGTTGTAGTAGCGCGTAAAGACGATGGGTCTGCCCGTGGCCTCCCACCGTTCGACCAGCTCTACGACCCTCGGGATGACATGCCGGCTCCGCTCGTTGATGAAGCCGTTCTGCATGTCGATGACGATCAGGGCCGCATGCGTACCGCTCATACCCGGCGCCGCTTTCCTCGTAGTCGATGGGTGCGTGCTACGCACGATGAGCCTCAACCGGAAGCAGAAGATGCCCTGAGGACCGGAATGGAGTCGATCTTCTGGGCGCTGAGGCTTTCCCAGTAGATGCAGGCCGGTCGCTGGCTTCGGTGGCACTCGATCACCTCGTCCGGGGTGACGATCAAGTCGACTCGGAAGTCGTGCGACGACTCGGGAAGCGGTCCTTCGACGACCTGTAGCGGATGAACAGTCGTTGCGAGGATGGTGGAGGGGCCGACCATGCCGGCCTCGGTGAGCAGGGCGATCTCGATGTCCGCGTAACCCGCGCCCTTTCCGATCCGTGCTCCGTCACGATTGACCGCGACGCTGCCGCACACCACCAGGTCCACGGGCTGCATCTCGCTGATATTGACTTTCGGGGCATGGTCCGCCGCGCCGCTGCCAGTGGCGATGTCGGCTGGTGCTGCGTCCAGGGTGGCGGGATCGAGCAGGTAGAAGGGTCGGAGGTCGGCGAGCTTAGGCACTGCCATGTAGAGGAGCTTGCCCTCGGCAAGCGCCTGCAGCCTTACCGGAAGTTGAGCCTTGTCGGGGTTGGACTTGATGACGCGGGCGCTGCGCCAAGCGTCATGCGCAGTAAGCCGTTGTGCGGCCCGCTCGGCTCCAATGAAGCCGGGGATACGCCCGTGCGCACCAGGGGGTAGTGCCTGTCCGGCCCGTTCCAACCGTGACCAAACGGTCTCACGCACCTCGCGTTTTGCCTCATCGATGTCCATGTGACCTCCTCATGATGACATCAGCGCGAGCGTCAGGCTCGACCCCTGCCACAGTCGTCATCGGCTTACGCCGTCGCCGTTCTCCCGCAGGTGCGGCAACATTTGACCGACCAGCCCAGGGGTGACCGCGAGGGTGGTCGTCGACTCGGCGCTGTACTCGGCCCCTCTGCTGTCGACGACGACGGCTCCCGCCTCGCGGGCGATGGCCACCCCGGCTGTCATGTCCCAGGTGTGGTTGGAAAGGGTGATGGCGGCGTCAATCTTCCCCTCCGCCAGCCAGACGAGATCCACTGCGGCTGATCCACTCATCCGCACACGCTGCACTGTCTCGGCGAGCCGCGCCATCAGTGCCAGCCGGATCCGATTCTTGTTCGCGGCATCCGTTCCGACGGCGAAATCGCCGATCCCCACGACGGCTTCGCTCAGGCTCGTGGTGTCGCTCACCTTGACCGGCTCGCCGTTCGCGAATGCTCCACAACCCTCGGCGGCCCAGTATCGAGCACCGAGGAAGGGTAGGTCAACGACGCCGAGGGCTGGACGTGTTCCGTGGAGTAAGCCGAGCGAGATGCCGCACAAGGGGAGACCGCGAACGAAGTTGATCGTTCCGTCGACTGGATCGAGCGTCCATTGCAGATCCCCGGCGCCGCTGACGCCCTCCTCCTCTCCGAGGAAGGCGATGCCGGGTGTCGCATCGCGCAGGAATGATCGAAGGTCTCGCTCGATCGCGTAGTCGACGTTCGAAACGAGATCGCGGTCACCTTTACTGGCAGAGGTGACCGGTGCCCGGCGGCGCATCAAGGTGGCTGCCCGACCAACAGCATCAAGGGCGACCGGCAGCAGCTCACGATACAGCATCCCGGCCGGCCTCCCACTTCGAGACGGTGCGCTCGCTGACGCCGAGGTGTTCGGCGAAGTCGCGGATGCTCATCCGCAGCGCGTGCCGCAGCATCCGGGTCTCTCGGCCGGTCCACTTCTGCACGGTCGTCATCGGCTCGCCTCCGAGTGCGTCGAGACCGGCCGCCAGCAGCTTAGCGGCTCGACTTCAGAGCTGGTACAGCGCAAGTGCAGAGCGTAGTCGTACCCCATGAGCCGCAAGTTGGCGAGGGTGGACGCATGGCCCGGGGCGGGTGCTGGGCTCCGGTGGGGCGTCACCCGAGCGCGTCCGCCGTCCCCGCCCGCCCCGGTGCCGCTCGGACTTTCGACGGAAGGGCTCCTCATGGCGGCGGTGCTGGACGACTTCCCGGTGCTCACCCCGGTCAGCGACGAGGACGTGGCGCTCGCCGTGCGCGCGGTGGCGGTGCATGTGCCGGAGCGGTGGCCGGCGGGTCCACTGTGCCGCAGTGAGCGGGTACCGCATCCGTGCCGGCTGGCCCGCTGGGGCCGCAGCACACTCCTGGCGGCCGGGCTCACCGAGGAGCGCGTGGACGAGCTGGCCGCCGTAGGCGACCCGGGCGCCTGGCCGTGGGCGTGACCGGGCTCGGGGCGTACCCGAAGGAGAGCTGGCCCGGGTCGGCGGCGGTGCGCGAGGCGGTGGCCCGGTGGCTGCGGCTGGTGGCGGCGGACGCCGAGCTGGCGCCGTACCTCGTCGGGGTTGATCGGGCCCGGCTCGCCGGACACCTGGCGCTCACGCTCACAGTGGCGCTCGGCGGACCGGCGGGCGACATCGCCCGCCCGGCGGCCGGTGCGTGGCAGGGTCTGGGCCTGACCGAGGCGCAGCACCGCCGTGTGGTCGACTACCTGGCCGGGGTGCTCTGGGCGCTGGACGTGCCGGCGGGCTCGGTGACAGCGGCCCGGCGGGCCTTCTCGGACGAGGCCGGCTCGTGACCGCCGCCCTGGCCGCGTCGTGGTCCGTCACCATGCGGTACGCCCGCGAGGCAGCCGACCATTTCTGGTGTGCGGTCGAGGATCGCTGCCCCGGGACGCTGCCGGAGCGGGAGGCGACGGTGTTCCTCGCCGCATTCGGACGGCTGGCCAGCGGTGGTGACGACTCGGCCGGGCGGGCGGCGCTGTTGGCCGTGCTTGGCCGGGCCTACCGCCGCTACCGCCTGCTGCCGCACCAGCTCACCGTCGAGGCCGCGCTCGTCGCGACGGTGTCCCGGCAGGTGAGGTTGACATCGGAGCTGGCGGCGGCCTGGGCAGGGGCCAGCCGGCGGGCCACGGCGGCGGTGAGCCGTGTGGTCGAGCAGGCCGGCGACGGCCCGCCCTGGTGGCCGGCGCAGGTCGTCGACCACGACCGGGCGGCCGACGGCATCGCCGTGGTGACCATGCGCCCCTGGCGCCGCCTGGCGTTCCGGCCCGGTCAGGCGCTGCCCGTCTGCACCGAGCGCCGGCCGGGCCGGTGGCGTTGGTACTCGCCGGCCAACGCTCCGCGCGCCGACGGCACCGTCGAACTCCACATCCGTGCCGTCGCCGCCGTCTCCCGCGCGCTCGTGCACCGGGTACGCCCCGATGATCGGATCTGGCTCGGCCCGCCCCGGTCGATCGGCCTGACCCTCGATCCGGCGTCGGATGCGGACCTGCTGCTCGTCGCCGGGGGGCACCGGGCTGGCGCCGCTGCGCGCCCTGGTCGAGCAGGTCGCCACCGCACCGGCCGGTCGCCGGGTAACACTGGTCGTCGGCGCCCGCACCTTCGCCGACCTCTACGACCCGATCAGCCTGGACAAGCTCCAGAGCGCCCACGACTGGCTGACCGTCGTACCCGCGTTCTCGCACGATCCGGTGGCGGAGGCGGGCGAGCAGGGCGACGCGCTCACCGTCGCGCTCGACCACTGGCGTCCCGGTCAGGAGGTCTACCTGTGCGGGCCACCGCTGATGGTGGCCGGGTCGCGGCTACGGTTGCTCGCCGGTGGGGTGCCGGCTGAGCGGATCCACCTGCCGGACGGGTTCGGCACCTGATGGGCGTCTACCGCAGCCGCAACGTGCTGGCCGGCCCGCTCACCGCGGACCGGCTCGGCGCCGTCGAGCTGCCCCGCACGTCACTGGGCCGGCGCGGCTACCGGACCGACGACGTCGACGCGCTGCTGCATCGGCTCGTCTACGAGCTGGGGGAGCGGACCCGGCTGCTCGACGACGCGCTGGGCGAGAACGACCGCATCAAGCGAGCCCTGCGCGCCTGGCAGGCCGAGGTGCGGGAGGCTGCCGGCGTCGGCCGGTGTCCCGCGGCCATTCCAGACTCTCGTCCCAGCCCTGACGGTCGACCTGCGGGTGAGCGGTGACGCGGACGACACCGGTCGTGCCGCATACTGGCCCGGTGTTCACTCTCGCCCAGGCGCGACACCTGGTGGCCACGCTGCGGCCGCGCGTCGACGAGCTGATCCGGCTGCGGGCCGACCTGGCCGAGCTACGGGTCGATCTGGCCGACCACGGCGTCAGCGCGCTCGGCGGGCTCGCCGAGGTGAAGGCGCTGGAGGCGCGGCTGCACGTGGTGGTGGACGAGTTCCACCAGCACGACATCGCGGTCAAGGGGATCGCCCCGGTGTTGCTCGACTTTCCCGGTGAGCGCGACGGCCGGGCGGTGCTCTGGTGCTGGCTGGAGGGGGACACCGACATCAGGTGGTACCACCGGGTCGAGTGCGGTTTCGCCGGCCGCCGTCCGGTCTGACGGCGCGCTGTGGGTGAGGTGCGCCGGGCGGTGCCGTCCGACGCCGACGAGCTGGTGCGGCTGCGCGGGCTGATGCTCGCGGGTATGAGCGGGGTGCCGACGCCGCCGGGGCGGTGGCAGGACGTCGCCCGGGACAATCTGCGTGCCTGGCTGGCCGAGCCGGATCCCTGGCTCGCCGCCTTCGTGGTCGACGCGCCGGGCGGCGCGTCGCTGGCGGCCTGCGCGGTGGGCACCGTGGAGCGGCGGCTCGGCGGGCCGGACGACCCGAGTGGCCTGGTCGGGTACGTCTTCAACGTCAGCACCGACCCGGCGTACCGCAGGCGCGGGCACAGCCGAGCCTGCCTGACCGCCCTGCTGGCCTGGTTCCGGGACCGGGGTGTGCGCCGGGTGGACCTGCGGGCGTCGGCGGCCGGCCGGCCGCTCTACCGGGCTCTCGGCTTCCGGGAGACCGCCGACCCGGCGATGCGGCTGACCTTCCCGGCGGAGGAATCCTTCATTCCGCTAGGCGAAACCGGCAACGATTTGTCGGCGTAAGTCGCTATGCGCGCCCGGCCGCAAATCGGTGATCTTCCATGCGCTGTGATCTTATTGATATCTATCTCTCACCACCACTTCACGCCCCCAGGAGTGCGACGTGCGGAGATCCCGTCTTGCCACCCTCGCCCTGACCCTGGCCGCCTCGGTCGGGGTCACTCTGTCTCTGGCCGCCCCCGCCCAGGCGGCCCCGTCCGACCGCTACGTCGCGCTCGGCGACTCGTACGCCTCCGGCGTCGGCGCCGACAGCTACACGTCCGAGAGCGGCAGCTGCCTGCGCAGCACGAACGCCTATCCGGCGCTCTACAACACCAACATCAAGCCCGCGTCGTACCGGTCGGTCGCCTGCTCCGGCGCCACCACGGCCGACGTCATAAACAGCCAGCTCTCCGCGCTCTCCTCCACCACCACACTGGTCAGCGTGACAGTGGGCGGCAACGACGTCGGCTTCGCCAACATCATGAGCACCTGCGTGCTCCAGGGGGAGACCCAGTGCGTGGCGGCCGTGCAGTCCGCCATGAACGTGGCCCGCACCTCGATGCCGGGCCGCCTCGCCAACGTCTACAACGGCATCAAGAGCCGCTCGCCCTCGGCCCGCGTCGTAGTGGTCGGCTACCCGGTGTTCTACCAGCTCGGCACCACCTGCATCGGGCTCAGCGCGACGTCCCGAGCGAAGATCAACGAGGGCATCAACCTGCTCGACGACATCACCCGCACGGCCGCCGTCTCGGCCGGCTTCACCTTCGCCGACGTCCGCTCCATCTTCGTCGGTCACCAGCTGTGCAGCTACGGGACCAAGTGGCTGCACGCGCTGAACGTGCTGAGCCTGAGCAAGTCGTACCACCCGACGGCCGCCGGGCAGTCCGGTGGCTACTACCCGGTCTTCCGGGCCGCCGCCGGCTGACCGGTCCACGGCAGCGGCACGCCTCCCGCGAGGTGTGCCGCTGCGCCGTGCCCGCCGCCGGGGCGCCGGTCAGGCCGGCAGGGCCTTCTCGATCGCCGTACGCAGATCGGGGTCCTCGGGTGTGACCTGCGGGCCGAACCGGGCGGCCACCGTGCCGTCCGGCGCGACGAGGAACTTCTCGAAGTTCCAGCGCACGTCGCCGGTGTGCCCCTCGGCGTCCGGCGTGGACACCAGCTCCGCGTAGAGCGGGTGCCGGCCCGGCCCGTTGACGTCGACCTTCTCCGTCAGCGGGAACGTCACGCCGTAGTTGACCTGGCAGAACTCCTCGATCTCGGCGGCGCTCCCCGGCTCCTGGCCGGCGAACTGGTTGCACGGCACACCGAGCACCGTCAGCCCGCGCCCGGCGTACGTGTCGGCGAGTTCCTGGAGGCCCGCGTACTGCGGGGTGAGGCCGCAGCGGGAGGCCACATTGACCACGAGCAGGGCGCGGCCGCGGTAGCGGCCGAGGTCGGCCGGGCCGCCGGTGAGGGCGTCGATCTGGACGTCGAAAACGGTCATGGGACGAGGCTACGGCCCTTCGGGGGTTCGGCGCTGCGACGACGAGCAGGTCGCGAACCGGTTGAGCCCGCAGGACAGAACTGTCTACGACGATCGGTAGCGGCGCATCGACGCCGCCGAGCGCGATGGTTAGGAGCCCGGTCGGGAGGCCGAGGCAGCCGAGGTCTGTGGTCTGACCGCGGGCAGTCAGCGGAATCACCGCGATCGACCGGGACGGGTGCCGGCAGAGCAGCGAGCAGGTGAAGCGAGTCAACGAGCTGAAGTACGACGGCGGAGACGTCCTGCACCCGGTCCTACCGCCGCCTGCTGGAGCAGCAGGCGGCGCTGGTGTGCGGGCTGACGCCGGCCGGCTTCGAGTCTTGGTCGACAGCTGTCCTACCTGGAGCCTTGCACCCATCGATCACCGGGCCTGCCACACCCGCCCGAGCTGCAAGATCAGCTTGGAAAAGGCTCAATGGACGAAAGCTGACGAGTCGCCCGCTCAACGCTGCCGCAGGTAGATGAGGGCCGCGACGCCGCCGCCGCAGATCGCGTAGCCCAGCGATGCCGTGATCTTGACCCACTGCGACAGATTCGTCTGCCCGAGCAGCCAGCCCAGCGTCAGACCACCCACGCCGAACAACACGATGAACAGGAGCAACATCTGTCCTACCCGCCTACGACTTACCGCCATGAGAGAACTCCTTCCCCGGGTTGCGGGACCAGCGAAGCTGGTCCCGCAACCTCACCTTAAGCGAAGAACAACGGCCCTGACCGAGAGGAGGAACCAACCGAGCTCGGCCAGTACGAACAGTCTTCGGCCGCCAGTATCTGACTAGTCGCAGCAACAGCGAGTGAGCCCGCGATCCGCAGTACGCAAGTGCGTCGATGACGCTTGCGGGCTGGAGTTGAACCTTCCTGTGCAGACGCCCCTGAGTGCTCAGTTCACTTCCCTCGCCGTTGCAGGATGTGCGGTGCCACGATTATCAAAGCCGGGACGGCCACTAGCCCGAGGACGGCCATGGCCAGAATGGCCTGTACCCTGCTAAAACCGAGGTGACCGCTCAGGTAGCCTGCAGCAACGAAAATTGCTGCAAACAGGATCAGCAATAGCGTGAATATCCGAGCTGACGGGCGACGCCGCACCTTAAGCCTCCTAGCGGGAACCCCAGTAATATGCAATACCAAACAGGAATGAACCCTCCGAGGAAGATTCCGCCAAAGGCGCCGCCGGCCAGACAGCCGACAGGACCGGCGAACGCCCCGAAAATGCAGCCCGCAACTCCACCGATGATGACTCCAGCTCCACCGACCTTACCTGCGGTGTCAATCGCGTCGACGAATGGGTCATCGTGATCGTTACCCGTCGGGTCTACGAAGTTGACTGGGTTGCCGCCAGCGTATGCGTAGCGGTTGCCGTGGTCAGGGCTGCCGATGAAGCTGAGGTTGTCCCTGCGTGTTGAACATCCGACTGCCGCCCGGAACCCACGGCATCATCGAGGCGCTGACGAGAGAAGACTTGATGACCTTCGCTGATAGCAGATACCAAGAAGCCGCTGCAGCGTACAGACACCGTTCAGCGGCACCGCTTCCGACCCAAGCTGTCACGCCGACCGAAGGCCGTAAACCGCGCCCCCGGCAAACGCGCGATCGCCACCCTCAAGACCTGGAGATCCTGAACGAGTTGGGCTGCTGCCCACGGTGAGCGATCACGATCGTGCGGGCCATCCTCGTCCTGGACCACGTCGGAGCCAACCGCTACGCAGGATGAAAGAGGCTCAATCCCTGCGTTGGGGCTCGACGGCAAAGCCGTCGAGCCCCAACCTGTTGTCTCGCCTTCAGCGGACCGAATGCGTCACGCGCTAGATTACGACCTAACCCTTCAGGACTCTCAGAAGCACAGCTGAGAGAGCCCCCATTATGACGCCGGTAACGATCGCCACAGCCCAGGTGCCTCCCACCATGAACTTGCCGATGCCTATGCCGGCTAGGAGCATTAGCGCGCCAAACGCAACGTACTGAGTCTTCAGCATTGTAAGTTCCTACGATTAGAGGCCGACGCTCAGCCGATCAGAAGTCATTCCGGCTGGCCCTGTGCGATGACGTAGCTTACTGCACCGCCTACTGCTCCTGTCACGAACCCCACGACCATTCCCTCGACGCATCCGGCAAGAATCGTGCTGAGGCAACCAGTGACGGCTCCCGTGACTGCCGCACCCGCCGACGCGTAGACCAGGCCCGACCATGTGAATAGCCCCGTGGGATCGGTGTAGTTGATGGGGTTGCCGCTGGCGTATGCGTAGCGGTTGCCGTGGTCAGGGCTGCCGATGAAGCTGAGGCTGTCTTGCTGGGTGAATCGGCCTTGTTGGGGGTTGTACCAGCGCTGGCCGAACTTGGTAAATCCGGTGCTCTGGTCGTAGATGCCACCGGTGTAGCGCACCAGGTTGCTCGCACCGAGGTTGGTTTCGTCGGTGGTGGTGGCGTTGCCATAGGGGTCGTACTTGTAGGTGGCGGCGAGGGTGCCGTTGGCCTTGACGGCGGCGACGGGGGTGCCGAGGCCGTCGAGGACGAAGGCGGTGTCGGTGCCGTTGATCCGCAGGCCGAGCGGGGTGCCGAGGCCGTCGCGTTCGACGTAGACGGTGGTGCCGGCGGCGGTCCAGGACTGGAGCCAGGGCATGCCGTGCTGGTCTTCGTAGCCGTACTGCAGGGTGGTGGTGCCGGCGCGGGTGAGTTCGACCTGGTCGGTGCCGGCGTAGGCGTAGGTGCCGGTGTTCGCGCCGGTCATCTGGTTGGCGCCGTTGTAGGTGACCGGGTTGACCGAGGGGTGGCTGGTTCGGGTCTGGTTGCCGCGGTTGTCGTAGGTGTTGTTGGTGGTGGTGACCTGGTTGGCGGTGTTGTAGGTCAGGGTCTGGGTGGTGGTGCCGTCGACCTTGACCGTCTTGCGGTTGCCGTTGCTGTCGTAGGTGTAGTCGTAGGTCTTGCCGTTGTAGTTGGTGGCCTTGGTGAGCCGGTTGGCCTTGTCGTAGGTGAACTGGCTGATCGCGCCGGAGGTTTCGTCCTTCTGCCACTGCCGCAGGCCGGTGTCGTTGGCGGTGGCGGTGGAGCAGGGCTGTCCGGAGGTGTACTTGGCGTAACAGTAGGTCACGTCGAACACCGTCGCGGGAGCGGCGGAGTTGCGGGTGGCGGTGATGCGGGTGGGCCGGTCGGACTTGTCGTAGGTGGTCTTGACGCGCAGGGCGTAGACGCTGTTGCCCTCATCGGTGGCGAACCACGTGTTGGTGCGGTTGCCGTCGTTGTCGTAGGAGTAGTTGTAGCGGGTGCCGCTGGCGGTGTCGGTGCGGACCAGCCAGTTGCGGGTGTTGTAGTAGTGCTTGGTCATGCCGCGGCCGTCGGTGATCCCGGTGAGGTTCCCGGCGAGGTCGTGCTCGTAGACGAACGTCGCGGTGCCGGGGTTGGTGCGCCGGTGTAGCCGGTTGAGGTTGTCCCACTCCCAGGTGGTGGTGCCGGTGGCGTCGGTGCGGCTGATCAGGTTCCCGGCGCGCCCGTACTGGTAGGTGACCGGGGTGGGGTTGGTGCCGCAGCCGGAGTAGCTGGCCTTCTCCAGCCGGTCGTCCTTGGTCCAGTCGTAGGTGGTGGTGCAGCCGCCCTGGGCGACGGTGCGGACGCGGCCGAGGACGTCGTAGGTGAACGTCTTGACGGCCAGGCCGTTGCCGGTGGGCGGGGTCAGGGTCGTGATCTGCTTGTCGCTGTTGTAGGTGTAGGTGGTGGGGTTGCCGGTGTTCGCCGGGTCGGTGGAGGTCTTGACGGTGCCGTTGGTGTTGTAGTCGACCTCGGCCTTGGCGGCGAGGGCGTCGGCGGTGGAGGTGCGGTTGCCGGCGCCGTTGTAGGTGTAGGTCGACGAGTTGCTCTGCGTGTCGATGGACGAGGATGGCTGAAAGTTCGCGGTCGGGTTCGTCGAGGTCGCCGGGTTGGCGTAGGCGGCGGATGCGCTGGCGCCGGACGGGGAGGCCGACTTGGTCAGTGACTGCCCGGCGTTGGCGCCGTAGGTGTTGGTGACCGTGCTGCCCTCGGGGCTGATGGTGGTGGCCACGTCCTGCCACGGCGTGTACGTCTTGGAGCGTTCGTTGCCGGCCGGGTCGGTGGCCTTGGTGACCCGCTTGTCGCTGTTCAGGTCATAGGTGGTGTGCGGCACGGATGCGACCGGCTGGGAGAGGTCCTGGCGGGGGTCGGCCATCTTCGTCTGCGACGACGTGGGGTAGGCGAACCGGGTGGTCGCGCCCTGATTGGTGGCGTTGTCGGTGACCTGGGTGAACGAGGTGACCCGGTGCTGCCCGTCGTAGGTGACGAGGCTGTAGGTGTCGTCCTTGGACCAGATCTTGACCAGGTCACCGGCGCTGTTGTACTCGAACGCGTACTGCCGGGTCGCGCCGAGCAGGTCGATCGCCTTCAGGCGGTTGTTGGTGTCGTACGTGTAGGACACCGTCCGGACCACGTTGTAGCCGTCGCTCTGCTCGTACGTTTTCAACCGCCCGTTCACGAACGTGACCGTCGCCGCGCG
The DNA here is from genome assembly GCF_000374985.1 of Micromonospora sp. CNB394. Taxonomy (NCBI): domain Bacteria; kingdom Bacillati; phylum Actinomycetota; class Actinomycetes; order Micromonosporales; family Micromonosporaceae; genus Micromonospora; species Micromonospora sp. CNB394. The sequence goes on along the minus strand of NZ_KB895828.1, from coordinate 189,549 downwards.
GGCGTACTGGCCGCCCCGGTCGGAGACGACCTGGGTCAGCTGCCCGCCGCTGTAGGAGTAGTCGGTGACGTTGTCGTTGCGGTCCTCGGTCTTGTCCAGCAGACCGTCGGAGGTGAAGAACAGCTCCTTGCCGCTGTCGTTCTCGGTCAGCTTCCACCCGCTGCCGTTCTTGACCAGCTTGGCCTTGAACTCACCCGGCGTCGTGTAGGCCGAACCGGTCCAGGTGAACTTCCCGACCACGCCGTCGGCGGCGGCGTAGGTGACCGAGCTGTCATCGGCCGGATACAGCTTCACGTCCTGCCCGGACCGCGTCCGCCAACCCGGCCCGTGCGCGCCGACCGACAGGTCACTGCCCAACATCAGGCTGTTGAACGACGCCCCCAGCGTCACGTTCCCGGCGATCCCGGGCAGGGTCAGGTCGGTGGTGTTCACCATCAAGTTGCCGGACCCGACGTTGACCTTCACCTCCATCCGATCCGCCAGCGAGAACGACACCAGGGTGCCGTTGCGCACCGGCCCGGTGCCCTTGGGTACCGACGGCGCCGCCCCCGCGGCGGCCCGCGTCACCGCGCGCTGCGGTGAGTCGAACAACCACACCTTCGACGACGACCGCGGCGACACCTGCGGCGTGTCCGCCGCCTCCTGCGGCGCCGCGGGCGCAGCGGAGGACACAGCCGGCGGAACCGCCAGCACTGACGTGGCCAGCAGCGCGGACGCCACTCCCACAGCCACTCGACGTTGACCCATCAACACTCCATCTCCCACACACGCTCCCGACGGTCCATCCGCCAGGAGGAGGACATACCTCGCCATGCCGTTCATCGGCGGAATCGACGAACGGCATGGTTGATTGAAAGCGGCACCCTCGCCAAGGGCGGGCCCGCCGGGATTGAAGACCTATCAGGCGTTGAAAAGACTGCCAGATGATTTCTCGCGAACGCCGGTCGAGGCGAACAGCTCGCACGATTCGCACGATTCGTTGAAAGAGCCCAAATCGTGGTCGATGCGGAATCTTGCCTCGGCGAGCAGCGGAAACAGCCACCCCAAGCCCAGAAGTAGGCAGCGGGCGACCGTGCCGAAAAGCGCCATCAGCGCTGAAGTTCGGAAGTTTTCAGCCCGTCATCGTCATTCGCGCATCCCCCGTTGATATCACTGGTTGCCATCGGTCAACCGTTGTGTCGGGAGACAAGCTATCGAGCCGACAAGTCTCAGGTCAATAACTATTACAAACAGCTAGTATTAAAGGTTCAAATCGCCCGGAAATGCACAGTTTGATGGCGCTACGTGATGGCGATCGGCTTGATCAAGTGGAGCGGTCACCGAGCTGGCGTCGAGCCCACGGTGAAGCCCGGCGGTGGCCGACCTGGGCCGCGTCCGCCGGGCTTCTTCCAGTAGCCGGGTAGCGAGCCTCCGTCAGTCCGGTCGCCGGGCCACCACCGCCAGCGCCATGCCGAAGAATCTCAGCGGCGACCGCTCGATCGCGTCGGTCACCGGGCGGATCCGCTGCCCGAAACCGGACCGGTCAAACGGCGGCATGATGTAGTCCACCGCCACCGTCTCCAACCCCGCCCGGCGAAGCTGCCCCGACAAACCACGAGCGGTGAAGGAACGCGCGTCAGCCAACCGCCGATGCAGCGGGACGATCCACGGCAGGAACGGGCCCCGCGCCGGCCGGTACCGCTTGCCGCGGATCAGGAAACCGTGCGTCTCGAACGGGAACCACCGGTGGGGAGTGGTCAACGCGAACCGGCCACCCGGCACCAGCACCCGGTGCACCTGCCGCAATGCGGCATCGAGATCATCGATGTGCTCCACCACCTCGATGGCGGTGACCAGGTCGAAACTCTCATCCGGATAGTCCAGTTCGGTGGCGGACAACTCCCGCACGTTGATCTTCTGCGCCGCCGCCGGGTCCTCGGCCAGCCGCTCCCGGAACAGCTCTAATCGGTCCTGCTGGATGTCGACCGCCTCGATCTGCTCGAATGCGTCTACCAGCCGCATCGTGTACGTGCCGTCCCCACAGCCGATCTCCAGCAGTCGCCGACCGCTGAGCGATGTGTATCGGCCGAGCGTTCCCAGTCTCTTCGCTACCCCTCGCTCGCCGAAAGCGCTGCCATGTCCCAGTCCCAGTTGCCGCGTGGCTTCAGTCATGGTCGCCGACTCTATCCACATCGGTCGTTGCGGTGGGGGCAGGATTGCAAGCCCTGCGCAGCGCAACCCTGGCTCGGGGTCGCCGAGACTCAGCGACCTTCCGCCCGTCGCCTCATGGTGCTGCAGGCGTACCTGCCGCCTGAGTAACCGAGGACCGCCCGATGGCCGGTACGTTCCCCGCGCGCGCCATCCAGGAAATCGATGCACTTGCATCTTGACGAAGTGGTGACGGCGTGAGTAGCGTCTCAGCAATCAATTTGGAAAGTTTCCTAACTATTGGAGGGACGCCGTATGAAGAGATCGCTCCGCCGGGCCCTGTGGGCCACCGGCGCCGTGGTCGCGCTCGCGGTCGCCGCGGTGCCCGTGACCACCGCGTCGGCCGCCGGCAGCGTCACCGCCACGTTCGCCAAGGTGCAGGACTGGGGGACCGGCCACGAGGGGCGGGTGACCGTCACCAACGGCACCAGCTCCACCGTCAACGGCTGGCGCATCGAGTTCACGCTGCCCTCCGGCACCTCGATCAGCAGCTCCTGGGACGCCGACATCACCCGCAGCGGTGACCGCTACGTGGCGGTCAACAAGAGCTGGGCCGCGACGCTCGCCCCCGGTGCCAGCTTCAGCTGGGGCTACAACGGCACCGGCGCGTACAAGGCGCCGGTGAGCTGCACGATCAACGGCGGCACCTGCACCGGCGGCGGCACGCCGACGACCACCGCGCCGACCACGACCCCGCCGACCACCACGCCGCCCACCACCACGCCGCCGACGACCACGCCGCCGACCACGCAGCCGCCCACCACGCCGCCGCCCGGCGGCAAGAAGATCGTCGGCTACTTCGCCGAGTGGGGCGTCTACGGCCGCAACTACCACGTCAAGAACATCCACACCAGCGGCTCGGCCGCGAAGCTGACCCACATCCTGTACGCCTTCGGCAACACCACCGGCGGCCGGTGCAGCATCGGGGACAGCTACGCCGACTACGAGAAGGCGTACACCGCCGCGGACAGCGTCGACGGCGTCGCCGACACCTGGGACCAGCCGCTGCGCGGCAGCTTCAACCAGCTGCGCAAGCTGAAGAAGATGTACCCGAACCTCAAGGTGCTGTGGTCCTTCGGCGGCTGGACCTGGTCCGGCGGCTTCACCCAGGCCGCGCAGAACCCGGCCGCGTTCGCCGACTCCTGCTACTCCCTGGTCAAGGACCCGCGCTGGGCGGACGTCTTCGACGGCATCGACATCGACTGGGAGTACCCGAACGCCTGCGGTCTCCAGTGCGACAACAGCGGCCCGAACGCGTTCAAGAACGTGATCTCGGCGCTGCGGAGCAAGTTCGGCGGAAGCTTCCTGGTCACCGCGGCGATCACCGCCGACGGCAGCAACGGCGGCAAGATCGACGCCACCGACTACGCCGGCGCCGCGAACAACCTCAACTGGCTGATGCCGATGACGTACGACTACTTCGGCGCCTTCAACGCCCAGGGACCGACCGCGCCGCACTCGCCGCTCTACTCGTACCCGGGTATCCCGCAGCAGGGCTTCTGGTCGGACGCGGCGATCCAGAAGCTGAAGTCCAAGGGCGTGCCGTCCAGCAAGCTGCTGCTCGGCGTCGGGTTCTACGGACGCGGCTGGACCGGGGTGACCCAGTCCGCACCCGGCGGCAGCGCCACCGGCGCGGCACCGGGCACCTACGAGGCCGGCATCGAGGACTACAAGGTGCTCAAGAACAGCTGCCCGGCCACCGGCACCGTCGGCGGCACGGCGTACGCCAAGTGCGGCAGCAACTGGTGGAGCTACGACACCCCGTCGACCATCGGCGGGAAGATGAGCTACGCCAACAGCCAGGGCCTCGGTGGCGCGTTCTTCTGGGAGCTCTCCGGTGACACCAGCAACGGTGAGCTGATCGGCGCCATCAAGGGCGGTCTCGGCTGAGCCGAGGGCCGACGCACCACCCACCCGGCGGGGAGGGGCCGCACCGGCCCCTCCCCGCCCGCGTGCCGTCCTGGCCGCGCGCGCCGATCCGGGTCAGGATGGGGAGTCACCCGGCCGCTCGGGCCGGGTGTGGCACACTCGCCACTCGACGAGTCCACGCGACGGGAGGACAGATGGGTCGCAGCCACCGGGGCCGGTTCGCCGGGCTCGCCCTCCTCGCGTTCCTACCGGCGGCCCTGGCCGCCTGCGGCTCGGGCGGCCAGGACGGCGGAGACACCCCGCCCAGCGGGAAGGCACCGGCCGAGGAGGCGGCGGCCAAGAGCCGGGAACGCGTGCAGGCGTACCTGGACGCGCTCACCGCCCGCGACGCCGCCGCCGGCCGCAGCCAGCTCTGCGCGCCCATGCACGCCGCCTTCGACTCCGCCGCCACCGGTCCGAACGGCGACTTCGCCGACCACTTCACGGTGCCGCAGGCGACCATCACCGAGGTCCGCTCCGGCCCGAACGGCCAGGAGGTCAGCGCCTCGATCACGGTTGCCGCCGGCTCGCGCAAGGCCGTCCGGCCGCTGCTGTTCACCGTCACCCGGAGCGGCGCGGACTGGTGCATCTCCGGCGAGGCGCCCGGCGACGGGTCGGTCGATCCGGACGTCAGCCCTTCGGGGCCGCCGCCCACAGCCTCGGCGGTGCCCTCCCAGTGACCGGAACCATCCCCCTCGGCCGCGAGTGATCGCGACGGTCGCCGTACGCTTTCCTCCATGCGCCATGAGTGGCATCAGCTGAGTCACCCCGCCGTGGGCAGCCCTGGTCTACAGACCAGCCGCCCGACCGCCGACTCCGCCGAGGACGCTGCCCTCGGTCTCGACCGCTGGCGGGAGCTGCCGCGCGCGCAGACCCCACCCTGGGACGACCCGGCCCAGGTGGCCGAGGTCTGCCGGGTGCTGGACACGGTGCCCTCGGTGGTCGCGCCCTACGAGGTCGACCAGTTGCGGCAGCGGCTCGCGCTGGTCTGCGAGGGCAAGGCGTTCCTGCTCCAGGGCGGCGACTGCGCGGAGACCTTCGCCGACAACACCGAGAGCCACCTGCTCGCCAACGCCCGCACGCTGCTCCAGATGGCCATCGTGCTCACCTACGGCGCGTCGCTGCCGGTGGTCAAGGTCGCCCGGGTCGCCGGCCAGTACACCAAGCCCCGGTCCCTGCCGACCGACGCCCGGGGCCTGCCCGCCTACCGCGGCGACATGATCAATTCCCTGGAGGCCACGCCGGAGGCGCGGGTCGCCGACCCGCAGCGCATGATCCGGGCGTACGCCAACTCGGCCGCCGCGATGAACATGCTCCGGGCGTACCTGGCCGGCGGGCTGGCCGACCTGCACGCCGTGCACGACTGGAACAAGGACTTCGTCCGGCGGTCCCCGGCCGGCGAGCGCTACGAGGCGATCGCCCGCGAGATCGACCGGGCGCTCGCCTTCATCCGGGCCTGCGGGATGACCGACGACGAGGCGCTGCGCACCGTCACGCTGCACTGCTCGCACGAGGCGCTCGCGCTGGAGTACGACCGGGCGCTGACCCGGATCTCCAACGGCAAGGCGTACGGCCTGTCCGGGCACTTCCTCTGGATCGGTGAGCGGACCCGGCAGATCGACGGCGCGCACATCGACTTCATCTCCCGCATCGCCAACCCGATCGGCGTCAAGCTCGGCCCGACGACCACGCCGGACGAGGCGATCGAACTCTGCGAGAAGCTCAACCCGGACAACATCCCGGGTCGGCTCACGCTGATCAGCCGGATGGGCAACCACCGGGTCCGCGACGCGCTGCCGCCGATCGTCGCCAAGGTCACCGCCGCCGGGGCGAAGGTCGTGTGGCAGTGCGACCCGATGCACGGCAACACGCACGAGTCCTCGAACGGCTACAAGACCCGGCACTTCGACCGGATCGTCGACGAGGTGCTCGGCTACTTCGAGGTGCACCGCGGCCTGGACACCCACCCGGGTGGCCTGCACGTCGAGCTGACCGGCGAGGACGTCACCGAGTGCCTCGGCGGCGCCCAGGGCATCGAGGACCTCGACCTGCCCGACCGGTACGAGACCGCCTGCGACCCCCGGCTGAACACCCAGCAGTCGCTGGAGTTGGCGTTCCTGGTGGCGGAGATGCTCCGTGGCTGACGCGAGGAGTGAGCTTGCGAGCCCCGCAGTCGGCAGCCGGAGGGGGCACAGTGGGTGAGGTCATCGATCTGCGGACGGACACCGTGACCCGGCCGACGCCGGGGATGCGGGAGGCGATGGCCGTCGCCGAGGTGGGCGACGACGTCTACGGCGAGGATCCGACGGTCACCGCGCTGGAGGCCGAGGTGGCCGCGCTGTTCGGTCACGAGGCGGCACTGTTCGCCCCGAGCGGCTCGATGGCCAACCAGATCGCGCTCCAGTTGCACGTGCCGGCCGGGGACGAGCTGCTCTGCGACGCCGACGCGCACGTGGTCACGTACGAGGTCGGTGCCGCCGCCGCGTACGGCGGGATCTCCTCGCGGACGTGGCCCGCGGTGGGCGCGGATCTGGACCCCGACGTGGTCGCCGGGATGATCCGGCCGGACGGCTACTTCGCGGTGCCCACCCGGGCGATCGCGGTGGAGCAGACCCACAACCGGGGCGGCGGCGGGGTGATCCCGCTGCCGACGCTGCGCCGGATGCGCGAGGTCGCCGACGAGCACGGGGTGGCGCTGCACTGCGACGGCGCGCGGATCTGGCACGCGCACGTCGCCGACGGGGTGCCGCTTGCCGGGTACGGCGTGCTGTTCGACACGCTGTCGGTCTGCCTCTCCAAGGGTCTCGGCGCGCCGGTCGGCTCGCTGATCGTGGGCAGCGCGGAGAAGATCGCCCGGGCGCGGTTCCTGCGCAAGCGGATGGGCGGCGGCATGCGGCAGGTCGGCGTCCTCGCCGCCGCGGGCCGGTACGCGCTGGCGCACCACGTCGGGCGGCTCGCCGACGACCACGTGAAGGCGGCCCGGCTGGCCGAGGCGGTCGCCCCGCACGGGGTGCTCGCGTCGGTGGTGCGGACCAACATCGTGCCGCTGGACCTGACCAAGCACCCGCTGGACGCGCACGCGCTGGCGGCGGCGGCGCGGGCGGAAGGGCTGTTGATCTCGGTGCTCGGCCCGCGTACCGCCCGGCTGGTCACCCACCTGGACGTCACCGACGCGCAGATCGACCGCGCCGCCACCATCCTGGACACCGCCCTGCGCGCCTGACCATGTCGGCGGTGATCAAGGAGTTCGTGTCCGAATCCGCGCCGTGGCGGGACACGAACTCCTTGATCACCGGAGTCATGCGGGGGAGGGGAGCGAACCCCGTCAGGGGTGGAGGCGCTTCAGGGTGGCGATGTCGGCGGCGTGGCCGATGTGCTTCTCCGTGGGGGTCTCCACCAGCACTGGCACCCCGGCGGTCGCCGGGTGGCGCATCAGCTCGGCGAACGCCGGCTCGCCGATGGTGCCCTTGCCGATGTTCTCGTGCCGGTCCCGGGTGGAGCCGCACAGGTCCTTCGAGTCGTTCGCGTGCACCAGCCGCAACCGGTCCGCGCCCACCGTGGCGACGAGCGTGTCGAGCGTGGCGGTCATGCCGCCCTCGGCGGCCAGGTCGTGACCGGCAGCCCAGGCATGACAGGTGTCGAAGCAGACCCCGAGCATCGGGTGCCGGTCGACCGCGTCCAGGTAGGGACCGAGGTGCTCGACCCGGGACGCCAGTGACCGGCCGCCCCCGGCGCTCGGCTCGACCAGCAGCATCGGCCCGCCGGTGGCGGCGATCTCGTCGAGCAGCGGGAGCAGCGCCTCGCGGACCTGCCGCAGGGCCGCCTCGGCGTGACCGGAGTCGACCGCGCTGCCGGCGTGGAACACCACGCCCTCGGCGCCGATCGCCCGGCCCCGCCGCAGCGCGTGCGCCAGCGTCTCCGCCGACCGGGTCACCGTCGCCGGGGTGGGGGAGCCGAGGTTGACCAGCAGCGACGCGTGGATGAACACGGGCAGTCCGCGCTCACCGCACCCGTCGCGGAACAACGCGTCCTGCGCCGGGTCGCCGGCCGGCAGCGCCCAGCCGCGCGAGTTCGACACGTAGACCTGCACCACCTCGGACTCGGCCGCGTCCGCGTACGGGAGGGCCGCCCGGCCCAGGCCACCGGAGGTGGGGGTGTGCGACCCCACCCGCCGGCGTCCGTCACCTGCGCTCACAGGCATGTCACAGTGACAGTCGTACCCGGCGGCACCGGCGTGTTCTCGGCCGGGTTCTGCAGCCGGACGACGCCGTTCGGCCTGAGCTGGACGTTGACCGGGAAGCCCTGGCTCTCCAGCATCTGCTTGGCCTGCTGGCAGGGCATGTCGATCACCCGGGGGACGGCCACCTGCGGCGGGCCCTTGCTGATCTCCAGCTTGACCTGGGCGCCCTTCTCCACACCGGTGCCGTCGGCCGGGCTCTGGCCGAGGATCTCGTCCTTCGGCTTGTCGGAGTCCTTGACGTTCTCCACCGGCTTCAGCCCGAGCTGCGCGAGGATGGTCCGCGCCTCGGCGAGGCTCTTGCCGACCAGGTCGGGCACCGTCACCGGCGCGCGACCCTTGCTGAGGATCACCGTCACCTTGGCCCCGGGCTTGACCTCGGTGCCCACCTTCGGATCGGTGGCAAGCACCACGCCCGTGGGCAGCGTGTCGTCGTACCGGGAGGAGCCCTTGGCCACGACCAGGTTGACGCCCTCCAGCTCGGCCTGGGCCAGCGCGTAGTCCTTGCCCACCACGTCCGGCACCGGAAGCCGCTCCGGACCGAGCGACAGGGTCAGCGTGATCGTGCCGCCCTTGACGATCCGCGCGGCCGAGCCCGGGGACTGCCCGAGCACGGTGTCCTTGGGGACCTGCTCGTCGTGGCGCCCAGTGGCGTACTTCAGTGTGAAGCCGCCGCGCTGCGCCTGCGCCTCCGCGTCGGCCTTGGTCAGGCTCACCATCTGCGGCGCGACCGTGTAGCGGCCCACGCCGAACCACCAGCCACCCACCGCGGCGACCAGGCCGAGCACCACGACCGCCGCGGCGACGGCCAGCCGTCCGCGCGGCGAGCCCATGATCCGGGTACGCAGGGCGGCGAACCCGGTGCCCGGATCGTCCTCCTCCACGGCGCGGCGCCGGTGCGGACGCTGCGCGGCGCCGCTGTCGGGCAGCCGGGCCCACGCGGGGCGCTCGACCGGCTGGAGCGCGGCCACCATCTGGGTCGGCTGGCTCAGGATCGCCGTGTCGTCGCTGAGCTGCGGCAGCACGGTGGTGTGCGCGTGCGGGTGGCCCAGCTGCTCGCGGGCGGCCTGCACCTCGCTCAGCAGCGCCGCGGCGTCGGCCGGGCGGCCGGCCGGATCGCGCCGGGTGGCCCGGGCGACGAGCGCGTCGAGAGCCGGCGGCAGCGCCGGCACCAGCGTCGACGGGGCCGGTACGTCCCGGTCGACGTGCTGCCATGCGACCTCCACCGGACGGTCGCCGTCGTAGGGCACCCGGCCGGTGAGCATCTCGAACAGCACGATGCCGGCCGAGTAGACGTCGGTGCGCGGGTCCGCGTGGCCCTGGGTGACCAGTTCCGGCGCCACGTACGCCACGGTCGCCATGAGCTGGTTGCCGTTCTCGTCCTCGGCGCTGGCCTCGACGGCCCGGGCCAGCCCGAAGTCGGCCACCTTGACGACGCTGTCGACCAGGTTGCGGCTGCCGCCGGTGGGCACCTCGGCGACGAGCACGTTCTCCGGCTTGACGTCGCGGTGCACCAGGCCCGCCCGGTGCGCGGCGGCGAGCGCGGCGAGCATCTGCTCGGTGATCGCGAGTGCCTCGTCCGGGTTCAGCCGGCGGCGCTCGGCGAGCACGTCGCGCAGCGTGCGACCGCGGACGTACTCCATCACCAGGTACGGCAGGCCGGCGTGGATGCCCTGGTCGTAGACCGCCACCACGTTCGGGTGGGTGAGCCGGGCGATCGTCTTCGCCTCGTCGGTGAAGCGCGCGACGAAGCCGGCCATCCGGGCCCTGGCCTGCGGCGCCTGGGTCGGGTGAATGATCTTGACCGCCACGGTGCGCTCCAGGCGCTCGTCGGTGGCGGTGTACACGGTCGCCATGCCGCCCCGGGCGACGCGCCCGCGAATGCGGTAGCGCCCCTCGATCAGCGAGCCCAGCAACGTGTCGGCGACCTGTGTGTCCATCGGCAGGCAGTCTATGTGTCGGAAGGGTGAACGTAGAACAGGATGCTACCGCCGGGTTCGGACACGGGTGGACCGGCGCGCTGCGGGGGTGCCGTGCACCGGTCCCGGCGGGCACGTGGCAGGGTGGTCGGGTGACCGATTCCGTACCCGCCGAGACCGGCCCCGACCTGGCCGGACCGGCCGACCCGGCCGGCTGGCTGACGCTGCCCGACGTGGCCGAGCGCCTGGACCTGTCGATCAGTAAGGTGCACCAGATGATCCGCGACCGCGAGCTGCTCGCGGTGCGCCGCGACGGCGTCCGCCGGATCCCGGCCGACCTGGTGGCCAACCGCACCGTGCTCAAGCACCTGCCCGGCGTGCTCAACCTGCTCGCCGACGCCGGGTACGACGACGAGGAGGCGCTGCGCTGGCTCTACCGGGAGGACCCATCTCTTCCCGGCACCCCCGCCGTAGCCCTCGGCGGCGACCTGGCCCGAGAGGTCAAACGCCGAGCCCAGGCCGTAGCCTTCTAGCCCCTTCTGCCTCCGTTCTCGTCGATCATGAAGTTGGCGGCGAAGTCGATCTCCGAAAGTGCCGCCAGCCTCATGATCGACTCCCCTGTGGCAAGGGTCAGGCGGGACGGCGGGTGGCGGCGATGGCCAGGTCGACCAGGGCCTGGCGGGCCTCGGTGTCCAGGTCGACAGCGGTGAGCGCGGCCAGAGCGCTCTCGGTGAGCGCGGTGATGTGCCGCTCGGCCCGCTCCAGCGCGCCGCTCGTGCTGATCAGCTCACGCAGCCGGTCCACCCCGGCCGCGTCCAGGTCCGGTACGCCGAGCCCGGCCAGCAGCGCCTCCCGGCCGGCCGGGTCGAGCGTCTCCAGAGCGGCCGCCACGAGGTATGTACGCTTGCCCTCGCGCAGGTCGTCGCCGGCCGGTTTGCCGGTGCGCTCCGGGTCGCCGAACACCCCCAGCACGTCGTCGCGGAGCTGGAACGCCTCACCCAGCGGCAGCCCGTACGCCGAGTACGCGGCATGCACCTCGGGCGGCGCGCCGGCCAGCGCGGCGCCCAGCAGCAGCGGGCGCTCGACCGTGTACTTCGCCGACTTGTACCGGGCCACCTTCGCGGCCCGGTCCAGCGAGGCGTCCCCGGTGGCCTGGGTCAGCACGTCCAGGTACTGCCCGACGGTCACCTCGGTGCGCATCTCGTCGAAGACCGGCCGGGCCCGGGCCACCGTGGCCGGCGGCAGGCCGGAGGAGTGCAGCAGCTCGTCGGACCAGACCAGGCACAGGTCGCCCAGCAGGATCGCCGCCGCGTCGCCGAAGGCGTCCGCGTCGCCGCCCCAGCCGGCCGTACGGTGCCGGGCGGCGAACCGCCTGTGCATCGCCGGCTCGCCGCGCCGGGTGTCCGACCGGTCCATCAGGTCGTCGTGGATCAGCGCACTGGCCTGCACGAACTCCAGTGCGGCCAGGGTGGCGACGACCTGGTCGGAGTCGATCCCGCCGGCGCCCCGGTAACCCCAGTAGCCGAACGCCGGGCGTAGCCGCTTGCCGCCGCCCAGCACGAACGCCTCGACCGCCTCCGCGACGGGCAGCAGGCCGTCGTCGACGGCGGTCAGCCAGCCGCGCTGGCCGGCGAGGAACTCGGTGAGCGCCTTGTCGATCCGCTGACGCAGGCCGGCACGGTCGACGGGGGATACGGGAGCAGCGTGGGTCACGCCACGACGCTAGCGGTTCACACCCGTTCCCGCCGTGCCCGGCGTCCCGGCGTGCCTCGTGGCTCACCCGCGCGGACGGTCGCGCCGGTGGCGGGGCGCGCGCCGGATGGCAGGTACGGGCGGGCCGCGGTGAGCGCTCGCGCGTACCCCTGGGTCGCCGGACCGGGCGGCGCGTGCGCCAGGCCGCGGCGGAACGCGGTGAGCTGGCCGACGGCCCGGGGGGAACCGGACCGGACCGCGTCGAGCAGCGCCTCCCCGGCCACCGCGCACGCCTCGGGCACCGCGCCCAGGCCCAGGTGGGCGCGGGCCAGCCAGCCGCCGTACACGGCCGACCGGCGCGGGCGGCCCCGCGCGCCCACCACCGGCGTCAGCAGCGGCACGGCGGCGGCCGGACGGCCCAGCGCCACGAGCGTGCGCCCGGTCATCGCCGCCAGTTCGGCCGTGTCGAGCCAGTAGAGCCAGGGCGGCTCCCGGCCGGGCTCCGGCGTGCCGGCCCGATCGGCACCGGCCAGCGCCTGCCCGGCGGCACGGGGACGCCCGGCGAGCGCGGCGGCGAGCGCCACCCGGTGCAGCAGCAGCGCGCGCAGACCGGGCGAGGCGGTGGCGCGGCCGCCCGCGTACCCGATCCGGGCCAGGACCAGCGCGCCGGCCGGGTCGCCGGCGCCGGCCAGCAGGTGACTGGCCGACGCGAGCACGTACCCGGCCAACGGCGGCTGCCCGGCGGCCACCGCCGCGCGCAGCGCCAGCCGGTACGCGTCCAGGCTCCCGCCGAGGTCGCCCGTGTCGGCGGCCAGCCACCCGGCGAGCTGCGCCGACTCGGCGAGCGCGGGCAGCATCGCGCGCCGGCCGGCGGGCCCGGCGCGCCGGTAGCCGCGGACCGCCCGCCGCAGCCCGCGGGCACCGTGCCCGGCGAGGTCGCCACCGCCGAGCAGGTCGTCCCAGCGCCGCAGCGTGGCGAGCGTCACCCCGTCCACCGGGCGGTCACGACCGGCACCGGCGGGATCGTCCGGGCCGCGCGGGACGTCGAGCCACAGCGACTCGTCCGCGACGGGCGAGCGCTCGGCGTCCCGTCCCGGCGGGCCGGGCAGCGGCGGTGCGGCGGGAAACGGGCCGACCGGCGTGCGGCCGCCCGGGTCGGCCACCCAGCGGTACGCGAGCGTGAGCAGCGCCAGCCGGGCCCGGGATCCGGCCGGGCCGACCGCCGCGGGCACCACGCCCAGCCGGCGGCTGCGGGCGGCGGCCCCGGCCAGCAACTCGCCCGGCACCCCCAGGACCGTTGCCAGCCAGGCGGACCAGAAGTCGCCGGGGAGCCGCAGCTGGCGTTCCCAGCGGGACACCTCGTTGCGCGTCAGCGTGGGCACGCCGGAGGCGGCGCACAGCTCGGCGGCCATCCGCTGCTGGCTCCAGCCACGGGCGGCCCGCAACTGCGCCAGCAGCGGCCCGAGCAGGCACGGGCCCGGTGGCGGGGACGGGATCATCGGAACCTCCGGGGTGACGGCGCGGATGGCGACGCGGACGCCCGGCCAGGTGGTGGCGCCGGCGCGTCGCCGTCGTGGCGACCCCCGCGCGGGCCCCCGGGACGGCCGTCGGCCGCCCCACCGCGCTGCCGTCTTTCTACCCCCGGGGTACGACGTCGCGGCGGGGCAGGTGTTCGCGGGCTGGGAAGATTCCCGGTGCGGCGTGCCGTCCCGGTTACAGTCGGGCCGTGGCGCTCGGTCTTCCCTCGGTCCTTCCCAATCCCCAGCCGGCCATCGGGGAGCTGATCCGTGACGGCCGTCCCACGTTCTCCTTCGAGTTTTTCCCGCCGAAGACCCAGGCCGGGGAGAAGCTGCTCTGGCAGGCCATCCGCGAGCTGGAGTCGCTGCGCCCGTCGTTCGTGTCGATCACCTACGGCGCGGGCGGCTCGACCCGCGACACCACAGTCGCGGTGACCGAGCGGATCGCCACCGAGACGACGCTGCTGCCGATGGCGCACCTCACCGCGGTGAACCACTCGGTGGCCGAGCTGCGGCACGTGATCGGCCGGCTGGCCTCGGTCGGCGTGCGCAACGTGCTGGCCGTGCGGGGTGACCCGCCGGGTGATCCGGGCGGCGAGTGGATCGCCCACCCCGAGGGCGTCCGGTACGCCGAGGACCTGGTCCGGCTGGTCCGCGACAGCGGCGACTTCAGAGTCGGCGTGGCCGCGTTCCCGTACAAGCACCCGCGCTCGCCGGACGTGGACAGCGACACCGCGTACTTCGTCCGCAAGTGCCGGGCCGGCGCGGAGTTCGCGATCACCCAGATGTTCTTCGACGCCGACGACTACCTGCGCCTGCGCGACCGGGTGGCCGCCGCCGGCTGCGACACGCCGATCCTGGCCGGGGTGATGCCGGTGACCCAGATCGGCACCATCGAACGCTCGGTGCAGCTGTCCGGCGCGCCGTTCCCGCCGGCGCTGGCGCAGCGGTTCGAGCGGGTGGCCGACGACCCGGAGGCGGTCCGCCGCCTGGGCGTGGAGCAGGCGAGCGAGATGTGCGAGAAGCTGCTCGACGAGGGCGTGCCGGGAATCCACTTCATCACGCTCAACCGGTCCACGGCGACCCGGGAGGTGTGGCAGCGGCTGCGCGCCTCCGCCCGGGTGTGACCACCCGCCACACGACACCCGCGCCGTGCTTCTACGGTTGAGCCGTGGTGGGCACACAGCTGAACTGGGACCAGTACGCGACCGCGTGGGCGCGGCTGCACGGCGGCTTCGATCCGCGTACCGCCGCGCCGGTGGTGCGTGCCTGGCTGCGCTTCGCGTACCACGTGGGCTATGTGCTGGGCCGGCTGCGCGTCGGTCCGACCCCGGTGACCGTGTTCGGGGTGCTGCTCTGCTTCTGCGTACCCCTGTTCGTGGAGCGGCCCGGCGACGGGCCGTTCCTCGGCGCGTTGTTCGTGCTGCTGGCGGCGGTGGCCGACAGTGTCGACGGCGCGGTGGCGGTGGCGACCGGCCGCACCACCCGGCTGGGCTACGTGTACGACTCGGTCGCCGACCGGCTCGGCGAGGTGGCCTGGCTGATCGCGTTCTGGCTGCTCGGCGCGCCGGGCGCGCTGGTCGCGGCGGCCGGCGGCCTGTCCTGGCTGCACGAGTACGTGCGGGCGCGCGCGGTCTCGGCCGGGATGCGCGAGATCGGCGCGGTGACCGTGGGGGAGCGGCCCACCCGGGTCTGCGTCGCGCTGGTCGGGCTGCTGGTCGCCGGGCTCACCGGCCTGATCGACGCCGACCTGACCGCCGGCACGATCACCATGGCCACCACGGTCTGGGTGCTGCTCGCCGGGTTCGGCCTCGGTCAGTTGCTCTCCGCCGTCCGCCGCGCGCTGGTCGACGCCGACTGACCGCCGCGCGCCCGCGCAGCGGCCGCGCGGCGGTCAGCGTGGCGTTAAGAAGGGGCCCTTCCTCTACCGGAGGCGTTAACAGGGGGCCCCTCCTTACACCTCACCAGGCCGGGCCGACCGCCTCGGCGACGATCTCCGCGGACAGCGTGACCATGGGCAGGCCGCCGCCCGGATGGCTGGAGCCGCCGACCAGCCACAGCCCGGCCGCCGGCCCCCGGTTGGCCGGGCGCAGCAGCCCGCCCGCGGTGCCGTAGATCGCCCCGCCCGGCGCGCCGGTGGCCGCGTCCAGGTCGGCCGGGGTGCGGATCTCCCGGAACACCAGCCGGTCCCGCACGTCGGCCCCGCGCTCGGCCAGCACGTCGAGGATCCGGTCCGCGTACGCCTCGGCCAGGCCGGGCCGCCGCCAGTCCACGGCGCTCGCGGCGGTGCCGTGCCGGGGCGCGTTGACCAGCACGAACCACGCCTCGTGGCCGTCCGGGCGGACCGCCGGGTCGTCGGCGGCGGTGACGAACACCGTCGGGTCGGGCGCCGGGCGGGCCCGCACCCCGCGACCCGGGGCACCGAACACGGCGTCGAACTCGGCGTCGTAGTCGCGGGGGAAGAAGACGTTGTGGTGGGCCAGCCCCGAGTCGCCGCGTACGCCCAGCAGCAGCACGAACCCGGCCAGGCTGCGGTCGGTGAGCGCGGCCAGCCGGCGCGGGTCGGGCAGCAGGTTCCGGTAGACGGTGAGCGCGTCCACGTTCGCCACCACCACGTCGGCCGGCACCGGCGCGGCCGTCCCCGCCACGCGTACCCCGTGCACCCGCCCGCCCGCGGCGTCGATCCGGGTGACTGTCGCGCCGGTGCGCACCACCACGCCCAGGTCCAGGCAGCGCGACAGCAGCGCGTCGGCGAGCGTGCCCAGCCCGCCGCGCAGGTACCAGCCGCCGTACGCCAGCTCGGCGTAGGGGACGGCGACGAGCGCGGCCGGGGCGCGGCGCGGGTCGGCGCCGGTGTACGTGGCGTACCGGTCCAGCAGCATCCGCAGCCGCGGGTCGGACAGGTGGCGGCGGCCCAGCCCGCGCAGACTGCGGCCGGGACCGATGGCGGCCAGGTCACCCAGCCGCCAGGCCAGCGCGGCCAGGTCACGGGGCGAGTCGACGGTACGGCGCAGGATGTCCCGGTGCGAGGCCGCCCACACCCGGCCGGCGCGCCGCCACAACCCCCGCCAGTCGGCGGCGGACCGGTCGCCGAACGCGGCGCCGATCCGGGCGGCGAACTCGTCCGGGTCGGCGCAGGAGTCGAGCGTGGGGCCACCGCCGGGGAAGACGTGCCGCACGATCGGGTCCAGCGGGACCAGGTCGAGGTATTCGTCGAGCTTCGCCCCGGTCGCCTCGAACAGGTCGTGGAAGACCTGCGGCAGCGTGAACAGGCTCGGTCCGGTGTCGAAGTGCCACACCCCCTCCGGGGTGTGGTGGGCGTACCGGCCGAGCTTGCCCCCGACCGTGCCGGCCCGTTCGAGGACGGTGACCTCGTGCCCGGTGACCGCGAGCCGGGCGGCGGCGGCGAGCCCGCCCACCCCGGCGCCGATGACCACGATGCGCGCCATGGCGTGCCCCTCCTAGGTGACCGGGCGACCCCGCCAGGTGAGCCGGTGTCGCTTCCGCAGATGGTACGACCGGACGGTCAGCCAACCGAGGACCACGACCGACACGGGGTGGCCCAGCGCGTCGGGCCACGCCCGTCCGCCGGTGGCGCGGGCACTCACCACCCGCCCGGCGACGCCGGCCAGGTAGGCCAGGAACGCCACAGCGGCCACCGCCGGCGTGCCCGCGAGCAGCGCCCCGAGAGCCAGCAGCGGCGGCGCGACGTACAACGCGAACAGCAACGCCAGCACGGCGGCCGCGGCGGTGGGATGCCCGAACGTCGCCCACAGCGACTTGGTGTAGCCGTCGCGCAGCTGCGGCCAGGTGTCGTACATCCGGCAGGACGCCAGCCGGGATCCGTCGGCCAGCGCGATCCGCCCGCCGGCCCGCTTCACCGCCCGGGCCAGCTCGATGTCCTCCAGCACCTTGTCGGCCACCGCCGCGTGCCCGCCGGCCCGCAGGTAGCCGGCCCGGTCCACGACCAGGAACTGCCCGCCCGCGGCGGCCAGCGACGGCCGCCGCGAGCGTTCCATCGCGCGCAGCGGCAGGAACGTCAGCCACAACCACTGCAACAACGGCTGCACCAGCCGGTCGGCCGCCGTCCGCACCACGATCCGGGGGTACGGCGACAGCAGCGCCGCGTCGGCCGCGCGCAACTCGGCCACCGCCGCCGCGACCGCGTCCGGGGTGAGCACCACGTCGGCGTCGACGAAGGCCAGCACCACCGGTTCCGGGCCGGTCCGGGTGGCGAGCTGCCAGCAGGCGTGCGGTTTGCCCAGCCAGCCGGGCGGCGGGGCGACCCCGGTGAGCAGCGTGACCCGGGGATCGTCGCCGGTCACCGCGCGGACCACGTCGGCGGTGCCGTCGGTCGAGCCGTCGTCGAGCACCACGATCCGCAGGTCCGGCACGCCGCGCTGGGCCAGCAGCGCGCGCAGGCACGGGGTGACCCGCTCGGCCTCGTCGCGCAGCGGCAGCAGCACCGCCACCGGCTCGGTCACCTCGGCCGGGCCGGCAGTGGGGCGGCGCAGCCAGGCGTACGCGTTTACCAACGTGTGACCGGTGAGCGCGGCGACCGCCACCGCCAGCGTGAGGGCGGCGATCATGCCGGGGCGTCGACGCGCGGCGCCGGCTCCGGCGTACCGGCCCGGTCCTGACGGGCCCGCCACAGCGTCACCGCCAGCGGCACCGCCGCCACCGCCATCCCGGCCGCGCCCCACAGCGCCGACGCCGGCAGCCGCAGGAACACCGCGTGCGCCAGCACGCTGGAGGCGTACGTCCAGAGGTAGAGCGCGAACATCGGGGCGTCCCGGCCGTCGACCCGGTCCACCGACGGCCCGGCGAGCGGGCGCAGCGCGACGGCGAGCAGCACCGCGAAGCCCAGCCAGCCGAGGTAGTTGCTGACCGGGATGCCTGGCAGCCCGGGCAGTGCCGGGGTGGCGTCGAGCCAGGTCCAGTAGCCCTCGGCCACCATCTGCGGGTCGAGGAACAGGTCCCAGGCGGCCAGCCCGACCGCCGAGAGCGCGATCCGCGCGACCCGGGAGCGGACCAGCCGGACCGCGGTGAGCCAGGCCGGCCAGGCCATCCAGGTCCAGGCGAGCGGGATGATCAGCGGCACCCCGGCCAGCTTCGGGCCCAGCTCGCCGGAGTAGTCGTAGCTGCCGAACGGGAACCCGGTGGCCACGCCGATCGCCTCCACCGCGAACCCGCCGCCGGTGACGACCGCGACCAGCGCGACGGCGGTACGGACGCCACGGGTGAGCAGCGCGTGGCCGACCGAGAGCAGCCAGCCGAGCACCACGGTGGCCACGGTGAGCCCGGCCCGGGTCGCGCCGCCGGTGAGCGGGTAGCAGATCTGGGCGAGCACCAGCACGGCCAGCAACGCCCAGGGCAGCCGGCCGCTCACTGTGCCGCTTTTCGTTCGCGACTGCGGGGCTCGCAAACCCGGCTCACTCCTCGCGCTCACTGTGCGACGTCCGGCGGGGGGAGCGGCAGGTCCCGGCCGAGCACGCCGAACGGCCGCTCGTCGCCGGGGAAGTGGAAGTGGCGCAGGACGTCGACGAAGCCGAACCGGCGGTACAGCCGCCAGGCCCGGGACTTCTCCTCGTCGGCCTCCGGGGTGGACAGCAGCGTGGTGTCACCCTCGGCCACGGCGAGCAGCGCGCGTAACTGGCGGGCGCCCAGGCCGTGCCCCTGCGCGGGCGGGCGGACGTGCAGCTCGACCACCTCGAACGGGTGGGTCAGCCAGCGCTGCCGGGCCGGCGCGTTCAGCGCCCGGTGCACCTGGTCGTGCCACCACTGCCCGGTGGCGCCCTGGTAGCCGTACCCGAAACCGGCCAGGTGTCCCTCGCGGGTCAGGCTGGCGATGGCGCGGAAGCCGGGCCGGCGGACGTGGGTGGCGATGTAGCCGCGACGGGCCTCCAGCAGGTCGGCCCGGTAGCCCATCGCCTCGCCGTAGACGGCCACCACGTCGTCCAGCCGCCGGACCAGGTCGTCCGGTGTCCACCGCACCAGCCTCATGCGTACCCTCTCGATGTTTCCGGGTCGCCCTCGGCGGCCCAGCCGAGCACCGTGCGGTCGCCGACCACGTCGCCCACCGCGAACCGCGCGAACAGTTCCTCCGCGTACCAGCCCTCGGTGGGGGTACGGGTGATCGCGGCGCGGTGCTCCGGGGAACGGTACGCGAACGCGACCAGGTCCGCCGGGTCGCGCCACACGCTCACCGTGCCCTGCCAGCCCAGCGGCGCCTCGCCGACGCCGAACCGGGCGAGCAGCCCGGGCGCGGCGTGCAGTTCGGCGGCGACCGGTGGGATCGCGCGCCAGAACGTGGCCGCGCGGCGGGCCCGCAGCCGGGCCCGGGTCAGCGCCAGCACCGGCCCGGTGACCCGTCCGCCGGACGGCGCGCCGAACGGCTCCCGGCCGGACCACCGGCCGCGGCTGGTCAGCGGACGCAGGTCCACCCGTACCGCGGCGCGGGCGATCCGGGCCCAGGAGCGGGCGACCGGGGAGGTGTCGAAGCCGGCCGCGTCGGCGGGGGAGCCCCAGACCACGAGCGCGGCCCACCGGGTCAGGTCGGCGTCGCCGGGGCCGAAGCCGGTGCCGGTCCCGGTGCCGAGCAGCTTGGCGAAGCGCACGCCGGGCAGGCGGCGCAGCCGCGCCGGGTGGGTGGCCATCCGGGTCAGCACACCGGGTACGGCCCGGCGGGGCACACGCCACACGTGCAGCGTGACGAGTCCGGGGTTCACGCCACCTCGGCCGGGGCGCCGGTGGTGATCCGCAGCAGTTCCGCGTACGTGGTGGGGAACACCGCCCGGGGCACGCCACCGGCCGCCCACACCTCGTCGTACCCGGCCAGGGCGGTGTCGACGACGGTCCGCAGCGGCGCGGGGTGGCCGACCGGGGCGACGCCGCCGATCACCTGCCCGGTGTGCCGTTTGACGAACTCCGGGGTGGCCCGGCGCAGGTGGGTCACGCCCAGCGTGGCGGCGAGCCCGACGGTGTCCACCCGGTGCGCGCCGGAGGTGAGTACCAGCAGCGGCGCGTCGTCCGCGTCGAAGACCAGCGAGTTGGCGATGGCGCCGACGGCGACGCCGAGCGCCCCGGCCGCCGCGGCCGCGGTGTGCACCGCCTCGGGGAGCAGTCGGACGAGGCTGGCCTCGCCCGATCCGTTCCGCGCGCCCGCGTCGTCGAGCGCGCGCTGCACCGCCTGCACATTCGGGTGTGGCTGCATGCACCCATTCTTCCCCCACCCCGGTACGACCCCGCCGGGGGCCGTCGCCCTCCCGTGTGTCCCCGGCGCGTCACACGTTGCGTTTTCGTCGGTGGGGAGGTGTACTGTCAGGGTAGTTAGAACGAGTGTTCGATTCGGCTCACACGGCAAGTGGCTCAGCTCCCCGGCTGGCCCGGCCTGATCCGAGCCGGTCGCGCACCCGTCGAACGCTCCGGAAGCGGTGTTTCGCGGCACCGGCT
The DNA here is from genome assembly GCF_000374985.1 of Micromonospora sp. CNB394. Lineage (NCBI taxonomy): Bacteria > Bacillati > Actinomycetota > Actinomycetes > Micromonosporales > Micromonosporaceae > Micromonospora > Micromonospora sp. CNB394. Next base: position 168,637 of record NZ_KB895828.1, on the reverse strand, counting down.
TCCGGGAGGTGCGGCACCGCGGGCCGCACCGGGTCTCGGACAGTCGCGAGTCCGGGCCCGTCAGGCAGGTCGTCGCCCGCCGCCCACGACCCCCGGGCGGCGGGCGACGGACCCGCCGGCACGCCGGCCGGGTGTGGGTGTGGGGAAGCGTCCACATCCGGCCGGCCGCCACCAAGGTGCGTCTTCCTCCGCACCGACCGCTCCGGGCGACCGGGCGACGTCCCCGTCGCGCGACCGCCCGCCCCGGCCACACGCGGAGGAGAGACCCATGCCGACCAGTCCGGCCCAGGCACCCACGGTGCCCGCGCACGTGCTGCCGCACCGCACCCCCGCCCAGTTGCTCGCGGTGGCCCGCGACGGGCTGGCCGAGGCCGCCCGCACCCGTCCCGACGGCCTCCGGTACGCCGCCGCCCACCTCGCGGCGCTGCGCGCCGCCGCCGCCGTGCTCGCCGCCCGGGCCCGCCCCGCACCCACCCGCCGGCACCGGATCACCAGCGTCTGGGTGCTGCTCGCCACCGTCGCCCCCGAGCTGGACGAGTGGGCCGCCTACTTCGCCGCCGGCGCGAGCAAGCGGGCCGCCGCCGAGGCCGGCATCCCCCGCGTGGTCACCGCCCGGGAGGCCGACGACCTGCTGCGTGCCGCCGAGGAGTTCGTGACAGTGGTGGAGACCGCACTCGGCCTGGCGCACCAGCCGGCGCTCGACGGCCTGCCCCGCCCGCTGCGGCTCGGCGCCTCCGCCGCCCCGCCCGGCCCCGGGGCAGCCGCCGCCTGATTCGTGGCGCCCGGCCACCACCGGCGGGACCCCGGGTGGCCGGGCGCCGCACCCACGGCACACGCGTGCCGCGCACGACACGATCCACGCAGCACCATCCACGGGCGAGGCCCGTGGCGAAACACGACGGGGGGTTGGTCCGATGGCGGGCCGCATGGTGGTCGGTTCCGCCGCCCTGGCCGATCTGGTCCGACCGGCGAGCGCGCCCGACCCGGCCGGCGGCCACCGGGTGCTGCCCGTCCGGGCCGAGCTGACCGGGCTGCTGCCCAGCCGCGGGCTGCGACGCGGCAGCACCGTCGCGGTCGGCGCCGGCCAGCCCCGGCGCAGCGGCGCCACCTCGCTGATCCTCGCGCTGCTCGCCGAGGCGTCCCGGGCCGGCTCGTGGTGCGCCGTGGTGGGCGTACCCACCTTCGGGGCGGGCGCGGCCGCCGAGGCGGGCATCGCCCTGGACCGGCTGGCCCTGGTGCCCGACCCCGGGCCGGAGTGGCCCACTGTGGTCGCCGCGCTCATCGACGGGGTCGACGTGGTGGTCACCGCCGTGCCGGCCACCGTCTCCGCCTCGGTCGCCACCCGGCTGGCCGCCCGAGCCCGGCAGCGCGGAAGCGTGCTCGTCCCGTACGGGCGGTGGGACGGCGCGGACGTCACACTCCAGGTGGTCCGGGGCGTCTGGCAGGGGCTCGGCCCCGGTCGCGGCCGGCTGCGCCGTCGCGAGGTGACCGTATCGGCCCGGGGCCGGGGCGCCGCCGCCCGCCCGAAGGAGATCAAGGTGTGGCTGCCCGGCGACGAGCTGACCCGGGTGATCCCCCGCTCGGCCGGGCTCGGCGCCCCGGCCGTCGCGCCGTCGCGCCGGCTGCGCGTGGTCGCCCCACCCGCCCGTACGCTCGCCGCAGCCGGTCCGGCGTGAGCGGCGCACCGCAGCGGACGCTGCTGCTCTGGTGCCCGGACTGGCCGGTCCTCGCCGCCGAGATCGTCGACGGGGTGCCCGCCACCGACCCGGTCGTGGTGCTGCACGCCAACCGGGTGATCGCCTGCTCCGAACGGGCCCGCGCCGAGGGGATCCGGCGCGGGTTGCGCCGCCGCGAGGCGCAGGGACGCTGCCCGCACCTCACGGTGGTCGACCACGACCCCGGCCGGGACGTACGCGCGTTCGAGCCGGTGGTGGCCGCCGTGGAGGAGGTGGTGGCCGGCGTCGAGGTGATCCGGCCGGGCGCCTGCGCCACGGCGGCCCGGGGGCCGAGCCGCTACCTCGGCGGCGAGGAGGCGGCGGCCGAGCGGATCGTGGAGCACGTCGCGCAGACCTGCGCGGTGGAGAGCCAGGTCGGCATCGCCGACGGGGTGTTCGCGGCCGGGCTGGCCGCCCGGGAGGGGCGGATCGTCGACCCCGGCGACACCCGCGAGTTCCTGGCCGCCCGGCCGGTCGAGGCGCTCGGCCGGCCCGCCCTGGCCGACCTGCTGCGCCGGCTCGGCGTCCGCACCCTCGGCGAGTTCGCGGCGCTGCCGGCCGGAGACGTGCTGGCCCGGTTCGGCTTCGACGGGGCGCTGGCGCACCGGCTCGCCGGCGGCCGGGACGACCGCCCGCTGGCGGTCCGGCAGCCGCCCGCCGACCTCACCGTCACCGCCGACCACGACGAGCCGATCGACCGGGTCGACGCCGCCGCGTTCGCCGCCCGCACGCTCGCCGAGCGGCTGCACGAGCGGCTGGCCGGCTACGGCCTGGCCTGCACCCGCCTCGGCATCGAGGCGGTCACCGCACACGGCCAGGAGCTGCACCGGGTCTGGCGGCACGGCGGCCTGCTCACCGCCGCGGCCATCGCCGACCGGGTCCGCTGGCAGCTCGACGGCTGGCTCTCCGGCAGCAACGGCCGGGGCGGGACGCGCCCGGCCCGGCCCACCGCCGGGATCGTCCGGTTGCGACTGGTGCCCGACGGGGTGCTCGCCCAGGCGGGCCTGCAACCCGGGCTGTGGGGGGAGACCGGTGCGGAGCGGGAGCGGGCACACCGGGCGCTGAGCCGGGTACAGGGCATCCTCGGCCCCGAGGCGGTGGTCACCGCCGTGCTCGGGGGCGGGCGTTCCCCGGCCGACCAGGTGCGCCTGGTCCCGTGGGGTGACGAGCGGGCGCCCGCGCGTCCCGGCCCGCCACCCCCGCCGCCCGCCGCTCCCGCTCCGGGTGCCGCGTCCGCCCCTGTCGTCGTACCCGCTGGGGGCGGTGCGCGGCGGCGGGCCGGGCGGGGCCGGGCGGTGGCCGAGCCGCCGTGGCCGGGCCGGATCCCGCCACCGTCACCGGCCGTCGTCCTGCCCGCCCCGCTGCCGGCCGACGTGCGCGACGCGGCCGGGGAACCGGTCGTGGTGAGCGCCCGGCTGGTGGTCAGCGCGGCACCGGCCCGGCTCGCCGTCGGCGACGGCCGCCCGGCCGAGATCACCGGCTGGGCCGGCCCGTGGCCGGTGGACGAGCGCTGGTGGGCGCCGGCCGAGGCGCGCCGCAGGGCCCGGTTCCAGGTGAGCCTGGCCGACGGCGCCGCCCTGTTGCTCGCGGTCGAGGGCGGGCAGTGGCTGGTGGAGGCGATCTATGACTGAGCGCCGGGGGAGGCGCCGGTGAGCTTCCACAACCCGAAGATGCCGTGGTCGAAGCTGGAGCAGGTGCTCTCCGGGCGGGCCAAGGACGAACGGCACCTGCACGTGGTCGACCCGCTCGCGGTCGACGCCGACGGGGGCGACTCACCGGCCTGGAGCCGCAAACGCCAGGAATACCGGCCGCCGGAACTGGCCCGCCCGGACGGCGTGGTGCCGTACGCGGAGTTGCACGCGCACTCCAACTTCAGCTTCCTCGACGGGGCCAGCCACCCGGAGGAACTGGCCGAGGAGGCGGCCCGGCTCGGGCTGACCGCGCTCGCCGTCACCGACCACGACGGCTTCTATGGCGTGGTGCGCTTCGCCGAGGCGGCCCGCGCGCTGCGGCTGCCGACGATCTTCGGCGCGGAGCTGTCCCTCGGGCTGCCCGGCCCGCAGAACGGCGAACCCGACCCGCTCGGCCGGCACCTGCTGGTGCTCGCGCACGGCCACGAGGGGTACGCGCGCCTGGCCGCCAGCATCTCCCGCGCCCAGCTGCGCGGCGGGGAGAAGGGCCGCCCGCTCTACGGCGAGCTGGAGGAGATCGCGGCGGAGCTGCGCGACCACGTGCTGGTGCTCACCGGCTGCCGCAAGGGGCACGTGCCGGCGGCGCTGCTCACCGAGGGCGTCGACGCGGCGGCCCGGGAACTGGACCGGCTCACCGCGCTGTTCGGCGCGGAGACGGTGGCGGTGGAGCTGACCGACCATGGCCACCCGGTCGACGCCGACCGCAACGACGCGCTCGCCGAGCTGGCCGCCGCGGCCGGACTGCCCACGGTGGCCACGAACAACGTGCACTACGCCACCCCGGGGCGGCGGCGGCTGGCCACCACCGTCGCCGCGGTCCGGGCCCGGCGCAGCCTCGACGAGATCGACGGCTGGCTGCCCGCCGCGGCCACCGCCCACCTGCGCAGCGGCGCGGAGATGGCGGCGCGGTTCGCCGCGTACCCGGGGGCGGTGGCGCGGGCCGCCGAGTACGGCGCGGAACTCGCCTTCGACCTTCAGCTCGTGGCGCCGAAGCTGCCGGCGTACCCGGTGCCGCCCGGGCACACCGAGATGAGCTGGCTGCGCCGGCTGACCATGGACGGCGCCCGGGAGCGCTACGGCCCGCCCGAGGCGCACCCGGAGGCGTACGCGCAGCTGGAACACGAACTGCGGATGATCGAAGACCTCGGTTTCCCCGGCTACTTCCTGGTGGTCTACGACATCGTCGCGTTCTGCCGCGCGCAGGACATCTACTGCCAGGGCCGGGGCTCGGCGGCCAACTCGGCGGTCTGCTACGCGCTGCGCATCACCAACGTGGACGCGGTCCGGCACCGGCTGCTGTTCGAGCGGTTCCTCGCCCCGGAGCGCGACGGGCCACCCGACATCGACGTGGACATCGAGTCCGACCGCCGGGAGGAGGTGATCCAGCACGTCTACGCCCGCTACGGCCGGGAGCACACCGCCCAGGTCGCCAACGTCATCTCGTACCGGCCCCGGTCGGCGGTGCGGGACGTGGCCAAGGCGTTCGGTTTCTCACCCGGCCAGCAGGACGCCTGGAGCAAGCAGATCGACAGGTGGGGCTCCGTCGCCGCGGTCGACGTGGCGGACATCCCGGAGCAGGTGGTCGCGTACGCCAACGAGCTGGCCGGCGGCTCGGGGAGGCGGGCGGGGTTCCCCCGGCACCTGGGCATCCACTCCGGCGGGATGGTGATCTGCGACCGGCCGGTGATCGAGGTGTGCCCGGTGGAGTGGGGCCGGATGCCCGGCCGCAGCGTGCTCCAGTGGGACAAGGACGACTGCGCGGCCGTCGGCCTGGTCAAGTTCGACCTGCTCGGCCTCGGCATGCTGTCGGCGCTGCACTACGGCTACGACCTGATCGGGTCCAGCCTCGACCTGGGCGACATGGACCTGGACGACCCCGAGGTCTACGACATGCTCTGCCGGGCCGACTCGGTGGGCGTGTTCCAGGTGGAGAGCCGCGCCCAGATGGCCACGCTGCCCCGGCTCAAGCCGCGCGAGTTCTACGACCTGGTGGTGGAGGTGGCGCTGATCCGGCCCGGCCCGATCCAGGGCGGCTCGGTGCACCCGTACATCAGGCGTAAGAACGGCCAGGAGCCGGTCACGTACGCGCACCCGCTGATGCGCAACGCGCTGGAGAAGACGCTCGGCGTGCCGCTGTTCCAGGAGCAGCTCATGCAGCTCGCCATCGACCTGGCCGGCTTCGACGCGGCCGGCGCCGACCAGCTGCGCCGGGCCATGGGGGCGAAGCGGTCGGTGGAGCGGATGGCGCAGATCGCCGACCGGCTCTACGCCGGGATGGCCGAGCGGGGCATCAGCGGCGAACTGGCCGACGACGTCTACCGCAAACTCACCGCGTTCGCCAGCTACGGCTTCCCGGAGAGCCACGCGATGAGCTTCGCCTACCTGGTGTACGCCAGCTCGTGGCTCAAGCGCTACCACCCCGGCCCGTTCCTGGCCGCGCTGCTCAACGCCCAGCCGATGGGCTTCTACTCGCCGCAGACGCTCGCCGACGACGCCCGCCGGCACGGCGTCGAGGTGCGCCGGCCGGACATCAACGCCAGCGGCGCCAGGGCGGTGCTGGAGTCGACCCCGCAGACCCGGTGGGGCAGCGTGCCGGGCGAGCCGCCGCACGCCTGGGGGCTGGGTGGCCCGGCGGTACGGCTCGGGCTGGGCAGCGTCCGTACCCTCGGCGACGACGTGGCCGAGCGGATCGAGGCGGAACGCGCGGCGCACGGGCCGTACCGGGACATGCCGGACCTGGCCCGCCGCGTCGGTCTCACCGCCGCGCAGCTGGAGGCGCTGGCCACCGCCGACGCGTTCGCCTGTTTCGGGCTGACCCGGCGGCAGGCCCTCTGGGCCGCCGGCGCGGCGGCCCAGGACCGGCCGGGCCGGCTGCCGGGCACGGTGACCGGCGCGGACCCGCCCACCCTGCCCGGCATGGCCGCGGTGGACCGCCTGGTCGCCGACGTCTGGGCCACCGGCCTGTCCCCGGAGAGCCACCCGGCCCGGTTCATCCGGGACCGGCTCGACGAACTGGGCGCGGTGCCGATCGCCCGGCTCGGCCGGGTGCCGCCCGGGCAGCGGATCCGGGTCGGCGGGATCGTCACCCACCGGCAGCGCCCGGCGACCGCCGGCGGCGTCACGTTCCTCAACCTGGAGGACGAGACCGGGATGCTCAATGTCACCTGCTCCCCGGGGCTGTGGCAGAGATACCGTCGGATCGCCCGCACCAGTGGAGCACTCGTGGTGCGGGGCCGGCTGCAGCGGCACGAGGGCGTCACGAACCTCACCGCGGACCGGCTGGACGCGATCGAGCCCCCCGTCACCCCGGCATCCAGGGATTTCCGTTGATGGAGTGATTCACATTACGGTTTCCGCGGGCCGGAGGCGGGAGACTCCCGACGCGGGTGGGCAGAGTGGCCCACCCGGGGTATGGGGGATGAACGATGACCTTTCACCGCACGTACGCCGCCGGCGGCGGCGTGGCAAACGTCCGCCGCACCCGCCTCGGTGCCGACTGGGCTCCCACCCACGGGGCCGAGCTGCGGGAATACCAGGTGACCGACGGCCCGGTGGCGAACAACCAGCGCTCCCGCGCCGAGGACGACCCCGCCGGCGGCGGCGAGTCCTGAACCCGGGCCGGGGGGTGACTAGGCTCGGCGCGTGGAGCAGATCCGAACCCTCACCCCCCGCACCGCCGTCATCTGGTCGGTGCTCCGGGCCGAGCTGGACCGGCGAGCCGGCGAACGACTCTCCGTGCTCGACGTCGGCGGCGGGACCGGCGGCTTCGCCGTCCCGCTCGCCGAGGCCGGTCACCGGGTCACAGTGGTCGACGCCAGCCCCGACGCGCTCGCCGCGCTGACCCGCCGGGCCGCCGAGGCCGGGGTCGCCGATCGGGTACGCGCGGCGCAGGGCGACGCCGACGCGCTCACCGGACTGGTCGAGCCGGCCACCGTGGACCTGGTGCTGTGCCACTCCGTCCTCGAGGTGGTCGACGACCCGGAGCCGGTGATGTCCGCGCTGGTCACCGCGTTGTGCCCGGGTGGCGCGGCGAGCGTGCTGGTCGCCGGCCGGGCCGCCGCCGTGTTCGGCCGGGCGATGAACGGGCAACTGGACGCCGCCGCCGCGCTCGCCGCCGACCCGCACGGGACCACCGGCGGCCGGGACACGCTGCGTCGCCGCTACGACGCCGCCGACGCGAGCACGCTGCTCGCCGCCGCCGGCCTCGTCGTGGAGGAGACCCACGGGGTACGGGTGCTCGCCGACCTGCTCCCGGCCGCGGTGGCGGACGGACAGCAGGCCGCCCTGGTGGAGCTGGAGCGCGCCCTCGCGGCCCGGTCCCCGTACCGCGATCTCGCCGCCCAGCTGCACCTGTTCGCCCGCCGTCCGGCATGACCGGCCCGGCTCCCGATCCGATTCCCGGCCGGGCTCCCGGTCCGCTGGACCGGGTGGCGCCCCGCTACGAGGGCGGTGGCCTGGCCGATGTGCTGCCGAGCGCGCTGGCGCTGCTCGGCGTACCGGGCGCGGCCGACCGGCTCGGCCTGGCCCCGCGCCTGGCCGGGGTACGCCGGATCGCGGTGCTGCTCGTCGACGGCCTCGGCTGGTACCAGATCCCCACCGCCGCCCCGTACGCCCCGACGCTCGCCGGCCTGGCCGCCACCGTCGGCCGGTCGCTCACCACCGGCTTCCCGTCCACCACCCCGACCAGCCTGGTCAGCCTCGGCACCGGCACCCCGCCCGGCGCGCACGGCGTGCTCGGCTTCACCGTCCGGGTGCCCGGCACCGACCGGGTGCTCAACCACGTCGACTGGGCCGGCGACCCGGACCCGGCGAGCTGGCAGCCGGTGCCCACCTGGTACCAGCGGGCGCGCGCCGCCGGGGTCGCGGTGACGGTGGTCAGCCGCCCCGAGTTCGCCGGCAGCGGCCTGACGCTCGCCGCCAACCGGGGCGGCGACTACCGGGGCGCGGCCGGCGTCGACGCGCTCGCCGCCCGGATGCTGGCGGCGCTCGCCGCCGGGGACGGACCCGCACTCGTCTCCGGCTACCACCCCGACCTGGACCGGCACGGGCATCTCAGCGGCGTGGACTCCGCGCCGTGGCGGGCCGCCGCCGCCGATGTGGACGCGCTGCTGGCCCGGCTCGTCGACGGGCTGCCGCCGGACGCCGCGCTGCTGGTGACCGCCGACCACGGCCAGCTCGACGTGCCCGCCGGACACCGGATCGACCTGGACGCCGACCCCCGCCTGCGGGCCGGGGTGCGGGTGGTCGCCGGTGAGCCCCGGGTCCGCTACCTGCATGCCGAGCCGGGCGCCGAGGCCGACGTGACGGCCGCCTGGACCGAGGTGCTGGGCCCGGCCGCGCACGTGCTGACCCGGGCCGAGGCGGTGGCGACCGGCTGGTTCGGGCCGGTGCCCGAGGCGCACCTGACCCGGATCGGTGACGTGGTGGTGGTCTGCCGGGACACGTACGCGGTGGTCGCCACCCGTTCCGAGCCGCCGATGGCGTCGCGGCTGGTGGCGTACCACGGTGCGGACACCGCCGCCGAGATGGCAGTCCCGCTGCTGGTGGTCCGCGGCTGACCCCGGTTCGTCAGTGCCTCTGCGCCGCCGGTTCCGGGCCTCGTCCGGTGCCGGGCCGATGATGGCGGTGCCGGGCCGATGATGGCGGTGCCGGGCCGGGTTGTCGGACCGGCGGGCTAGCCTGCTGTCATGGGCCGTAGCCAGTCGTTGCCCCGAGGCGGTGACCCGCGCTTCGGGCCGGACGCCGACGACACCGGCTGCACCATCCTGCACGTCGACATGGACGCGTTCTACGCGTCGGTGGAGGTGCGCCGCCGTCCCGAGCTGCGCGGCCGGCCGGTGGTGGTGGGCGGCGTCGGCCCGCGCGGCGTGGTCAGCTCCGCCAGCTACGAGGCCCGGCGGTACGGCGTCCGCAGCGCGATGCCCACCGCCCGCGCCCGCGCGCTGTGCCCCGGCGCGGTCTACCTCCCGCCCGACTTCAGCGCCTACACGGAGGCGTCCCGGGCCGTCATGCGGATCTTCCGGGACGTCACCCCGCTGGTCGAGCCGCTCTCCCTGGACGAGGCGTTCCTCGACGTGGCGGGTGCCCGCCGGCTGTTCGGCCGGCCCGCCGACATCGCCGCGCTGATCCGCCGCCGGGTCGCCGGGGAACAGCAGCTGACCTGTTCCGTGGGCGTGGGGCCGAGCAAGTTCGTGGCCAAGCTCGGCTCCACCCGGGCCAAACCCGACGGCCTGCTCGTGGTTCCGGCCGCCCGGGTGCTCGACTTCCTGCACCCGCTGCCGGTGTCCGCCCTGTGGGGTGTGGGGGAGCGTTCCGCGGACGCGCTGCGCCGCCTCGGCCTGCGTACCGTGCGCGACCTCGCCGAGGCGCCGACCGGCCTGCTGCGCCGGGCGGTGGGTGAGGCGTCGGCCGCCCACCTGCACGAGCTGGCCTGGGGGCGTGACCCGCGCGGGGTCACGCCCGAGCAGGTGGAGAAGTCGATCGGCGCGGAGGTCACGTTCGACACCGACGTGAGCGACCCGGACGAGATCCGGCGGTCCCTGCTCGCGCTCGCCGACAAGGCCGGCGCTCGGCTGCGGGCGGCCGGACAGATGGGCCGTACCGTGTCGCTCAAGGTCCGCTTCGCCGACTTCCGGACGATCAGCCGCTCCCGCACGCTCGCTGTGCCCACCGACACCGCCCGGGAGATGTTCGGCACGGCCTGGGCGCTGTGGGGCGCGCTCGCCCCCGGCGAGCCGGTTCGGCTGGTCGGTGTCCGGATGGAAGGTCTCGCTCCCGCGGGGGAGACTCCGCAGCAGCTCACCCTGGGCGCGCCCGAGCGAGGCTGGCGGGAGGCGGAGGTGGCGGCCGACGCGGCGGCTGCCCGATTCGGGCGATCCGTCATAGGTCCGGCCAGTCTTCTCGGCCGTCGTGATACACGACAAGTCGAAAAACCGACCCGGCCATAGGTCGTCCCGCTTTCCGACGCGCGGGGGCCCTCGTAGACTTGCGGGTAAGCAGCCGGTTGGCTGCCACGGTCTGTCGGCCCGCCCGGGCCGACCAACGTGACCGGGGAGGAGTGCCGTGCCGCTCTCGGAGCACGAGCAGCGGCTGTTCGAGCAGATCGAGCGGTCGCTTGCCGAGGACCCCAAGTTCGCCTCGGCCGTGCGCGCCAGCGACCCGCGTTTCCACGCGCGGCGTCGCGTGCTCGTCGCTGCCGGCGTGGTCGTCGCTGGTCTGGCCCTGTTGGTCTATGGCGTGGTGATTACGACTCCACTGCTGTCGGTGGCGGGTTTCGTCGTCATGCTGGCCTCGTTGGGCTACGCGGTGCAGTCGCACCGCCGATCCCAGTCGCCCGACCTGCACGTGGTCGGCGGCACAACGAGCCGGCGTCGTCCCCGTGGCCGCAGTGGTGGTGGTCGCCGGGGCTCCTTCCTCGACCGGATGGAGGACCGCTGGCGGCAGCGCCCGGAGGGTCACCGCTGACCGCGTCCCGCCCCTGACCCGGGCGGGACACCGGCGCGCCTCCGTGGCACCTCGGTGAGCGCCGCCGGGGCGACGTGCCGCCTTTCGCCGTGGCAGCGCGGGTGAGGGGGCGCGGTCGGTCGTGCCCGCGATCGATCGCACCTTCCCGCCGCTCGGCGCGCCGCCGCGATTCGTCCCCCGTCCCCACGCGTCCTCCCCGGTCCGCCTGGTCGAGCGCCTCATCGCTCACCGGCCCCGACCCTCGCGCGCGATCTTGCACTTTCGGCCCGAGTGGCGCCCCGGATGTCGTTTTCGCCCGGGCACGAACTGCAAGATCGCCGGGACGGGTGTGCCCAGCCCTCTCCGTCTTGGTACGGAAACGCCCTCTGGGGGCCATTTCGCACCAATATCTCGCGCGCACCGGGACCAGAAGCGGTGACCAAGGGGTTTGTGTCTCCAGCGGGGCCGGAAACGGACACAAACTCCTTGATCACCGCTGAGGGGCGGGCGGGGGTCAGCGGGCCAGGAGGCGGCGAGGGCTCCAGCGGGTCAGACGCTGACGGACCTGGCCGGTCGTGGTCACCACCCTTGCCGACCGCTCGGCCAGGCCGGTGCGCCAACGCTGCAACACCGACGGGGGCAGCAGCGCGGCCACCAGCCGGGTACGGCGGTCCGCGCCCGCCGCCAGCGCGCCCCGGACCGTGCGCAGCGCCGGCTGCAGCTCTGCGTCGGTCAGCGGGTCACGGGCGTAGCGGGCTCGTTCCTCGGCGCGGCCGAGCAGGCGTACCCCGGTCGCGGCGTCCCCCCGCTCGCCGAGCGCCTCCCGGGCCAGCCGCTCGGCGGTGGCCCGTGGGGTCTCCGTGCGGTCCACCCGGACGTGGAAGTCGACGAGAGTGTCGAGCAGTTCGTCCCAGGCGGCGTGCGCGTCGGCGCGGGCCGCCTCGGCGTCCACGCCGACCACCACCTGCCGTGCCTCGCCGCGCTGATTCGGCACCGGCAGTGCGGTGGCCGCGGGCGTGACCGCCCGGACCCGCCGGCGGCGGCGCAGGGCGGAGCGGCGCAGGGCCGGTACGGCGAGCAGCGCCAGCAGCGCCAGCGCACCGGCCAGCCACCACGGCCAGACCGGGCTCCTTTCGGCGGGGCCGCCCTGGTCCAGGGTCAGGCCCTGGTCGGTGTCCTTGTCGAGCCGGTCCGCCTCGTTCGGCCCGGCCGACGGGCCGGCCGCGTCAGGAGCACTGGTGCTGCCGGCCGAGGGGGTGACCTCCTCTGGGGCGTCGATGTCCGGCGCCCAGGCCGAGCGGACCGACCCCGTCACGGCCGCCGCCGGGGTGGCGTCGAACGGCACCCAGCCGATCCCGCTGAAGTTGACCTCGGTCCAGGCGTGCAGGTTGCGGTTGGTCAGCACGTACGTGCCGCCGTCGGCCTTGCTGCCGTTGGTGAACCCGACGGCGACCCGGGCCGGGATGCCGGCGGCCCGGACCAGCCAGGCCATCGCCGCGGCGTACTGCTGGCAGTAGCCGACCTTGGTGGCGAGGAAGTCGGTGATGTCCTCCCCGCTGCTGCCGTTGCGGGTGGACAGCGCGTAGGTGAAGCCGTTCTCCACGGAGAAGTAGTCGTAGATGGCCCGGACCTTGTCGTAGTCGTTCGACTTGCCCTCGACCAGCTGCGCGACCAGTTCCTCGACGGCCGGGACGGACGGCCGCTCGGTCTGCTGCCGCATCACCAGGCTGTCGGAGGGCAGCGACGGGGCCGCGCGCAGCGCCGCCGGGCTGAAGGTGGACCGGACGTAGTCGAACGAGTAGGTCTTGCCGAGGGCGTTCTCGCGATTGGAGAAAACGACCTGCTGGTTCGTGTCGTACAGCCAGTTGCCGTTGAGGTCGTCGGTCTTGACCGGCTCGGCGTAGACCGGCAGCAACGGCATGTTCAGGTTCTTCGTCACCTCGACGGAGGCGCGGTAGCGCCGCTGGTCGACGCCGCGCGGGGCGCGTTCCCCGGGATCGGGCAGCGGGCGGGTGACCGGCCGCCCGGTGGGCACACGTGCCTGGAAGCCACTGGGTCGCAGGTCGTCGACCACGCCCAGGCGCAGGTAGAACGGGGCCGTCTCGTTGGTGCTGACCTTGACCAGATCGATCTCCTCGCTCTGGTTGAGCTGGCCGCTGAGCGCCGCGAACAGGTCCACCCGGCCCGAGCTGCCGCCCTGGCCCGGCCGCCCGCTGCCGTCGCCGGGCCCGGCACCGAGGTTGTTCAGCAGCCCGCCGGTCATCCCGGGCACCGCGAGCGGCAGCGCCACCGCCACGATCACGCCGACCACTGCGAGCCGCCGTCCGGCCGCTGCCAGCGGGGACGCCTCCCAGACGTCCACGTCGCGCCCCTCGCCGGTGAACCGGCGGCCGAACCGGCGTACCCGGTCGACATTGTCGGTGACCAGCAGCCAGAGGTAACCGGCGGCGCCCACCACGAACGGGGTGGCGGGGACGCTGTCCACGTACACCGCGACCGGGACCGAGTAGATGGCGAGCATCGGCAGGCCGGCCAGCGCCGGCCGGCGCAGCCCGACCGCGAGCACGTCCACCACCACAGCGACCGCGCCGATGCCGAGCACCGCGAGGAACAGCAGCGAGTCGACGTCCGGCACCTGCACGCCGTACGAGCGCATGTCCTGCAACGACGCCTGGAGCAGGTCACCGAAGTGGCCGAACGTGGCCGGGGTCGGCACGAACGCGAGCAGTTCGGTGCCGCCGGGGAAGACCCAGGTCAGGCCCAGGGTCAGCCCGGCCAGCATGGCCAGCACCTGCCCCCACAACGGTAGCCGGCCCAGCCGGCTCAACGCGGCCGAACCGGCCACCACGGCGACCACGACGGCGGCCTGGACCAGCCAGGTCCAGCGTTCGAAGATCGCCGACAGCGGTGCCGCCGCCAGCAGCGTCGCCGCCGCGGCGACGAATCCGATGTTGCGGTGCGGGGTCACAGGACCATCCCTCCGGTCATCGTCGTCCGCCGGCCACCGTCTCGGCCATGGCCGCGCGCAGCGCGAAGCCCTGCGAGCCCCGCCCGGCCTGCGGCCACAGCACCGGCAGGCTGGTGCCGTGCTCCACCCCGATGACCCGCCAGCCGCTCTGCAGCAGCGCGAGCGCGGCGGCGCCGTGTGCCCGCTCCGCCTCGGTCCGGGCGTTCGCCGGCAGGTTGAGCCAGGTGTTGCTGTCGAGCAGGAACGCCACGCAGGTGGCGCCGTTGCCGCGCAAACCGGCCAGCAGCTCCGCCTCGGCGGTGCCGAGCGTGCCGAACAGCGCGATGATCAGGCCACCGTCGGCCCGCTGCCGGACCTGCTGCACGAGCGTGGTGATCTCGCCGCGCCGGTCGAGGTGCACGTCGGCGAGGTGGTCGAGCAGCAGCCCCTCGCCGCCGGCCTCGGTGGCCCCGACGTCGGCGCCGTTGCCGGTGACCAGACGCAGCTTGTAGCCGGCCTGGCGCAGGTGCACGGCGATGCTGGCGGCGGCCGAGACCGCCCACTCGAAGCTCGCCGCCGGGCCCTCGCCGCGGTGCCCGGCGGCGCGGGTGTCGAGCAGCACCGTCGCCCGGCTCTCCCACGGCTGCTCCTCGCGGCGCACCATCAGCTCACCGGTGCGGGCGGTGGACTTCCAGTGCACCCGGCGCAGGTCGTCGCCCATCCGGTACTCGCGGGTGGCGGCGTCGTCCTCGCCGTGCACCGCCACCGAGCGGGCCCGGCTGTCGCCGCTGCCGGCGTACTCGCCCGGTAGCCGGACCGAGGGCAGCGGGGTGACCTGCGGGATCACGGTGAGATGGTCGGTGCTGGGGAACGACCGGGTCAGCTCGCACAGGCCGAACGGGTCGGTCAGCCGGATCACCAGCGGCCCCACCTCGTAGCGGCCGCGCACGTCCGCCCGGACCGTGTACGCCACCGAGCTGGCCTGGTGCGCGCCGAGCCGTTCCAGCACCACCCGGGGCCGGCTGCCCAGCGCGTACGGCAGGCGGTCCTCCAGCAGTAGCGTGCCGGTGGGCAGCCGGGACAGGTTCTGCAACCGGAGCACCACCCGGGAGCTGGCGCCGACCGGCACCCGGTGCGGTTCCAGCGACCGGTTGCAGGCCAGCTTGTACCGGCTGCGTCCGACGTACGCGGCGGCCAGCAGCGGCAGCACGGCGAGCAGGACCGCCACCCGGAGCAGGTCCTTCTCGCCGAGGATGCCGGCGGAGATCGCCGCGGCCACCGCGGCCGCCAGGAAGGAGCGGCCGCGGGTGGTCAGCCCACGCAGGCCGTCACGCACGTCACGGCCTCCGCGGCTCGTACGGCCCGCGGCCGTTGTTGCCGCCGCCGGGCCGGGTGTCGTACGGCGACCGCTGCCGGTCGTGCGGTAGCGGCAGGCGGTGCACCAGCTCGGAGACGATCGCGTCGGTGGTGCGCCGGGCCAGCTGGGCGTCGGCGGTCGGGATGATCCGGTGCGCCAGCACCGGCACCGCGAGCACCTGGAGGTCGTCCGGCAGGACGTAGTCGCGGCCCTCCAGGGCGGCCACCGCGCGGGCGGTGCGCAGCAGCTGGAGCGTGGCCCGGGGGGACGCGCCGAGCCGCAGGTCGGGGGCCTCCCGGGTGGCGGTGACCAGGTCGATCGCGTACTGCTTGACGGCGTCGGCGACGTGCACCTGCCGGACGTGACCGATCAGCCGGCGGACGGTGGCGGCGTCGGAGACCGGCCGCAGCCCCGGCAGCGGGTCGGTGGCGCCGTGCCCGTCGAGCATGGCCAGCTCGGCGCGCGGGTCGGGGTAGCCCATGGCGATGCGGGCGGTGAACCGGTCCCGCTGCGCCTCGGGCAGCGGGTAGGTGCCCTCCATCTCGATCGGGTTCTGCGTCGCGATCACCATGAACGGCGTCTGCAACTGGTAGGTGACCCCGTCGACGGTGACCTGCCGCTCCTCCATGCACTCCAGCAGCGCCGACTGGGTCTTCGGCGAGGCCCGGTTGATCTCGTCGCCGACCACCAGGTTGGCGAAGACCGCACCGGGGCGGAACTCGAAGTCATGGGTCTCCTGGTTGTAGACGCTGACGCCGGTGACGTCGCTGGGAAGCAGGTCGGGGGTGAACTGGATCCGCCGGACCGAGCAGTCGATGGACCGGGCCATCGCCTTGGCGAGCTTGGTCTTGCCGACGCCGGGCACGTCCTCGATGAGCAGGTGACCCTCGGCCAGCAGCACCGCCAGGGCGAGCCGGACGGTGGCGGTCTTGCCCTCGATGACCTGCTCGATGTTGGCCACGATGGCCTCGCTGGCGGCGCGGAACTCGTCGTGCGGCAGCAGACCGCCCACCTCGTCCCAGGTCTGTTGTGTCACGGGCCTCCTCCTCGTCGCCTGGACGGCAGCTCTTCGTAGAGCACCTGGACCCGCCGTTGGGTTCGCGACGCCGAGCCTCGTCTGCCGCAGTAATCTCACTGGCCTCTCAGGCTAACCATGTTTGTCGTTACTGCCGACTCCCGCAGGTGGTCGGTCGGTTACGCCCGGAATATTCGCCGGACCGGGGGACCGGCCGCCGGGGGCGGAACGGGCGCGCCCCCGCCGAGGGGTGCGAGGTACACTGCCTGCGTGGCCGGGTTCTTCCTGCTTCTTACCGAGCCGTGCTGATGCGCTGAACGCGCGACAGCACGGCCGCCCCTCCTGCGCGGGGGGTTTTTTTGTGCCCGCGGCAGACCGCCCACATTTCTTTCGAATCGATCCGCGCCGAGGAGACGCCATGAGTGAGGCAGCCGCACCGGCGACCGACATCCCCCCGTTCCGGTACACCGCCGCCCTGGCCGACGAGATCGAGCACCGCTGGCAGGACACCTGGGCGCGGGAGGGCACCTTCCACGCGCCGAACCCGGCCGGGCCGCTGGCCGACCCGGGCCACCCCCGCGCCGGCGCCGAGAAGCTGTACGTGCTGGACATGTTTCCGTACCCGTCCGGCGCCGGCCTGCACGTCGGCCACCCGCTGGGCTACATCGGCACCGACTGCTACGCCCGCTACCAGCGGATGGCCGGGCGCAACGTGCTGCACGCGATGGGCTTCGACGCGTTCGGCCTGCCCGCCGAGCAGTACGCGGTGCAGACCGGCACCCACCCCCGGACCACCACCGAGGCCAACATCGAGCGGTACCGGTCGCAGCTGCGCCGGTTGGGGCTGGGCCACGACGAGCGGCGGTCGGTGGCGACCATCGACACCGACTTCTACCGCTGGACCCAGTGGATCTTCCTGCAGGTATTCAACTCGTGGTACGACGCGGACGCGCGCAAGGCCCGGCCGATCGCCGAGCTGATCGGCGAGTTCGAGGGCGGCACCCGGGCCACCCCGGACGGGCGTGGTTGGGCCGAGCTGTCCGTGGGGGAGCGCCGGGCGATCGTCGACGACCACCGCCTGGCGTACGTCTCCGAGGCGCCGGTGAACTGGTGCCCGGGCCTGGGCACCGTGCTGGCAAACGAGGAGGTCACCGCCGACGGCCGGTCCGAGCGCGGCAACTTCCCGGTCTTCAAGCGCAACCTGAAGCAGTGGATGATGCGGATCACCGCGTACGGGGACCGGCTGCTGGAGGACCTGGACACACTGGACTGGCCGG
Organism: Micromonospora sp. CNB394; assembly: GCF_000374985.1. Classification (NCBI taxonomy): domain Bacteria; kingdom Bacillati; phylum Actinomycetota; class Actinomycetes; order Micromonosporales; family Micromonosporaceae; genus Micromonospora; species Micromonospora sp. CNB394. The sequence goes on along the minus strand of NZ_KB895828.1, from coordinate 151,192 downwards.
AGCCGATCAAGCTGCAGCAGCGCAACTGGATCGGCCGGTCGACCGGCGCGCACATCGACTTCCCGACCGACGCGACCCCGGTGCGGGTGTTCACGACCCGGCCGGACACCGTCTTCGGCGCCACCTACATGGTGCTGGCGCCCGAGCACGAGCTGGTCGACGTGCTGACGCCGGCCGCCTGGCCGGAGGGCACCCGGGACGCGTGGACCGGTGGGCACGCCGGCCCGCGGGAGGCCGTCGAGGCGTACCGGAAGGCCGCCGCGGCCAGGACGGACGCGGAGCGGCAGGCGGACAGCAGGGAGAAGACCGGCGTCTTCGTCGGCGCCTACGCCACCAACCCGGCGACCGGCGGGCAGATCCCGATCTTCATCGCCGACTACGTGCTGGCCGGCTACGGCACCGGCGCGATCATGGCGGTGCCCGCGCAGGACGAGCGGGACTGGGACTTCGCCGAGGTCTTCGAGCTGCCGATCGTGCGGACCGTGGCGCCGCCGGAGGGCTTCGACGGCAAGGCGTACACCGGTGACGGCCCGGCGATCAACAGCGCCGCGCCGGAGCGCGGCATCGACCTGGACGGCCTGGGTGTGGCCGACGCCAAGGCCCGGATCATCGAGTGGCTGGAGGCGAACGGGCACGGCGCGGGCGCGGTCACCTGGCGGCTGCGCGACTGGCTGTTCTCCCGGCAGCGTTACTGGGGCGAGCCGTTCCCGATCGTGTACGACTCCACCGGGGCGCCGATCGCGCTGCCCGAGTCGATGCTGCCGGTCGAGCTGCCCGAGGTGGAGGACTTCTCGCCGAAGACGTTCGACCCGGAGGACGCCGGCAGCAACCCGGAGACCCCGCTGTCGCGGCGGCGCGACTGGGTGGAGGTGGAGCTGGACCTGGGTGACGGGCCCAAGCGCTACACCCGCGAGACGAACGTGATGCCGCAGTGGGCCGGCTCCTGCTGGTACGAGCTGCGCTACCTGGACCCGACCGACTCGCAGCGTTTCGCCGACCCGGCGAACGAGGCGTACTGGATGGGACCGCGGCGTCCGGGCGACTGCGGGGGAACCGACCTGTACGTCGGCGGCGCCGAGCACGCCGTGCTGCACCTGCTGTACGCGCGCTTCTGGCACAAGGTGCTGTACGACCTGGGCCACGTCTCGTCGTTCGAGCCGTTCCGCCGCCTGTTCAACCAGGGCATGATCCAGGCGTACGCGTTCGTCGACCCGCGCGGCGCCTACGTGCCCGCCGAGGAGGTCGTCGAGGTCGACGGCCGCTGGTTCCACGGCGAGACCGAGGTCCGGCGCGAGTACGGCAAGATGGGCAAGTCGCTGAAGAACGTCGTCACCCCGGACGACATGTGCGCCGCGTACGGCGCGGACACGTTCCGGGTGTACGAGATGTCGATGGGCCCGCTGGAGGTGTCCCGCCCGTGGGAGACCCGGGCGGTGGTCGGCGCGTACCGGTTCCTGCAGCGGGTCTGGCGCACCGTGGTCGACGAGCAGACCGGTGACCTGCGGGTCACCGACGAGCCGGCCGACGAGGCGACCCGGCGGCTGCTGCACAAGACGATCGACGGGGTCCGCTCCGACATGGACGGGATCCGGTTCAACACCGCCATCGCCAAGCTGATCGAGCTGACCAACGGCCTGACCCGGCTGACGCGTACCCCGCGCGAGGTGGCCGAGCCGCTGGTGCTGATGGTCGCCCCGTTCGCCCCGCACATGGCCGAGGAGCTGTGGCGCAAGCTGGGCCACCAGACCTCGCTGGCGTACGCGGACTTCCCGGTCGCGGACGAGGCCCTGCTGGTGGCCGAGTCGGTGACCTATCCGGTGCAGGTCAACGGCAAGGTCCGGGGCCGGGTCGAGGTGCCGGCCGACGCCGCCGAGGACGTGGTCCGCGCGGCGGCGCTGGAGGCGGTGGCCGGCGCGCTGGGCGGCAAGGAGCCGCGCAAGGTGATCGTGGTGAAGGGCCGGATGGTCTCGGTCGTCGCCTGAGACCGGCCGGTGGGCGCGTCCACATCGAGGGACGCGCCCGCCGCCGGTCAGGGCGCGCGACGTCGCCGTTCGGCCCGCCACCAGCGGTGGATGAGCAGCGCGCTGGCGATCAGGCCGAGGCTGGCCGGCGCGGCCGCGTACCAGTTGATCGAACCGGGCGCGGTCACCGCCGCGCCGATCGCCGCGTAGCCGACGGCGGTGGGGGCGGAGGCGATCACGCTGCCGGCCAGGAACGGCACGACCCGGGCGGCGGTGGTGCCGTAGCCGTAGCTGACCAGTCCGAACCCGGCGATCGGCAGCAGCCGTACGGTGATCACGCCGAAGACGCTCTGCCGGGCGAACCAGCCGTCGAGGCGGGCCAGCCGGCCGCGTACCCGCTCGGCGACGAAGTCGCGGCCGAGCATCCGGCCGACGGTGAAGCCGATGGCCGCCGCGAGCAGCGCCGCGCCGAGCGCGTACGCGGCGCCCTGCACCGGACCGAAGAGCGCGCCCGCGGCCAGCGTGACGAACGTCCGCGGCACCAGCGCCACCAGCAGCAGCGCGCCGCCGACCACCGCCACGGGCGGGCCGTAGCCGCCGAGCGAGTCGGCGAGCCGGGGCAGGTCGGCCGGGTCCGGCCGGGGCACCAGCAGCAGCGTCACGCCGAACCCGGCGAGCAGTAGCAGGAGCAGCCCGAACCGGCGCGCCGAGGGCTGCCGCAGCAACCCGGCGAGCCGGCGGGCCACCGGTCGCCGCCCCGGCCGGGCGGCGCCGGTCACGGCCTCTGGGCGGCGGCCACCGCGGTGCGGCGCTCGGAGCGGAGGCGGTCGGCCCAGGTGTCGTCGAGCGGCGGGAGCTGGTGGATGCCGGTGGCCCAGCGCAGCAGCAGGTCGGCCAGATCGGGGTTGCGGGCCAGCGCCGGGCCGTGCGAGTAGGTGCCGAGCAGCTTGCCCCGCCACGCGCCCTCGGTGGCCCCGTCGTTGCCGACCCCGGTGGTGACCCGGGCCAGCGGGGACACGCCCGCGCCGAGGTGGGTGCGGCCGCCGTGGTTCTCGAACCCGGACAGGTGCGGGATGCCCAGCCGCGGGTCGACCTCGCCGACCAGTTCGCCGACGGCCCGGGTGGGGCCGCGGTCGGAGGAGAGGTCGAGCAGCTCCAGGCCGGCACACCGGGTGCCCTTGGCGAAGAACGAGGTGCCGAGCAGTTGGTAGCCGGCGCAGACGCCGAACACCACCGAGCCCTGGGCCACCGCCCGGTGCAGGCCGCCGTCGGCGATCAGCCGCTGGGCGCCGAGCGCCTGCGGGCCGTCCTCGCCGCCGCCGATCAGGTAGATGTCGGCGGTGGCGGGCAGCCGCTGGTCGGAACGGACCTCCAGCACCTCGACCGGCATTCCGCGCAGCTGGGCCCGGCGGGCCAGGATCAGCGCGTTGCCCCGGTCGCCGTAGGTGGACAGCAGGTCGGGATAGATCCAGACGATGCGCAGGCTCTCAGTTGACACGGTCCAGCTCCGCTCGGATGTCCTGGAAGGCGGTGTAGTTGGCGATGACCTCCAGCCGGCCCGGCGGCACGGCGCGGACGGCCTCGTCGAAGCTGCGGACGTGCTGGAACGGCACCCCGTTGACCTCCAGGCGCACCGCCAGGTCGTACGCCCGGTCGCCGGTGATCAGCACCTGCCGGCCGGCCAGCGGGGAGAAGTCCACGTCGAACAGCCAGGAGGTGTCCAGCCCGTCGGGGTCGCGGGCGTTGATGGACAGCAGTGTCGGCGCGACGTCGGCCATGTCGAACGCCTCCAGCCAGCTCGCCGGGTTCTTCGCCAGCAGCAGCCGGATGTTGCGCCCGTCGCGGTCCACCTGGGCGTAGCGGCCGGCCACCGAGGTGACGGTGCCGAGGCGGGACACCGCGTCCACCGGGCGTACGCCGAACTCGGCGGCGACGGCCAGCGCGGTGGCCGCGTTGCCGAGGTTGACCTTGCCGGGAAGCTGGAGCTGGATCTTGTGCCAGGCGCCGGTGGGGTCGAGCACACCGTCGTCCTCGACGGTCCAGTGCGGCTCGGGGCGGCGCAGCGGGCAGCCGGTGCACCACCACTGCTCGCCGGAGCGCTGGATGGTGAATCCGCACTCGGGGCAGACCCAGGAGTCGTCGTGCCAGCGCTGCCCGGCGCTGAACCAGGTGACGTGCGGCGGCACGTGGCCCTGGGCCGGGTCGGCCGGCGGGCAGGCGGCCCACACCACCATCGGGTCGTCGGCGTTGGCGACCACCCGGATCCGCGGGTGCCGGACCAGGGCGGCGCGCCAGAGCTGCGCCATCATGGCGACCTCCTTGGCGCGGTCGAGCTGGTCGCGGGAGAGGTTGAGCAGCGCCACCACGTGCGGCTCGGTCGCCTCCAGCACCTGGGCCAGGTAGTGCTCGTCCACCTCCAGCACCGCGTACGGCGTGCTGCCGGCCTTGGCCAGTGCCGAGGTGTGGCCGGTGGGCATGTTCGCGCCGAAGGAGTTGGTGGCGACCCGGCCCAGCACGCCGACCGCGGCGGTGGTGAGCCGGGTGGTGGTGGTCTTGCCGTTGGTGCCGGACACCAGGGCGATGGCGCGCCCGGCCGAGAGGTGGGCGAGCAGGTCCGGGTCGATCTTGAGGCCGATCCAGCCGCCGATCACCGAGCCGTCGCCACGGCCCGCGGCCCGCGACAGCGCCGCGGCGGTGCGCGACACGGAGCTGGCCACCTTCGCCCGCAAGGGCATCTTCGCGTCCGTCACCCGAGCGAGGTTACCGGACCGCCGCCTCCGCCAGATCGCCGCCGACGGCGAACCGTTCGGCCGGGGACGACCCGGCGGACGGGCGGAGCGCGCGGGGCCGGACGGCGGCGGTCGATGTCGGGTAGCGGACGCTGCGCGGGGCGCCCCACCCCCTCCACTCCGCCCCACCCGCGTTGACGTGCGGTTTTGCGCGCGGAAACGCCACGCCACGCGGGCGATTCTGGTTGCAGGTGGAGGGAAGTGGAGTAGAGTGGGGCGCGATGGTGAGGCCGGGAGGGCCACACCGGCCCGGGGGGTCGGCGGCGCCGCGAACGCCGCTCAGGGCGAGGGGGTTGGGCCGATGTTCCTCGGCACCCACACTCCGCGCCTGGACGACAAAGGCCGGTTGATCCTGCCGGCCAAGTTTCGGGACGAACTGGCGGGGGGTGTCGTGATCACCAAAGGGCAGGAGCGCTGCCTCTACGTCTTCCCGATGCCCGAGTTCCAGCGGATCGCCGACCAGTTGCGCGCGCAGCCGATGACGAGCAAGGCGGCCCGGGCCTACAGCCGGGTCTTCTTCGCCAGCGCGCACGACGAGGTGCCGGACAGGCAGGGGCGGGTCACCATACCCGGCCACCTGAGGTCGTACGCGGCACTGGACCGGGATCTGGTCGTGATCGGAGCGAGCACCCGGGTGGAGATCTGGGACAAGGCGGCCTGGGAGGCCTACCTCGCGGAGAGCGAAGACGACTTCGCCGACATCGAGGAGGGGGTGCTGCCCGGCGGTCTGTAGGGCGTGACGGCGCCCGACGTACTGCGAGATCTCCAGCCGCTTTCGAGTTCCTGGCACCCCTTCCCCGGTGCCAGGCGCACGATCCGACACGGAGGGCCGCGGCCTCCGGCGGGCGGGAGCGGATGGGGATCTGGCGGTATGGCGAGGCGTCGTGGCGACGACGGACACGTGACGGAACGGTTGGCGAACGGGGTGGGGGTCGAGATGGGGGAGCTACGCGGCACGCACGTGCCGGTGCTGCTCGAGCGGTGTCTCGAGCTGCTGGCCCCCGCACTGGGCCGGCCCGGTCGCACCGTGCACGTCGACGCCACACTCGGCCTGGCCGGGCACGCCGAGGCGGTGCTCTCGGCGCATCCGGACACGGTGCTGATCGGCCTGGACCGGGACACCGAGGCGCTCGCCCACGCACGGGTCCGCCTGGCCCGGTTCGCCGACCGGATCCACCTGGAGCACGCCGTCTACGACGAACTGCCCGAGGTGCTGGACCGGCTCGGTCACCCGGCGATCGACGGGGTGCTGTTCGACCTCGGCGTCTCGTCCCTGCAACTGGACGCGCCCGACCGCGGGTTCGCGTACGCGCAGGACGCGCCCCTGGACATGCGGATGGACCAGACCCGGGGGATGACCGCCGAGGAGGTCGTCAACACCTACTCCCACCCGGACCTGGCCCGCCTGCTGCGGGTGTACGGCGAGGAGAAGTTCGCCGGGAAGATCGCCTCGGCGATCATCCGCGAACGGGAGCGTGTCCGGATCACGTCCTCGGCCCGGCTGGCCGAGCTGGTCCGGGACGCCATTCCGGCACCGGCCCGACGAACCGGCGGACACCCGGCAAAGAGAACGTTTCAGGCTTTACGGATCGAGGTAAACAGAGAGCTGGCAGCGCTGGAGACGGCGTTGCCGGCTGCTCTGGACAAGCTCACAGTGGGCGGCCGCATGGTGGTCCTGTCCTACCACTCGCTGGAGGACCGGCTCACCAAGCAGGCGCTCGCCGACCGGGTCCGCAGTAAGGGCCCGGTCGACCTCCCGGTCGAGCTGCCCGGGTCGGGCCCGACGTTCCGGCTGTTGAGCCGGGGCGCCGAGCTGCCCGGGGAGGCCGAGGTGGCCGCGAACCCGCGTGCCGCCTCGGTGCGGCTGCGGGCAGCGGAACGGCTCGACCCGGAGGCGGCCCGGCAGGGGCGTACCGACCGCGAACGGTACCGCCGCCGGGTGAAGGCGATGCACCAACCGGGGACGGGGTCACCGGGGTCCGGCAAGGACCCGCGGTCGGCCCCGGGGGACGCGAACGGGACGGACGAGGAGGGGGAGGGGACATGAACGTCGAGAAGCGCGACGGCCGGGGAGCCGTCGGGCAGCGCGCACCGCGGTCGGGGGGCCGGACCGCGGCGCGGCGCACCACGCGGGACACGACCGCGACCGACCGCCGGGAGGCGACTCGCGCCCGGGGGGCGCGCGAGTTCCCGACGCAGGGCAGCGCCGCTCTGCGGCCGGCCGAGCGTACCCGGGTGACCGATGCGCCCGCGCCGCGCCTTCGGGTCGCCCCGCCGGCGCCGATCCGGGTGCCCCGTGCTCCGTTCGTCGCGCTGATCCTGGTGCTGGTGGTCGGTGGGGTGCTGGGCATCCTGGCGGTCAACACCAAGATCAACGAGAACGCGTTCAGGCTGGAGAGGCTCCAGCAGCAGCAGGCCAAGCTGGACGTGGACGAGCAGGAACTGCGCAAGGAGATCGCCAACCAGAAGGCGCCCGGCAACCTGACCGCCAACGCCAAGCGGCTCGGCCTGGTCGAGTCCGAGGACCCGGCCTACATCCGGCTGCCGGACGGGCAGACCATCGGGGTGCCGCACCCCGCGCAGGGCGCCCCGCCGGTCACCAGCCGGCAGGGCGACGGAGGCTGAGCGATGCCGCCGAGATCGGAGGATCCGCGCCGGGACGCCACGGGCTCCCGGCGCGGCTCGTCGCGGGGGTCGGAGCCGCGCGAGCCGGGCCTCGGCGGGATCTCCGACGCCCGCGCGTACACCCCGCGCGGGCGGACCGTGCGCGAGGGCGGCGGCGCCGAGCAACGGCGTACCCCCCGCAGCAACCGGTCCGGCGATCCGTTCCGGCCCGCGTTGCAGGTGCTCGACGGCGGCCGGGCCGGCCGCGCCGGCACGCGCGAGCCCGCGACCGACGGCGCCCGGTCCGGCCGCCGGTCCACCGCCGCGGGCGGCCGGGCCGCCGTGGTCCGGACCGTCTCGTCCCGGCCCGTGCACGAACCGTTCGACGACGACGACGAGGACGCGCCGCCGCCGCGCCGCCGGTCCCAGCCGCGCCGCCCGGCCGCGCCGCCCCGCCGGCCGGTACGCAAGCCGCGCCGGCCGCCGCGACTCGGCGACCCGCGCCGGCGGCTGCGGCTCGGCACCGTGCTGGCGCTGGCGCTGTTCGCCAGCATCGGCGTCCGGCTCGTCTATCTCCAGACCGCGGACACCCCGGCGTACGCCGACCGCGGCCTGCCCGACCGGCTCGCCGTGGTCGAGCTGCCGGCCCCGCGCGGGGCGATCCTCGACCGCGACGGCGAGCCGTTGGCGCACAGCGTCGAGGCCCGGTACGTGTTCGCCGACCCGACCCGGGTCACCGATCGCGCCGCCACCGCGAGGGCGCTGTCGCCGCTGCTCGGTGTGCCCGCCTCCGACCTGGCCGAGAAGATGCGCAAGCGCAACCTGCCCGGCACCGACACCCCGTTGCAGTTCGTCTACCTGGCCCGCGGCGTGGAGATCGGCACCGCCAAGAAGATCATGGCGCTCGACCTGGCCGGCATCAACGTGCACCGCGACGAGCGGCGCGAGGTGCCCGGCGGCGACCTGGCGGCGAACCTGATCGGCTTCGTCAGCCAGGACATGAACGGCCTGGAAGGGCTGGAGGCCAAGTACGACGACGTGCTACGCGGACAGGCCGGCAAGCGGACCTACGAGGTGGGCCTCGGCGACCTGGCCGCGCCCATCCCGGGCGGCTACAGCCGCACCACCCAGCCGCAGCCGGGCAGCTCGCTGAAGCTCACCGTCGACCGTGACCTCCAGTTCATGACCCAGCGGATCCTGGCCAAGCAGACGGCGAAGGTGAAGGGCAGCATCGGCGCCGCCGTGATCATCGAGGTGCCGAGCGGCGAGGTGCTGGCGCAGGCCAGCCAGCCGACGTACGACGCCGCCAACCCCACCAAGGTGGGCTCACCGTCGGACCGGGACGACGCGGCCACCACGTTCGTGGTCGACCCCGGCTCGATCCACAAGGCCATCACCTTCGGCGCGGCGCTCCAGGAGGGCGTGATCACGCCGGACACCGCGTTCCCGGTCGCCAACACCGCCGTCCGCGGCGGCGTCACGTTCCGCGACACCCAACCGGTCGACGGCCGCACCATGAGCATCCCCGGCATGCTCGCCTTCTCATCGAACGTCGGCACCATCGAGGTCGCCGAGAAGCTGGGCAAGGACCGGCTGTTCGACTACCAGAAGCGGTTCGGGCTGGGCCAGGTCACCGGCGAGGGCATGCCCGGCGAGGCGGCGGGCCGGCTGCTGCCGCCGGACCAGTGGAGCGGCTCGGCGTACGGGTCGGTGCCGATCGGGCACAGCGTGGACGCCACGCCGCTGCAGATGGCCGCCGCGTACGCCGCCATCGCCAACAACGGCACGTACGTGCAGCCGCACCTGGTCAAGGAGACCATCGGCGCGGACGGCGAGCGCAGCCCCGCCGCGGCGCCTGCCACCCGTTCGGTGCTCAGCCCCGACAACGCGGCGGCGCTGCGCCGGATGATGGAGGCGGTCACCACCGTCGACGGCCCGGACGGTCAGGCGACCGGGCTGGCCGCGGCCGTGCCCGGCTACCGGGTGGCCGGCAAGACCGGCACCGGCCTGCGCTACGACGGCGGCAAGCAGCAGCCCGGCGAGGTCGGCTCGTTCATCGGCATGGCACCGGCGGAGAACCCCCGGTACGTCGTCGCGGTGTTCGTGTGGAGCCCTGACGGCGGGGGCGGTGCGGTCGCCGCGCCGGCGTTCCGGGAGATGATGGGCTTCACTCTCCGCCACTACCGGGTGCCGCCGTCGCTCACCAACAAGTCCCCGAAGTTCGAGGTCTTTCCGCGCTGAGCGGGGACGGCGGGACATCATCGGTGAGTGGCGGCGAACCACCGGGGCGGCTGTGCGGTCGGAACCGGACGACCGGGTAGGGTCTGACGCCGTGCCCGGCAATCCACGTCCCACAACCGTGCGTCCCGTACGGCTCGGCGACCTCGCCGCCCGCGTGGCGGCGACCCCGCCGGAGGAGGCCGCCGAACTGGCCGTCACCGGCGTGACCCACGCCTCCCAGGAGGTACGCCCCGGCGACCTGTACGCCGCCCTGCCCGGCGCGCGGCGCCACGGCGCGGAGTTCGCCGCCGCGGCGGCGGAAGCGGGCGCGGTGGCCCTGCTGACCGACCCGGCCGGCGCGGCGCTGGCCGCCGGGACCGGCCTGCCCGTGCTCGTCGTCGACGACCCGCGCGACGCGCTCGGCGAGGTGGCCGCGACCGTCTACGGCGACCCGACCGCCGGCCTGACCGTGATCGGGGTGACCGGCACCGCCGGCAAGACCTCCACCAGCTACCTGGTCGAGTCGGGGCTGCGGGCCGCCGGCCACGTCACCGGGCTGATCGGCACCGTGGAGACCCGCCTCGGCGACCTGGTGATCGACAGCGTCCGGACCACCCCGGAGGCCACCGACCTGCACGCCATGCTCGCGGTGGCCCGCGAGCACGGGGTGGACACGGTGGTCATGGAGGTGTCCAGCCACGCCCTCGCCATGGGCCGGGTCGGCGGCGTCCGGTTCGACGTCGGCGGCTACACCAACTTCGGCTCCGACCACCTGGACTTCCACGCCGACGAGGCGGACTACTTCGCGGCCAAGGCCAGGCTGTTCGACGGCCGCTGCCGGGTCGAGGTGCTCAACCACGACGACCCGGCGCTGCGCCCGCTGTACAAGCCGGGCACCGTCACCTACTCGGCGGCCGGTGACCCGGACGCGACCTGGTGGGCCGACGGCATCGACGGCGAGGGCTACGCGCAGCGGTTCACGCTGCACGGCCCGGACTCCCCGGCGCTGCCCACCGGTGTGGCGCTGCCCGGCCGGCACAACGTGGCGAACGCGTTGCTGGCGGTCGCCCTGCTGGTCGCCGCCGGGGTGGACACGCGGACCGCGGCGCGCGGCATGGCCGCCTGCGGGGGTGTGCCCGGCCGGCTGGAACTGGTCAGCGGCGACGCCCCGGTACGCGGCGTCGTCGACTACGCGCACAAGGCCAACGCGATCGAGGCGGTGCTCACCGCGCTGCGCGGCCTGACCGGGGGCCGGCTGATCTGCGTGCTGGGCGCCGGTGGCGACCGGGACCGGGGCAAGCGGCCGGTGATGGGCGGCGTGGCCGCGCGCGGCGCCGACGTGGTACTGGTGACCGACGACAACCCGCGGACCGAGGACCCGGCCGCGATCCGGGCCGAGGTGCTCGCCGGCGCGTACGCCGCCGCGACCCCGGCCCGCGTCATCGAGGTGCCCGGACGGCGGGCGGCGATCGAGGAGGCGGTCCGGGTGGCCGAACCGGGTGACGTGGTGGCGGTGCTGGGCAAGGGCCAGGAACGCGGACAGGAGATCGGCGGCGAGGTGCTGCCGTTCGACGACCGGGTGGAGCTGGCGGCGGCGCTGCGCGCCCGCTTCGGTGACCTGGCGGGTCAGCGGTGATCCCGCTGACGCTGGCCGAGGTGGCCGCCGCCGTCGACGGCCGGCTGACCGGCGCCGACCCGGACGCCCGGATCACCGGCACGGTGGAGTTCGACTCCCGCAAGGTGAGCGCCGGCGGGCTGTTCGTGGCCTTCCCCGGCGAGCGGGTCGACGGCCACGACTACGCGGCCGGCGCGGTCTCGGCCGGTGCGGTGGCGGTGCTCGGCACCCGGGAGGTGCCGGGCGTGCCGATGGTGCTCGTCGGCGACGCGCTCGACGCGCTGGGCCGGCTGGCCCGCACGGTGGTGGACCGGCTGCCCGGGCTGACCGTGATCGGTCTGACCGGCTCGTCCGGCAAGACCACCACGAAGGACCTGATCGCCCAGCTCGCGGTCCGGCTCGGCCCGACGGTGGCGCCGCCCGGCTCGTTCAACAACGAGCTGGGACACCCGTACACCGCGTTGCAGTCGACGCCGGAGACCCGCTACCTGGTGATGGAGAAGGGCGCCCGCGGGGTCGGGCACGTCCGCTACCTGTGCGACGTGGTGCCGCCGCGGATCTCGGTGGTGCTCAACGTCGGCGTGGCGCACCTGGGCGAGTTCGGCTCGGTGGAGGCCATCGCGCTCGCCAAGGGTGAGCTGGTCGAGGCGCTGCCCGAAGACGGGCTGGCGGTGCTCAACGCCGACGACCCGCGGGTGGACGCGATGGCGTCGCGTACCCGGGCCCGGGTGGTGCGGTACGGCGAGTCGGAGCGTGCCGACGTGCGCGCCGTGGACGTGACTGTCGACGGCCGGGGACGGCCCTCGTACACCCTGGTCACCCCGGAGGGCAGCGCGCCGGTACGGCTCGGGCTGACCGGCCGGCACCAGGTCTCCAACTCGCTCGCCGCCGCGGCGGTCGGCCGGGAACTGGGCCTGCCGCTGCCGGGCCTGGCGGCGGCGCTGAACGAGCTGGGCCTGGTCTCGACCCGGCGGATGGACGTCTTCGAGCGTCCCGGCGGGGTGACCGTGATCGACGACTCGTACAACGCCAACCCGGCCTCCACCGGCGTGGCGCTGCGGGCGTTGGCCAGCATGCGCGGCGACGGGCGTACCGTCGCGGTGCTCGGCTACATGGCCGAGCTGGGTGACTTCGAGCGGGAGGGGCATCAGCAGGTCGGCCGGCTCGCGGCCGAACTGGGAGTGGACCGGCTGCTCGTGGTGGGCGAGCCGGCGGCGCCGATCCACGAGGGCGCGACAGCGGTAGGTAACTGGGGAGGAGAGTCGGTGCTGCTCACCGATCAGGCGGCGGCCGTCGAGGTGCTGCGGAGCGAGCTGCGTCCGGGAGACGTGGTGCTGGTGAAGGGCTCCCGGTACCGGACCTGGGACGTGGCCGACGCGCTGCGCGCGGACGCCCGGGAGGGTGCGACGGAGGGCGGTGCCGCATGAGGGCGGTCATCGTCGCCATCGGGGTCGCGTTCCTGATCTCACTGTTCTGCACCCCGATCGCGATCAAGGTGTTCGCCCGGCTGAAGGCCGGCCAGCCGATCCGATCGAACCTCGGGCTCGCCAGCAACGAGGGCAAGAAGGGCACGCCGACGATGGGCGGTGTGGTCTTCATCCTGGCCACGGTCATCGCGTACGTCGCCGGGCACCTGGCCCTGACCACGCTGCCGGACGCGCAGATCGCCCAGGTCGAGCCGACGATCACGGCGCTGGTGCTGCTGGGGCTGATGGTGTTCTCCGGCGCGGTCGGCTTCATCGACGACTTCCTCAAGGTCCGCAAGCGGCACAGCGGCGGCCTCAACAAGCGGGGCAAGCTGGCCGGGCAGATCCTGGTCGGTGCCGTGTTCGGCGCGGTGGCCGTCTACTTCCCGTCGAGCATGACCGACGCCGGCGGCAACGCGACGAACACCGAGACGGTGGGCAGCACCACGCTGAGCTTCATCCGGGACGTCCCGGCGCTGGAGATCGGCAAGATCGGCGCGGTGATCGTCATCATCATGGTGGTCATGGCGGCCACAAACGGCGTCAACCTCACCGACGGCCTGGACGGCCTGGCCACCGGCGCCTCGGTGATGGTGCTGGCGGCGTACGCGCTGATCGCGTTCTGGCAGTACCGCCACTGGTGCGCCGACCCGAACTACACCGAGTCGTACTGCTACACCGTGCGCGACCCGCTGGAGATCGCGCTGATCGCGGGCGCGGCGGCCGGTGCCTGCGTGGGCTTCCTGTGGTGGAACACGTCCCCGGCGCGGATCTTCATGGGTGACACCGGTGCGCTCGGGCTGGGCGGCCTGATCGCCGGCATGGCGATGTCCACCCGGACCATCCTGCTGCTGCCGATCCTGGGTGGCCTGTTCGTGATCATCACGATGTCCGTGGTCATCCAGATCATCTCGTTCCGCACCACCGGCAAGCGCGTGTTCCGGATGTCGCCGTTGCAGCACCACTTCGAGCTGGCCGGCTGGAGCGAGGTCAACATCGTGGTCCGGTTCTGGATCATCGCCGGTATCGGCGTGGCCATCGCGCTGGGCCTGTTCTACAGCGAGTTCCTCGCCGCGGTGAGCTAGGTGCAAGGAAGGGCCCCTTATTAACAGACGTCTGTTAATAAGGGGCCCTTCCTTCAGATCCGACACGCCGACCGGGCGGTTGCGCCACGGGCGGGCGGGTCGAGCGGCCATGATGGGCCTGTGGGGGAGGGACGAGACATCCAGGTGACCAGCGATCCGCCGGCCCGCCGTGCCCCGGCGGCCACGCCTCCGGCCGACCCGCCGGCCGCGCGCTGGGATCCGGCCGGTGGCCTGGCCGCGCTGCGCGGCCTGCTGGCCCGCCCGCTGGCCTCCTACTACCTGCTGCTGTCCAGCGTCGGCCTGCTGCTGCTGATCGGCCTCACCATGGTCTTCTCCGCGACGAGCGTGAAGGACTTCGCCGAGGGCGGTGACGCTTCCGCGTCGCTCACCAAGCAGGGCGTGTTCGCGGTGATCGGCATCGGCGCGTTCTGGGCCTGCCAGCGGCTGCCCGCGCGCACGTTCCGGGCGATGAGCCGCCCCGCGCTCGGCGTGGCGGTGGCGCTGCTGCTCACGCTCAACCTGTTCGTCGCGCTGAACTCGCTGTTCGGGGTGACGTCGATCGGGCCGCTGCGGGCCGAACTCCTCTCGCTGTCCCTCGGCCCGATCTCGCTGCAACCGGTCGAGGTGGCGAAGTTCGCGCTGGTGCTGTGGGGCGCGCACGTGCTGGCCCGCAAGGGCGCCGCGCTGGGCTGGTGGAAGGAACTGGCCACCCCGCTGTTCCCGGTGGTGGGCCTGCTGTTCGTGCTGGTCGGCTTCAACGACCTGGGCAGCATGCTCTGCCTGCTGGCGCTCGTGGTCGGGCTGCTCTGGGCGGCCGGCGTGCGGGGCCGGGTCTTCGCCGCGCTCACCGCCATCGGCCTGGCCGGCGTCGGCCTGCTGGTGGCGGCGGCCTCGCTCGGCGCCGGCTCCGGCTCCCGGGGCGCCGACAACTACCGGCTCGGCCGCCTCACCATGTGGCTCGACCCGCCGGACCCGAAGACCTGCTTCGAGCAGCAACTGGACTACTGCTACCAGCTCGTGCAGGCCCGCTACGCGATCGGCAACGGCGGCTGGTTCGGCGTCGGCCTGGGCCAGAGCTCGCTGAAGTGGAACTATCTGCCCGAGGCGCACAACGACTTCATCTTCGCCATCCTCGCCGAGGAACTGGGCGTGGTCGGCTGCACAGTGATCCTGGTGCTGTTCGCCGTGCTGGCGTACACCGGGATGCGGATCGCCCGCCGGGTCGAGGACCCGTTCCGCCGGCTCGCCGCCGCCGGTGTGACCGCCTGGCTGGTCGGCCAGGCCGTCATCAACATCGGTGGCGTGACCGGGCTGCTGCCGCTGACCGGCGTACCGCTGCCGTTCATCTCCGACGGCGGCAGCGCCCTGGTGGTGACGCTCGCCGCGATCGGCATGCTCGCCTCGTTCGCCCGCGCCGAGCCGGACGCGGCGCGAGCGCTGCACGCCCGTCCGCCCGCCCGATGGGTCCGACTAGTGTGGGCCCCGTTGCCGCCGCTTCCCGGCCGGCGCCGCAGTGCGACGCCGCCGGCGGCCGACCGAGGGTCCGTGCCCCGGTCCCGGCAGCGGCGGCAGGACGACCAGGCCGCGCCCCGCGGCGCCCGGCCCGACCGGGCGCGCGCCGGCGCGGCGAGCGAGAGGAGACGCTGATGGGTCCGCTGCGTTCGGTGGTGCTCTGCGGAGGGGGTACGGGCGGGCACATCTACCCGCTGCTCGCCTTCGCCGACTGCCTGCGCCGACACGACCCGAGCGTCCGGATCACCTGTCTGGGCACACCCAAGGGGCTGGAGAACGAGCTGATCCCGCCGGCCGGCTACGACCTGCGGCAGATCCCGGCGTACCAGCTTCCCCGGTCGGTGAACATGAGCCTGGTGCGTACCCCGGACCGGATGTGGAAGGCGGCCCGCGCCGCGGGCAAGGTGATCGACGAGGTCCAGGCCGACGCCGTGGTCGGCTTCGGCGGGTACGTCTCGGTGCCCGGTTACCTGGCCGCGTGGCGGCGGGAGCTGCCCATCGTCATCCACGAGGTGAACGTGCCGCCGGGCGTGGCGAACCGGCTCGGGATGAAGTTCACCAAGAACGTCGCGGTGGGCTTCCCGCACCAGCCGGCCCAGGCCGAGGCGCTGCGCGACGCCCGCGTGGTCGGTGTGCCGCTGCGCCGGGGCATCGCCGGGCTGGACCGGGCCGCGCTGCGCGACGCCGCCCGCGCCCACTTCGGACTCCGTCCCGACCTGCCGGTGCTGTTCGTCGCCGGTGGCTCGCAGGGCGCCCGCTCGATCAACCTGGCCGTCTCCGGCGCCGCGAAGGAGCTGGCCCGCAACGGTGTGCAGGTGCTGCACGTCATCGGGGCCCGAAACGAGCCGGTCTCCGTGCCCACCGACCTGCCGGTGCCGTACATCACGCTGCCGTACCTGTCCGAGATGGAGCTGGGTTACGCCGCGGCCGACCTGATGCTGGCCCGCGGCGGCGCGATGACCTGCGCCGAGGTGGCCGCGATCGGCCTGCCGACCGTCTACGTGCCGTACCCGCACAGCAACCAGGAGCAGAAGCGCAACGCGTTGCCGGTGGTGGAGGCGGGCGGCGGTCTGCTGGTCGACGACGCCGAGGTGACCCCGGCCTGGGTGGAGCGGACGGTGATCCCGCTGATCCGGGACCCGCAGCGGCTGTACGCGATGAGCCACGCCGCTGCCGGGTACGGCCGCCGGGACGGCGACGTGGCGTTGCTGAACTTCGTCTACGAGGCGGTCTCCCGCTGATGAGGGACACCGCGACGGGAAGGTACGTCTGATGAACACCGCGCAGTTCACGCCCGCCGGCACCATGACGGCGGAGGACCTGGGCCGGATCCACCTGATCGGGGTGGGCGGGGTCGGGATGGCCGGGCTGGCCCGGCTGTTCCTCACCCGGGGTCTGCCGGTCTCCGGCAGCGAGCTGCGGGAGTGGCCGTCGCTGGCCGGCCTGCGGGCACTCGGCGGCACCATCCATTCCAGCCACGAGGTGTCCAACCTCGACGGGGTGGACACGGTGGTCTATTCCTCCGCCATCCCGCAGGACCACCTGGAGATGGTCGAGGCGCGCCGCCGGGGCCTGCGGGTGCTGCACCGCTCCGAGGCGCTCGCCGCCGCGATGACCGGCCGCCGGACGGTGGCGGTCGCCGGCACCCACGGCAAGACCTCGACCACCTCGATGGTGACCATGGTGCTCCAGCAGGCCGGCACCGACCCCTCGTTCGTGATCGGCGGCGAGATCTCCGAGGTGGGTTCCGGCGCGCACCACGGCACCGGGGAGCACTTCGTGGTCGAGGCGGACGAGAGCGACCGCTCCTTCCTCATCTACCGCCCGTTCGTGTCGATCGTCACGAACATCGAGGCGGACCACCTGAACACCTACGGCGACCTGGCCACCCTGGAGGCGGCGTTCGCCGAGTTCGCCCGGCTCACCGATCCGGCCGGCTTCGTGATCACCTGCGCCGACGACGCGGGCGGGCGCCGGCTGGCCGAGTCGCTGCGTGCCGAGGGCCGCCGGGTCTGGACGTACGGCGAGTCCGCCGACGCGGATCTGCGGATGAGCGAGGTCGTGTCGTCCGCGCACGGGGTGCGCTTCCAGGCCGAGGTCGAGGGCCGGCCGCTGGGCGAGATCCGGCTGCCCGTACCGGGCCGGCACATGGCGCTCAACAGCGCCGCCGCGGTGCTCGCCGCGTACCTGCTGGAACTGCCGGTGGCCGCGGCGGAGGCCGCGCTCGGCGCGTTTCCGGGCGTGCGGCGCCGCTTCGAGCGCAAGGGCATGGCGGACGGCGTGCTGGTCTACGACGAGTACGCCTACCACCCGACCTCGATGACGCTGGCGTTGCAGACGCTGCGCGAGGTGGCCGGCGACGGCCGGCTGATCGTGGTGTTCCAGCCGTACCGGCTCTACCGCACCCGGGACAACCAGGCGGAGATCGCCGCCGCGCTCGGCATCGCGGACGAGGTGGTGTTGCTGGAGGTCTTCGGCCCCGGTGAGACGCGGCGCCCCGGCGAGGGCTCGGCCGCGCTGATCCGGGAGGTGCCGCTGCCGGCGGAGCGGAAGGTGTTCGTCGAGGCGTGGGACGACGTGCCGGGTGAGGTGGCCCGGCGGGCACGGACCGGCGACGTGGTGGTGACCATGGGCGCGCCGCCGATCTCGCTGATGGGTGACCAGCTGCTCGACGCCCTGCTCGCCCGCTCCGCCGGGGGCACGGGGCTGGGCGCCGGCGTCGACCCGGACGGCGCGGCGACCCCGGCCGGATGAGTCCCGGTCCGGCCCGCGGCCGTACCCCCGGACCGGACGGCGGCGCCGGGCGGCGCAGCCCGGCCCGGCGCTGGCAGCTCGTGCGGGCGAACGCGGACGCCGTACCGCCGTCGACCCGCCGGTTCATGGCCCGGGCCCGGCAGCGGCGGATGCGCGCCGCGCTGCCCTGGGCGGTCACCGCCGCGGTGCTCGCCGTCGCGGGCCTGGTGGCGTGGACGGTGCTGGGCACCGGCCTGTTCGGTGTCCGCGAGGTACGGGTGGTCGGCGCGCGGCTGGTCACGCCGGTGCAGATCCGTGACGCGGCGGCGGTGCCGGACAACGCGCCGCTGGCCCGGGTCGACCTGGAGGCGACCGCGCGCCGGGTCGGGGCGCTGCCGCCGGTGGCGAACGCCACGGTGGAGCGGGAGTGGCCGGGCACGCTGGTGATCCGGGTGCGGGAACGCACGCCGGTGGCGGCGGTGCCGCAGGGTGTGGGCTTCGTGGTCGTCGACGGCTCGGGCGTCGTCTTCCAGCGCCTGGACCGGGCGCCGGACGGGTTGCCGCAGGTCCGGGTCGCCCGGCCCGGCCCCGACGACCCGGGTACGCGGGCCGGGCTGGCGGTGCTCGCCGCGCTGGGGGAGAAGCTGCGCGCGGAGCTGGTCGCGGTGGACGTGGCCGGCCTGGCCCGGATCACGCTGCTGCTGCGCGGCGAGCGTCAGGTCTTCTGGGGCGACGCCTCCCGCGGTACCGACAAGTCGACGGTGGCCACCGCGCTGCTGAGCCGCGAGGCGGACCGGATCGACGTCAGCGCGCCGGACGTGGTCACGTTCGAGTGACCCGCGGCTCAGCGAGCCCGTGCTGTGTCCCCCGTCGCTCCGTCGGCGACACGCCGGAACAGGTCCTTGGCTCCTGGCGCGGCGGCGCATACGTTGCCCCGAAGAGATCAGTGGTTGACATAACTCTAAGCCTCTAGTAGAGGGTGAGGGTTCACCCGTCGGAGGCCGCTGATCCGGCCAAGCCGTGTGGGGTCGGCCCATGCCAATCTCGAAGGGAAAGGACCGGAGATGACACCTCCGCACAACTACCTGGCGGTCATCAAGGTCGTCGGCATCGGGGGCGGCGGCGTCAACGCCGTCAACCGGATGATCGAGGTTGGGCTCAAGGGCGTCGAGTTCATCGCGATCAACACCGACGCGCAGGCGTTGCTGATGAGCGACGCCGACGTCAAGCTCGACGTGGGCCGGGAGCTGACCCGGGGACTTGGCGCGGGCGCCAACCCGGACGTCGGCAAGAACGCCGCCGAGGACCACCGCGACGAGATCGAGGAGGTCCTCAAGGGCGCCGACATGGTGTTCGTGACCTGCGGCGAGGGCGGTGGCACCGGCACCGGCGGCGCGCCGGTGGTGGCGAACATCGCCCGTAAGCTCGGTGCGCTCACCATCGGTGTGGTCACCCGGCCGTTCTCGTTCGAGGGCAAGCGCCGGCAGGTCCAGGCCGAGGCGGGCATCGAGGAGCTGCGCAACCAGTGCGACACGCTCATCGTGATCCCGAACGACCGGCTGCTCGCGCTCGGTGACCGCAACATCTCCATGATGGACGCGTTCCGCACCGCGGACCAGGTCCTCCTCTCCGGTGTCCAGGGCATCACCGACCTGATCACCACGCCAGGTCTGATCAACCTGGACTTCGCCGACGTGAAGAGCGTGATGAGCGGCGCCGGAAGCGCGCTCATGGGCATCGGCAGCGCCCGGGGCGAGAACCGCGCCGTCGAGGCGGCCGAGGCGGCCATCTCCAGCCCGCTGCTGGAGCAGAGCATGGACGGCGCGCGTGGCGTGCTGCTGTCCATCGCGGGCGGGTCGGACCTCGGCCTGTTCGAGATCAACGACGCGGCGCAGCTGGTCACCGACGCGGCCCACCCGGACGCGAACATCATCTTCGGCGCGGTCATCGACGACGCGCTCGGCGACGAGGTGCGGGTCACCGTGATCGCGGCGGGCTTCGACGGGGGTGCGCCGGCGTACAAGGCGGTCGAGCCGCCGCGCAAGAGCAACCAGAACCCGCCGGCGCAGCCGAACGCGCCGGCGAACCCGCCGGCCACCATGCCGGCGCCGCAGCAGCCGTCGCGCCGGGTGCTCTTCGACGACGTCGACGTGCCCGACTTCCTCAAGAACGGGTCCTGAGCGGCGCCGATGACGGAGTCACAGACGGCGGTGGGGCCCGAGCGGCGTGCCGAACTCGCGGCCGGGCTGGCCCGGGTGCGGGCCCGCATCGCTGACGCCTGCGCGGCCGCCGGGCGGCCGCGCGACGAGGTCACCCTGGTCGCGGTGACCAAGACGTACCCGGCGGCGGACGTGGTCGCACTGGCCGGGCTCGGCGTGACCGACGTCGGGGAGAACCGTGACCAGGAGGCGGCGCCGAAGGCGGAGGCGGTGGCAGACGCCGGCGCCGCGCCGCGCTGGCACTTCATCGGCCAGTTGCAGCGCAACAAGGCCCGCTCGGTGGTCCGGTACGCCGACGTGGTCCAGTCGGTGGACAGCGTCCGGCTCGCCGCCGCGCTGGACGCCGCCGCCGGCGCGGTCCGGGACCGTCCGCTGGACGTACTCGTGCAGGTGAGCATCGACGGCGACCCGGCGCGGGGCGGGGCGCTGCCCGGCGCTGCCGATCCGCAGCGGGGGCTCGGCCCGGTGGCCGCGGCGGTGGCCGGCGCCGACGGGCTGCGGCTGGCGGGCCTGATGGCGGTGGCGCCGCTGGGCTGGGAGGCGGACCGGGCGTTCGCCCGGCTGGCCGAGGTGGCGGCGGCACTGCGGGCCGACCATCCGGGCGCGACGGTGCTGTCGGCGGGCATGAGCGGAGACCTGGAGAGCGCGGTCGGTCACGGCGCGACACATGTCCGTGTCGGCAGCGCGTTGCTCGGAATGCGTCCTGCGCTGCGGTAGCCTCACCACGACGGAAGCAAATGACATCAGTGTTGTTCAGGACGGCGTCCTCGTAGCCGGGGGCCGTGACGGGCGGACCGCGAACCGCGCGTCAGGGGATTGCCGATCCGGTCCGGTGGGCATGATCGTCCACTCGTGATCAAGCGACACGGCACGGGGGCGCGTGCCGCACGGCGGACGGAAGGGCGCGGGGATGGGTGCACTGCGCAAGGCGGGGGTCTGGCTCGGTCTCGTCGAGGAGGACGACGAGCGGGCGTACGAGGACGGTGGCTACGACAAGGGTGGCTACCGGGACTCGTCGCGCTACCGGTCGAGCCGGTACGCCGAGGAGTTCGCCGACGAGGACGACGACGAGACCGAGGAGCCGCCGACGCGCAGCCGGCTCGGCGACCGGGGCCGGCTGTCCGAGCGCGCGTCCAGCCGCGCGGTCGACGCCGACCGGGCCGAGGTCGAGCGCCCGGAGCGGGCCGAGCGTTCCAGCGTCCGGTCGATCACCCGGTCCTCCGCCGGTGACACCTCGGGCGCCCTGACCTACCACACCCGCGACAACCTCGCGCTCGCCCCGCAGGCCCAGCCGCGGGAGCGGGAGCGGGTGGTGCCGGACGACGAGCAGCGCTACCAGATCACCACGCTGCACCCGACCACGTACCGTGAGGCGCGGACCATCGGCGAGCACTTCCGCGACGGCGTACCGGTGATCATCAATCTCACCGAGATGGACGAGGCGGACGCCCGCCGGCTCGTCGACTTCGCCGCCGGGCTCGCCTTCGGCCTGCGCGGTACGATCGAGCGCGTGACCAACCGGGTGTTCCTGCTCTCACCGGCCAACGTCCAGGTCACCGCGGAGGACAAGGCCAAGATCGCTGAGGGCGGCTTCTTCAGCCTGAGCTGAGCCGCACGACCGAGGGACGTCGCCTGCCGTGTTGTCGATCCTGTTCCAGGTGCTCTACCTGCTGCTGTACATCTTCCTAATTATCCTTTTGGCGCGATTTGTTCTCGGGGCGGTGCTGGCCTATGGTCGCCGCTGGCAACCGGGACGGGGAGCGTCGGCCGGACTGGAAGTCGTGTGGAGCGTCACTGATCCGCCCCTGCGAGCGTTGAGGCGTGTGATCCCACCACTGCGAATTGGTACCGTGAGCATCGACCTGGCCTCCCTTGTGCTCCTGGTTATCCTGTTCGTGCTGATGGAGTTCGTGTTTAGGCGCCTGATCTTCGCGTTTGCCTGACCAGAGCGCTTTCGCGGCCGCAACTGACCCGAGGAGTTTCGATGCCGCTGACCCCGGCCGACGTTCACAACGTCGCCTTCAAAAAGCCGCCGATCGGCAAGCGGGGGTATGACGAGGAGGAGGTCGACGCCTTCCTGGACGAGGTCGAGCGTGAGCTGGCCCGTCTGATCGAGGAGAACAACGAGCTGCGCGCCCAGGTGGAGCGCGGCGGCCGGGGTGGCGCTCCCGCCGGCCCCGGCGGCGACGCCCGCCTCGCGGCGGAGCTCAACGACGTCAAGGCCCAGCTCGACCGCGTGCAGCGCGACAAGGCGGCCGCCGAGCAGGCGGCCCGCGCGATGCAGGCCGAGCTGGAGCAGGTCCGCGCCCAGGGCGGCCCGGCCGGCGTGACCGGTGACGGCGAGCAGCAGGCGCTGCGGGTGCTGATGATGGCCCAGCGCACCGCCGACGACCACGTCTCCGACGCCCGTCGCGAGGCCGACCAGCTGCTCTCCGAGGCCCGTTCCAAGGCCGAGGAGGTCACCCGGGAGGCGCGCGCCAAGGCCGACGCGCTGGAGCGGGACGCCCGCCAGCGGCACCAGGAGGCCATGGGCGGCCTGGACGCCAAGCGCACCGCGCTGCAGAAGCACATCGAGGAGCTCAAGCAGTTCGAGCGCGAGTACCGCACCCGCCTCAAGGCGTACCTGGAAAGCCAGCTGCGTGACCTCGACGGTCGCGGCCAGGGCCTCGAGGTGGAGATGAACCGCGCCGAGGGCACCCGTGCCGTCGGCAGCAACGGTCTCGCCGCGGCCGGTCTCGCCGGCTCCTACGGCGGTGGCCGCGCGGGCTCGCTCGAGTCCGGCCGCTGATCCCGCGTCGGTGGCCGTCCCCGTGACGGCCACCGGCCGCCCAGACCGACACGACGCGGCCGGGGGTGAGCCGTGGTAGCCGCCAGCATCCTGCTCATCCTCGTCGCGGTGGTGCTGCTGATCGCCGGCCTCGCCGGCGGATCCAGCCTTCTGCTCATCGTCTCGATCGCGGCCAGCCTGCTGTCCGCCGTCGCCTTCGTCGCGTTCGCCCGCCAGGCCGCCGCGACGCGGGCCTCGGCCGGCCGGGAGGCCGGGCCGCGAACACGGACCGCGCACACCGTCCCGTCCCCGGACGAACCGGTGAGCCCGGTCCCGCACCACACGTCCACGGTCGGCGCCGGTGGATCCGGGTGGCGGCAACCGCCCGGGTCGCCGGTGACCGAGCCGGACGACGTCCCGCCGCCGGCCGCGTACTCGCCGTCGGATCCGGTGGTCGCGGACGCGGTGCCCTACTCGCCGCCAGGCCCGCGCGTGCCGGAGACCACCCGGCCCACCTCGCCCGCACCCGGCGAGGCGTTCGACGACGATCCGCCGGCCGAGTTCCTCACCACCGGTGAGGTCGCCCGGCTGGTCCGGCTGCCCGGCGAGGTCCTGGTGATCGACGGCCGTCCCCGCTTCCACCTGTCCGGCTGCCCGCACCTGGTGGGCCGGGAGGACGAACCCCTGCCGGTCGCCGAGGCGGTCGCGCTGGGCTTCACCCCGTGCGCGCGATGCGCCGCCGCCACCACCCTGCTCGCCGAGGCCCGGCCGCGCTGACCATGACGATCGCGGACACCACACTCACCGTCGCGGTGCGGGTGAAGCCCGGGGCGGCCCGCGCCCGGGTGGGCGGGCGGTTCGACGGGCCGTACGGTCCGGCGCTCGTCGTCGCGGTGCACGCCCCCGCTGTCGACGGCCGCGCCACCGAGGCGGCCCGGCGCGCGCTCGCCGACGCGCTCGGCGTCCGGCCGGCGACCGTGTCGCTGCGGTCCGGCGCGGCCAGCCGGGACAAGCTGTTCCGCATCGAGCGCCCGCACGACGGGCTGCCCGAGGTGCTGCGCCGGCTGCGCGACGGCAGCACGGCGTGAGGTCCGGTCGGGCCGGCCGGCGATGACACCGGGGCTCGACGTCGCGTTGCTCGTGGGCGCCGGCGTGCTGCTGGTCGCGGTGGGAGCGGTGCGGTTCTCCACCCGGCTCGGCGTACCGAGTCTCCTGGTCTACCTGGCGCTCGGCGTGCTGCTCGGCGAGGCCGGCATAGGCATCCGGTTCGACGACGTCGAACTGACCCGGGTGCTCGGCTTCTGCGCGCTCATCGTGATCATCGCCGAGGGCGGCCTCACCGCGCGGTGGAGCATGCTGCGGCCGGTGCTCGGCCTGGCCGCGGCGCTGTCCACGGTCGGCGTCGTGGTCAGCATCGTGGTCGTCGGCGTGGTGGTGCACCTGCTGCTCGGCCTGGACTGGCGGCTGGCGCTGCTCTACGGCGCGGTGCTCTCCTCCACCGACGCGGCGGCCGTGTTCGCCACGCTGCGCCGGTTGCGCCTGCCGCCCCGGCTGGTGGCCACGCTGGAGGCGGAGTCCGGCGTGAACGACGCGCCGGCCGTGCTGCTCGTGCTGCTGTTGTCCCGCGCCGGGGTCGAGGCGGCCCACCCCTGGTGGTACGAGGTGCTGCTGCTCGGCTACGAGCTGAGCGCCGGCGCGGCGGTCGGTGTCGGCACCGGGCTGGCCGGCCGGTACGCGTTGCGCCGGGCCGCGCTGCCGTCGGCCGGCCTCTACCCGATCGCGGTGGTCGGCTTCACCGTGCTGGCGTACGCGGCCGGCTCGTTGCTGCACGCCTCGGGCTTCCTCGCCGTGTACGTCGCGGGCGTCCTGCTCGGCAACTCGCGGCTGCCGCACCGCCAGGCCATCCTCGGTTTCGCCGACGGCCTGGCCTGGCTGGCCCAGATCGGCCTGTTCGTGCTGCTCGGCCTGCTGGTCTCGCCGAGCCGGCTGGACGCGGCGGTGCTGCCGGCCGTGATCACCGGGCTGGCGCTGCTGCTGCTCGCCCGGCCGCTGTCGGTGGCGGTGTCCGCGCTGCCGTTCCGGGTGAAGCTGCGCGAGCAGCTCTTCCTGTCCTGGGCCGGGCTGCGTGGCGCGGTGCCGATCGTGTTGGCGACCATTCCGCTGTCGCTGCGCGTGCCGGGGGCGGACCGGCTGTTCGACGCGGTCTTCGTCCTGGTGGTGATCTTCACGGTGCTCCAGGCCGGGACGCTGGCGCCGGCGGCCCGCCGGCTGGGGGTGACGGCACCGGCCGAGGCGAGCGAGATCCTGCTGGAGACCGCCCCGCTGGAGCGGATGCGCGCGGACCTGCTCCAGTTGGAGGTGCCGGCCGGGTCGCGGCTGGCCGGGGTGCACGTGGACGAGCTGCGGCTGCCGGTCGGCGCGGCGGTGACGCTCGTGCTGCGCGACGGTGTCGGTTTCGTGCCGGGCGCTGACACCCGGCTCAAGGTCGGGGACAGCCTGCTCATCGTCGCCACCGCCGGGGTGCGGGACGAGACCGAGCGGCGGCTGCGGGCGGTGAGCCGCCGGGGCCGGCTGGCGAGGTGGTTCGGGGAGTACGGCGAGGAGCCGGCCCACTGATCTGCTACCGTTCCTTTTGCCCCGATTGATGGCAGTCCGGGGCGGATACGTGGGACGACGGTGCGGCACGTTGTCGGACGCCTGTACGTTCCGTATCCTTGCCAACCTCCGGAGTGCACGGCGGGCCCGCTCGTCGTGCACCCTTCCGTACGCGGACGGCGCCGACGACGGCGTCCCCGCCCACGCACCGCTGACCGCCGCGCCTCGCGGCTGAGGGAGCTGACGATGGCGAAGCCGGCCGACACCAGGACCGCCGGTCGCAAACCGGTGGCGAAGGCCACCCGCAGCGCGGCGGAGACCGAGAAGATCCGGGCCGCCCTGGCGGCACGGCGGGACGAGCTCAACGCCGAGTACGATCAGACGCTGAGCGAGATCACCGAGCTGCAGCGCGACCGGCTGACCGACTCGGCCGGGGACGACCAGGCCGACACCGGCACCAAGACGTTCGAGCGGGAGCAGGAGATCTCTCTCGCCAACAGCATCAAAGAACGGATCACGCAGGTCGAGCGCGCGCTGGAGCGCCTCGACGAGGGCGGCTACGGCTGGTGCGAGCGGTGCGGCAACCCGATCCCGGTGGAGCGGCTCGCCGCGTTCCCGTCGGCCACCCTCTGTGTGACGTGCAAGCAGCTGGAGGAGCGGCGCTGAGCACCGCTCCCCGGCGGCCGTACGGCAGACGGTGACCACGCCGTCGCGAGCGTCGATGGGGAGCAGATGACCGCAGCACCGCCCGCCGGGTCCGACACCACCGAGTCGGGTGCCGGCGCGCCCCGCCGCAAGGCCGTCGGCCTGCTGCTCGGCGTGTCCCTGTTCGCGCTGCTGGCGGATCTCGGCACGAAGCAGCTCGCGCTCGCCGAGCTGACCGGCCGGGAGCCGGTGTCGGTGCTCGGCGGCGCGGTCTACTTCAGCCTCACCCGCAACAGCGGCGCGGCCTGGAGCATCGGCTCCGACCACACCTGGATCTTCCCGATCATCACGTTCCTGGTGATCGGGTGGATCGCCTGGATGGCGCTGCGGCTGCGCTCGCTGCCGTGGGCGGTGTCGCTGGGCCTGGTCCTGGGCGGCGCACTCGGCAACCTGCTCGACCGGCTCTTCCGCGCGCCGGGCCACTTCGTCGGCCACGTGGTCGACATGATCAGCCTCTTCGACCCGTACGGCCAGGTCTGGCCGGTGTTCAACCTGGCCGACAGCGCGCTGGTGTGCGGCGTGGTGCTCGCGGTCTTCCTGGAGCTGACCGGCCGGCAGCGCGACGGCTCCCGGCTGCGCGACGAGAAGCGCGACGACGCCGCTCCGGCCGAGCAGCGGGAGAGCGCGTGACCTCCGCCTTCGCCGCCGGCGGCGACACCCGTTCCCTGCCCGTGCCGGACGGCCTCGACGGGATGCGCCTGGACCAGGCCGTGTCCCGCCTGTTCGGGCTCTCCCGCACGGCCGCCGCCGGCCTGATCGACGGCGGGGACGCGCTCGTCGACGGTGTGGCCCGGGCCAACTCGCACAAGGTCCGGGCGGGCTCGTGGCTGGAGGTCACACTGCCCGCGCCGGCCGCGCCGCCCACCGTGGTGCCGCAGGCCGTGCCCGGCCTGACAGTCGTGTACGCCGACGACGACATCGTGGTGGTGGACAAGCCGGTCGGGGTGGCGGCGCACCCGAGCCCGGGCTGGACCGGCCCCACAGTGATCGGCGGGCTGGCCGGCATCGGTCACCGGATCTCCACCAGCGGCGCCGCGGAGCGGCAGGGCGTGGTGCACCGGCTCGACGTCGGCACCACCGGCGTCATGGTGGTGGCCAAGAGCGAGCGCGCGTACACCGCGCTGAAGCGGGCGTTCAAGTTCCGCGAGGTGGAGAAGCGCTACCACGCCGTGGTGCAGGGCCACCCGGACCCGCTGCGCGGCACCGTCGACGCGCCGATCGACAGGCACCCGCACCACGACTACCGCTGGGCCGTGGTGTCCGGCGGCAAGCCGAGCATCACCCACTACGACACGATCGAGGCGTTCCCCGCTGCCAGCCTGCTCGACGTGCGGCTGGAGACCGGGCGTACGCACCAGATCCGGGTGCACCTCTCCACGCTGCGGCACCCCTGCGTGGGCGACCTGACCTACGGCGCGGACCCGACGCTGTCGGCCCGGCTGGGGCTGTCCCGGCAGTGGCTGCACGCCCGCTCGCTGAGCTTCGCGCACCCGGGCAGCGGCGACGAGGTGACGTTTGTCAGCGAGTACCCGGACGACCTGGCCCGGGCGCTGGAGATCCTGCGGGACTGACGTGAGCGACGATCCCGTGCCGCCGCGCCGGTCCCGGTCCGCCGCGCTGACCTGGCTCGCGCTGGTGTGCGCGCTCGTGGTGCTGGTGGTGGCGGTGGCGCAGCGGCGGGACCGCCCGGTGAGCGACCGCACGGTCGGCGAGGTGACCCGGGTCGGCGTGACCGGCGGCGCGAGCATCCCGGCGTACCTGCGCACCGCCGGGGAGGAACTGGCCCGCCTCGACGCGCCCGACGGCTACGCGCTGGTGTCGTTCGACGGCTACCTGACCCCGGCCCGGGCGGCCGCCGCGCTGGACGGCACGCGGGTCTCGGCGGTGGTGGCGCGGGTGCCGCTGCCCGGCCGGCAGACCGAGATCGTCCGGATCGCGGCGCTGCGCCTGCCGCAGGACGCGGTGGCCGGGATGGCCGGCGTCGCGACCCGCAAGGACCGGGAGACCGCCGACTACCGGTCCCGGGCCGCCGCGGCCACCGCCGACCCGGAGCTGCGCCGGGTGTACGACAGCGGCGCCGAGGTCGCCGCCCGCGAGGCGGAGGCGTACCGGGCGGGCTGCGCCTGCGTCTACGCCGCGGTCGTCAGTGCCGTGCCGGACGCCCTGCGCGCGCTCGCCGGTCGCCGGAACGTGCGCGTGGTGGACCCGGCGCCGGAGGTGACCCGTCTGGACCGGACCGTGTTCACCCCGCCGCTGCCCGAACAGCGTGACGTGGTCCGGCCGCCGGCAGACACCGGACCGGCCGAAGCAGGCGGAATGGGCGATTCGTCGGAAGCCGCACGGACGGTGAGCGGACCTTCACCCACCGCCCCCGCGACCGGCGGCGGCTCCGGGGTGCCCAATCCCGCTCCCACCTCCTGAGACATCGGGGCGGGCGGCGACCGGGCCGATCCCATGGTGCGGCGGACCACCGGGCGATGTGCGGCGCGGGGAGTGGTCCGAATAGGGTTTCGTTCGTAGCCTGTCAGGCGGAGATCGATGGGCTGGGGGAGGGGCGAATCCTTGGACGGCAGCGAGACCGGCTGGGGTCGGCAGGGCGAGCCGGCACCGCGGTGGCGGGCGCTGCTCGACCGGGCCCGGCTCGGCGGTCGCGGCACGGAGCACGCCGACGCCGACCGGCACGTCGAGGAGCAACCGGCGCCGCCGCCCGACCCGCTGCCCCGTCGTGGCGCGGGCACCGGATGGACCGGCCGCGCCACCGCCGTCGGCCGCGCCCCGGACGGCTCGTACGGCGCCGAGCCCGGTTACCGGGCCGAGGC
The DNA here is from genome assembly GCF_000374985.1 of Micromonospora sp. CNB394. NCBI lineage: Bacteria > Bacillati > Actinomycetota > Actinomycetes > Micromonosporales > Micromonosporaceae > Micromonospora > Micromonospora sp. CNB394. The sequence goes on along the minus strand of NZ_KB895828.1, from coordinate 122,102 downwards.
CACGTTCCGGGTCGATCCGGCCTTCCGCGCCGATCCCCGGCACGACGGCGAGCCGGCCTACCGGGCCGAACCGGCGTACCGCAGCGATCCGGAGCCGTCCCGGCGGGCCGGGCAGCCCTACCCGCCCGACCCGTCCTGGCGCGCCGACCCGTCGTTCGCGCCCGACCCGTCGTTCGCGCCCGACCAGCCCTTCACCGCCGAGCCACGCCCGGAGCCGTCCTGGCGGCCCGAGCCGGCCCGTCCGGAGCCGCGCGGCCGGGCCGAGCCGCCGGCCGAGTCCCGGTACTCCGTTCTCGACGGCGGTTACCGGCCCGCGCCGCCCCCGCCGGAGTCCCGCTACGCGCTGCTGGACCGGGGCCGCTACCGGCCGGAGACGCCGCCCGCCCCGGAGCCGGTGGTGCCCGCGCCCCGCCGCCCGCTGGAGGGCCGGTCCGGCCGGGCCGACGCGGCCCAGGTGCAGTGGCGCGCCCCGGAGCCGGACCCGGAGCTGGAACGGGCGACGGGCGTGCTCCGCCGCGAGCTGGGCACCCCCCGGGTGCTCGCCTTCGCCAACCCCAAGGGCGGCGTGCACAAGACCACCGCGACGGTGCTCGCCGCCGCGACGGTGGGCAGCGTGCGCGGGCGCGGCGTGCTCGCCTGGGACGACAACGAGCTGCGCGGCACGCTCGGTCTGCGGGCCGGCAGCGCCCGACACGCCCGGACCATCCGGCACCTGATCCACGACCTGGCACATATCGAGATCCTCGAGGGCGACACGCTGCTGTCGCACCTCGACGACTACCTGCGGCACGCCTCCGACGGCTCGTACGACGTGCTGGCCGGCGAGGAGAGCCCGCGCTTCGCCCAGCGGCTCGACCAGTTCACCGTCAAGCGGGTGCTGGAGCTGCTGCGCCGCACCCACGAGGTGGTCTGCGTGGACACCGGCAACAACGTGGAGAGCCCCAACTGGCGCACCGTCATGCAGGCCGCCGACCAGCTCGTGGTGACCACCGTGCCGCGCGAGGACGCGGCGTTCAGCGCGGACTGGATGCTCGACCTGCTGCACGAGGTCGGCATGGGCGAGCTGGCCGACAACGCGGTCACGCTGATCTCCTGCCCCACCCCGGGGCGTACGTCGTTGCAGGACGACCTGGAACGGCACTTCGCCACCCGGACCCGGGCGGTCGCCGTGGTGCCCTACGACCCGGCGCTGGAGACCGGCTCCTCGATCGAGTACCACCAGCTCCAGGCCGAGACCCGCGACGCCTGGCTCAAGGCGGCAGCGGTGATGCTGGAACCGTTCGCGCGCTGACCGGCGACCACCCCCCGGCGCCGTGCCCGGGCCTGAGAGGATCAACGGGTGAGTCCGGACACCCCTGAGCCCGAGCGGGCGCGCGAGCGCACCGACGGCACCGACGCACGGCCCGGTGAGGCGCTACGGCCGGGCGATGCTCCGCGCCCCGGCGGCCCGCCGCCCGAGCGCGAGCAGCCGCCCGGCTGGCCCGGTGGCCTGCCGGTGCCCGCCGGCACGCCGGTCACCGCACCCGGCGCGGACCCGCTCGCCGGGCATCCCGGCGTGGTGGCGGAGCTGCCCGGCGCCACCCGGTCCGGTCGCCCGCTGCTCACCGCGCTCGGCGTGGTCGCGCTGCTCACCGCGCTCGGCGTCCCGCTGGGGCTGCTGTGGGCGTGGGCGGCGCCCGCCACCCCGGTGCGGCAGACCCCGGCCGGCGCGGTCTACGTGACCACCCAGCCGGAGCAGCCGATCGCCGCGGACGGCTGGTTCAGCCTCCTGACGCTCGGCTTCGGCGTGCTCGCCGCGGTCGCTCTGTGGGTGCTGCTGCGCCGCCGGCGCGGCCCGGCCGGCCTGCTCGCGGTGACGCTCGGCGGTCTCGGCGCGGCGGTGGCGGCCTGGCAGGTCGGCCGCCGGATCGGGCTGTCGGCGTTCCAGCGGCTGGTGGAGACCGCGCCGCCGGGCACCGCGTTCACCAAGCCCGTCGACCTGCGCGCCGGTGGCGTCGACTGGTACGGCCCGCTGCCGTTGCCGCACGGGAACCTGTTGCTCGCCGCGTTCGGCGCGGCAGTCACGTACACGCTGCTGGCGGGCTGGTCGCGGTGGCCGTCGCTGCGGCCGGAGCCGGAGTCCGGCGCGGCCTGGCCGCCCCCGCCCGGGTTCAGTTCGGCGCCGGGGGACCAGCCAGCTCGCTGAGCGGCACCGGCACCGCGCGTACCTGCCGCAGCAACGCCGTCTCCCGGTTGAGCAGGCGCAGCTCGGCGCGCAGCCGGCCGGCCGTGTCGTCGACGGCGAGCAGCCGCTGCCGGTCGCCGACGGTCAGCGCGGCGGTCGCGGCGACCAGGTGCGACAGGACCGTGGGATCCTCCGGCAACTGCTCGGTGATTTCCTGCTGGTCCGGCCGGATCAGACCGAGATATTGCCGGAACAGCGAGATCACCCGGGCCGCCAGCAGGTCGGCGACCTCGTCCGGGCCGTCCGGTTCCGGCAGCCACTCCACCTCGGCGGTCAGGTAGGGCTCGGCGGAGTCGTCGACCTCGGCGACCCGGAAGCGCCGCCGCCCCACCGTGACGATGTCGAAGCCCCCGTCGGCCAGCTCGGTGACCTGCCGCAGCTCGGCGGTGCAGCCGACCTCGTGCAGCGTGACCTCGCCGCCGGCCGGCCCGGAACGCCCCGGCGGCCCGGCCGGCGCGACCTCCCAGCCGGCCTGGATCGCCACCACGCCGAACTCGCGCGGCGCTCCCTCGGGCAGCCCCACGAGGTGGCGCACCAGCGCCTTGTAGCGCTCCTCGAAGATGTGCAGCGGAAGGACCAGCCCGGGGAAGAGAACGGTCCCGAGCGGGAACACCGGCAGCCGTGCGCTCACGTGATCGAGCGTATCGCCAACCCGCCCGCCCGTGCGTGTCCCGGCTCACCGTCCCGGCGACCGGACGGGCCCGGCCGGTGACACCGGCGGCGGCCTAGACTCGCAGACGTGCTGAATCGGATCGACCTGCGCGGCGGGGCCCGTGACCCGCGCCGCCTGCTGCCCCGTGCCCAGCTCGACGTCTCCGTGGCGGTCGAGCGGATCCGCCCGCTCGTGGAGGCGGTCCGGGACCATGGGTACCCGGCGATCCGGGAGGCGAGCGAACGGTTCGACGGCGTCTCCCCGGAGCGGCTGCGGGTGCCGGCCGAGACGATCCGCGCCGCCGAGGGCGAGCTGGACCCGCAGGTGCGCGCCGCACTGCTGGAGTCGATCACCCGGGCCCGCAAGGTGCACGCCGACCAGCGCCGCACCGACCACACCACCACCGTGGTGCCGGGTGGCACGGTGACCGAGCGGTGGGTGCCGGTCGACCGGGTCGGTCTCTACGTCCCCGGCGGCCTGGCCATGTACCCGTCGACGGTCGTGATGAACGTGGTGCCGGCCCAGGCGGCCGGGGTGCGCTCCCTGGTGGTGGTGAGCCCCCCGCAGAAGGACAACGACGGCCTGCCCGACCGGCGGGTCCTCGCCGCCTGCGCGCTGCTCGGCGTGGACGAGGTGTACGCGGTCGGCGGCGCCCAGGCGGTCGCCATGCTCGCGTACGGCGCGGGCGTCGACCCGGCCGGGGACGAGCGCTGCGAGCCGGTCGATATGATCACCGGTCCGGGCAACATCTGGGTCACCGCCGCCAAGCGGCTGCTGCGCGGCGTGGTCGGCATCGACGCCGAGGCCGGCCCGACCGAGATCGCGATCCTGGCCGACGACACCGCCGACCCGGCGCACGTCGCCGCCGACCTGATCAGCCAGGCCGAGCACGACCCGCTGGCCGCGAGCGTGCTGGTCACCCCGTCCACCGCGCTGGCCGACGCGGTCGACGCGGAGCTGGCCCGGCAGGCGCCGGCGGCCAAGCACGCCGAGCGGATCGGCACCGCGCTGCGCGGCGAGCAGAGCGGCGTGGTCCTGGTCGACGACCTGGAGGCGGGGCTGCGGGTGGTCGACGCGTACGCGGCCGAGCACCTGGAGATCCAGACCCGCAACGCCCGCGAGTGGGCGCTGCGGGTCCGCAACGCGGGGGCGGTGTTCGTCGGCGCCTGGTCGCCGGTGTCGCTCGGCGACTACTGCGCGGGCTCCAACCACGTGCTGCCCACCGGCGGCTGCGCCCGGCACTCCTCCGGGCTGTCCGTGCAGTCCTTCCTGCGCGGCGTGCACCTGGTCGAATACACGCGGGAAGCGCTGCGCGACGTGGCCCCGCACGTGGTCACCCTGGCGACGGTGGAGGACCTGCCCGCGCACGGCCAGGCGGTCAGCGTCCGGTTCGGCGGGGGCGGCGCGTCGTGACCACGCTCGACGATCTGCCGATCCGCGACGACCTGCGCGGGCGGACGCCGTACGGGGCGCCGCAGCTCGACGTGCCGGTGCGGCTGAACACCAACGAGAACTCCTACCCGGTGCCGGAGCCGGTGGTGGAGGCGATCGGCAAGGCGGTCGCCGCCGAGCTGCGCGACCTCAACCGCTACCCGGACCGGGACGCGGTGGCGCTGCGCGCCGACCTGGCCGCCTACCTCGGGCACGGGCTCACCGCCGACCACGTGTGGGCGGCGAACGGCTCCAACGAGATCCAGCAGCAACTCCTGCAGGCGTTCGGCGGTCCCGGGCGCACCGCGCTCGGCTTCATCCCGGCGTACTCGATGCACCCGCTGCTGGCGCTCGGCACCGGCACCCGGTGGGTGCCCGCCCGGCGCGGCGAGGACTTCGGGCTCACCGCCGGCGAGGCGGTGGCCCAGGTCCGCGAGCACCGGCCGGACGTGGTGTTCCTCTGCTCGCCGAACAACCCGACCGGCACCGCGCTCGACCCGGCCGTGGTCGCGGCCGTGCTGGACGAGGCGCCCGGCGTGGTGATCGTGGACGAGGCGTACGCCGAGTTCGCCCGTCCCGGCACGGTGAGCGCGCTCGCGGTGCTGCCCGGCCACCCGCGGCTGGTGGTGACCCGCACCATGAGCAAGGCGTTCGGGTTCGCCGGCGGCCGGCTCGGTTACCTGGCCGCCGACCCGGCGGTGGTGGACGCGGTGCAGCTGGTCCGGTTGCCGTACCACCTGTCCGCGCTCACCCAGGCAGCGGCCCGTGCGGCGCTGGCGCACCGGGACGCCCTGCTCGGCACCGTGGCCGCGATCATGCAGCAGCGGGACCGGATCGTCGCCGAGCTGCGCGCCCGGGGCCACCGGGTGGCCGACAGCGACGCCAACTTCGTGCTGTTCGCCGTCGAGGGGGACCAGGCGGTGGCCTGGCGTACCCTGCTCGATGCCGGCGTGCTGGTGCGCGACGTCGGCCTGCCCGGCTGGCTGCGCGTCACCGCCGGCACCCCGACCGAGACCGACGCCTTCCTCACCGCGATGGAGACAGTTTCATGAGCCGGATCGCCCGGATCGAGCGGGTCACAAACGAGACGAAGGTGCTCGTCGAGATCGACCTCGACGGCACCGGCAAGGCCGACATCTCCACCGGCGTCGGCTTCTACGACCACATGCTCAACCAGATCGCCCGGCACGGCGGCTTCGACCTGACCGTGCACACCGTCGGCGACCTGGAGATCGACGCGCACCACACGATGGAGGACACGGCGCTCGCGCTGGGCGCCGCGTTCGACCGGGCGCTGGGCGACAAGGCCGGCATCCGGCGGTACGGCTCGGCCACCGTCCCGATGGACGAGGTGCTGGTCCGGGCCGCCGTCGACCTGTCCGGGCGACCGTACGTGGTGCACGACGAGCCAGCGCTGGCCCCGTACATCGGGCCGGTCTATCCGACGAGCATGACCCGGCACATCTGGGAGTCGTTCGGCCAGTCGGCCCGGATCACGCTGCACGTGGACGTGCTGCGCGCGGCCCGTCCCGGCGGCCACCCGGACGCCCACCACGTGGTCGAGGCGCAGTTCAAGGCCGTCTCCCGCGCGCTGCGCGAGGCCACCGCGCTCGACCCGCGCAACGCGGGCGTGGTGCCGTCCACGAAAGGCGCTCTCTGATGAGCGCGAGGAACGCAGCGAAGCGGAGTCCCGCAGTCGCGAATGGAAGCTGGCTCTGATGAGCGCGAGGAACGCAGCGAAGCGGAGTCCCGCAGTCGCGAATGGAAGCTGGCTCTGATGAGCGCGAGGAACGCAGCGAAGCGGAGTCCCGCAGTCGCGAATGGAAGCTGGCTCTGATGAGCGCGAGGAACGCAGCGAAGCGGAGTCCCGCAGTCGCGAATGGAAGCTGGCTCTGATGAAGGTGCTGCCCACACTTCTGTTGATCCTGGCCGGTCTGCTGGTCGGCGGGACGTGGTCGCTGCTCAAGCAGGGCGCCCCCCGCGCCGCTGTGGTGATCATCGGCCTGCTGGCGGTGCTGGCCACCGTCGCCGGGGTGCTCTGGCTGCTGCCGGGAGAGAGCTGATGGCACGGGTGGTGGTGCTCGACTACGGTTCGGGCAACCTGCGCTCGGCCGAGCGCGCGGTGGCGCGGGCCGGTGCCGACGTGACTGTCACCGACGACCTGGCCGCCGCCGCGTCGGCCGACGGCCTGGTGGTGCCGGGCGTGGGCGCGTTCGCCGCCTGCATGGCCGGGGTCGAGGCGCTGGGCGCCGGGCCGGTCATCGCCGACCGGGTCGCCGCCGGCCGCCCGGTGCTGGGCATCTGCGTCGGCATGCAGATCCTCTTCGGGCACGGCGAGGAGCACGGCGTGGTCACCAAGGGGCTCGGGCTGCTGCCCGGCGGCGTGACCCGGCTGCCCGCGCGGCGGCTGCCGCACATGGGCTGGAACACCGTGCGGCCGCCGGCCGGCTCGACGCTGTTCGCCGACCTGCCCGAGGGCACCCGGTTCTACTTCGTCCACTCCTATGCGGTGACCGACCCGGCGGCGCTGGCCGGGGCGGGTGCCACGGTGACCACAGCGCACCACGGCGCGGACTTCGTCGCCGCGGTCGAGCGGGGGCCACTGTCGGCCGCGCAGTTCCACCCGGAGAAGTCCGCCGACGCCGGTGCCGCGCTGCTGCGCAACTGGCTCGGCACGCTGTGAGCGGGCCGCTGGCCGGCACGCGGGCGTCCGCGTGAGCAAGGAGCGGGCCCGCCGCCGCGCGGAGCGCGAGGCCGAGCAGGAACGGGCGCGCGCCGCCCGCGCCCGCCGGGTGGCGCGCCGGGAACGACGTCGTTGGCTGGTACGCCGGCTCACGCCGTCGCCGCGGCGCGGCCGTACCGGCCGGTTGCGCCGGCACACCCGCCGCGAGCGGGCGACGATCCTGGTGCTCACCGCCGTGGCGGTGGTCGCCATCTGGAGTCTGGTGGACGACCTCGCGCTGCGGCTGGTGCTGGTCGTGTTGTTGTTGCTGGTCCTGCCCGCGATCGTGGTGATCGCGCTGGACCGTCGTTGAGGATCCGAGGAGAGAAGCGTTGAGCCTCACCCTGTTGCCCGCCGTGGACGTCGCCGACGGCCAGGCCGTCCGGCTCGTGCAGGGCGCCGCCGGTAGCGAGACCGCGTACGGCGATCCGCTGGACGCGGCGCTGGCCTGGCAGTCCGACGGCGCGGAGTGGATCCACCTGGTCGACCTGGACGCCGCGTTCGGGCGGGGCTCCAACGCCGCGCTGCTCGCCGAGGTGGTCGGCAAGCTGGACGTGAAGGTGGAGCTGTCCGGGGGCATCCGCGACGACGAGTCGCTGCGGGCGGCGCTCGGCACCGGGGCGGCCCGGGTCAACATCGGCACCGCCGCGCTGGAGGATCCGCAGTGGTGCGACCGGATCTGCGGCGAGTACGGCGACCGGGTGGCGATCGGGCTGGACGTGCGCGGCCGTACCCTGTCGGCACGTGGCTGGACCCGCGACGGCGGCGACCTCTACGAGGTGCTGGCCCGGCTCGACGCCGCGGGCGCGGCGCGGTACGTGGTCACCGACATCACCAAGGACGGCACCATGCGCGGGCCCAACCTGGACCTGCTGCGTGAGGTGTGCGCCCGGACCGACGCCCCGGTGATCGCCTCCGGTGGCGTGTCCACGCTGGACGACCTGCGGGCGCTGGCCACGCTGGAGCCGGTGGGGGTGGAGGGCGTGATCGCCGGCAAGGCGCTCTACGCGGGCGCGTTCACGGTCGCCGAGGCGCTGGCGACGCTGCGGGCCGGCGCGTGACGGCCGAGCCGGCCGGGACGCCGGTGGACGCCGGGGTGGTGACCCGGCTCGGTTCGGGTGGTCCGTGGGAGGCGCTGTACGGCTACTCGCGGGTGGTCCGGGCCGGTTCGCTGGCGATCACGGCCGGCTGCACGTCCACGGTGGACGGCCGGGTGGCGCACGCCGGTGACGCGGCGGCGCAGACCGCGCAGGCGATCCGGATCGGCCTGGACGCGCTGGCGGAGGTCGGCGCCGGGCCGGCCGACGTGGTGCGGACGCGGATGTACGTGACGGACCGGATCTACGCCGACGAGGTGGGCCGGGCGCACAACGCGGTGTTCGGTCCGGTGCGCCCGGTCGCCACGATGGTGGTGGTGGCCGGGCTGATCGACCCGGATCTCCTGGTCGAGGTCGAGCTGGAGGCGTACCTGCCGGACCGCTGAGCGGTGGCCGTGGTGGTCGGCGTCGCGCCGTTCCGCGGCCCGATGAGTTGTGCACAACTTGATTGCGCGCTACGGTTCAGGGCGTGACCGAGGATCTGGTACTGGGCCGGCAGGTGTGCTTCGCGCTCTACGCGGCGTCGCGCGCCCTGACCGACGTCTACCGGCCCATCCTCGACGAGCACGGCCTGACCTACCCGCAGTACCTGGTGCTGCTGGTGCTCTGGGAGCACGACGACGACGCCCTCACGGTCTCCGCGCTCGGCGCTGCGCTCCGGCTCGACTCCGGCACGCTGTCCCCGCTGCTCAAGCGGCTGGAGGCGGCCGGTCTGGTGGTGCGTACCCGCTCGGCGGCGGATGAGCGCCGGGTCGAGGTGGGCCTCACCGGCCGGGGCCGGGCGCTGCGGGAGCGGATGGGCGACGTGCCGCGCCGGGTGGGTTCCGCCACCGGGCTCACCGAGGCCGAACTGGTCTTCCTCCACGGCATTCTCACCCGGGTCACCGAGACGATCCACCGACACAAGGAGCAGTGACATGCAGGTGCTCTACACCGCCTCCGCCCGCGCCATCGGCGACGGCCGGGACGGTCACGTCCGGACCTCCGACGGCACGGTCGAGCTGGACCTCGCCGTACCGAAGGAGATGGGTGGCGCCGGCGGCGCGGCCAACCCCGAGCAGCTCTTCGCGGCCGGCTACGCGGCCTGCTTCCACTCCGCGCTGCGCGTGGTGGCCCGCCAGGCCAAGGCGGACGTCTCCGGCTCCGTCGTGGAGGCCGAGGTGGGCATCGGCCCGAACGGCAGCGGCGGCTACGGCCTGGCCGTGACGCTCGTGGTGGACCTGCCCGCGGTCGAGCGCGCAGCCGCCGAGCAGCTCGTCGACGCGGCCCACCAGGTCTGCCCCTACTCCAACGCGACCCGCGGCAACGTCGAGGTCACGCGCACGGTCCGTGAGGCCCGATGAGCGGGATGAACCGGGAGATCCACCTGGCGTCCCGGCCGGAGGGCTGGCCCACGCCGGAGAACTTCCGGCTGGTCACCACCGAGGTGCCGACGCCGGGCCCGGGACAGGTGGTGGTCCGCAACCGGTTCATGTCCGTCGACCCGTACATGCGCGGGCGGATGAACGACGTCAAGTCGTACGTGCCGCCGTTCGCGCTCGACGCCCCGCTGGACGGCGGCGCGATCGGTGAGGTGGTGGCCGGCGAGGCCGGGGGCGTCAAGCCCGGCGACACGGTGCTGCACGGGCTCGGCTGGCGCGAGTACGCGCTGGTGGACGCCAAGGGCGTGCGTACCGTCGATCCCGGCCTGGCGCCGGTCACCGCGTACCTGGGCGTGCTCGGCATGACCGGGCTGACCGCGTACGCCGGTCTGCTCGACGTGGCGGCGATGAAGCCGGGGGAGACCGTGTTCGTCTCCGGCGGGGCCGGCGCGGTGGGCAGCATGGTCGGCCAGATCGCGAAGCTGCGCGGCGCCGGCCGGGTGATCGGCAGCGCCGGCTCGGCGGCGAAGGTGGAACGGCTCACCGCGCTCGGCTTCGACGCCGCCTTCGACTACCACGACGGCCCGGTGTACAAGCAGCTCAAGGCAGCCGCCCCGGACGGCGTCGACGTGTACTTCGACAACGTCGGCGGCGACCACCTGGAGGCCGCGATCGGGGCGATGAACCTGCACGGCCGGGCCGCGATCTGCGGCATGATCTCGCAGTACAACGCCACCGAGCCGCAGGCCGCGCCGCGCAACCTGGCGCTGGTGATCGGCAAGCGGCTGACGCTGCGCGGGTTCCTCGTCGGTGACCACGGTCACCTGCGGGAACAGTTCGTGCAGGAGATGGCGGGCTGGCTGCGCGAGGGCCGGCTCTCGTACGACGAGACGATCGTCGACGGCATCGAGCAGGCCCCCGAGGCGTTCCTCGGCCTGCTGCGCGGCGAGAACCTCGGCAAGATGCTGGTCCGTCTCTGACCGGCGCGAACGCACTCCACCGCGGGCGGTGGTGACCGGCCTCACCGGCGGGTCACCACCGCCCGCGCGTTCGTTAGGCTCGGGGCATGACGGTGGCGGTACGGGTCATCCCGTGTCTGGACGTGGACGCCGGGCGTGTGGTCAAGGGGGTCAACTTCGTCGACCTGCGTGACGCCGGTGACCCGGTGGAGCTGGCGGCGGCGTACGACCGGGCCGGGGCGGACGAGCTGACCTTCCTCGACGTCACCGCCTCGTCCAGCGATCGGGGCACGATGCTCGACGTGGTGCGGCGCACCGCCGAGTCGGTCTTCATCCCGCTCACCGTGGGCGGCGGCGTCCGCCGGGTCGCCGACGTCGACACGCTGCTGCGCGCCGGGGCGGACAAGGTCGGCGTGAACACCGCGGCCATCGCCCGGCCGGAGCTGATCGCCGAGATCGCCGACCGGTTCGGCCGGCAGGTCCTGGTGCTCTCGCTGGACGTGCGCCGCACCCCGGACGGCACGACACCGAGCGGGTTCGAGGTGACCACGCACGGGGGCCGGCGGGGCACCGGCCTGGACGCGGTCGAATGGGCGGCGCGCGGCGCCGAGCTGGGCGCGGGTGAGATCCTGCTCAACTCGATGGACGCCGACGGCACCAAGGCCGGGTTCGACCTGCCGCTGATCCAGGCGGTCCGCGAGGTCGTCGACGTGCCGGTGATCGCCAGCGGCGGCGCGGGCGCGGTGGCCCACTTCCCGCCGGCCGTCGGGGCCGGGGCGGACGCGGTGCTCGCGGCGAGCGTCTTCCACTTCGGGGAACTCAGCGTCGGCGAGGTCAAGGACGTGCTGCGCGGCGCCGGGCACCCGGTGCGCTGAGGCGGGCTGTCACTACCGCCCGGAGTGCCCCTCGGGGGAGCGGCGCGGCATCGGGATCGACCGGACCACGTACTCCTGCACGGCGGCGGCGTGGTCGTCCTCGCCGAGGTGCCACTCGGACTCGGCCGGCGGGTGCCGCCGGGTCAGCACGCCCTGCACCGTGTCCACAGTGGTGCCGAGACCGGCGCTGGGCCGGGTGCGCCAGAGCCGTTCACCGTCCGGGGTGACCCGGAACCAGCCGTCGGCGACGCTGACCAGGCCCGCGCCGACGAGCCGCCGGACCGCACCCTCCACCTCGTGCCGCTCCGGGATGGCCTGGTTGAGGTGGTCGGCGGTGGAGAGGACGTCGGTCAGCCGGACGCCTTCGGGGCGGCGTGTCGCGGCGGCCCGCCGGTGCCGGCCGGCGCCACTGGCGATGACCAACGCGACGAAGATCCAGGCGTCGCTCCAGCGCCATTCGTTCTCCCCCATGTAGGAATGATGCCCGGCCGCGACGGCGGAGGAAACACCTGGTTTCCCGGTTGTGTGTCGTCGCAGCTCAGCGCGTCGCGGTCCGGGCCGGACCGTGGCGGTCGGCCCAGCCGCGGTCACGTTGCGTACGCACCGGCCGCCGGTCGTGCGGGCAGCGCGAAGACCGGGATGAAGAACTGGGCCAGCGGGCCGATGGTCAGCGCGTAGGCCACCGTGCCGAGGCCGACGGTGCCGCCGAGCAGCCAGCCGAGCGCCAGCACGGTGATCTCGATGATCGTGCGGACCAGCCGGACGGAGAACCGGGGGTGGCGGGCGACGAAGCCGGTCATCAGCCCGTCGCGCGGGCCGGGGCCGAGCCCGGCACCGAGGTAGAGGCCGGTGGCGGCGCCGTTGGCGACGATCCCGGCGACGAGCAGTGCGACGCGCGCCGGCATGCCCTCGCCGGGCGGCAGCACGGTCAGTGTGGCGTCGACGACCAGTCCGATCACCACGACGTTGCTGACCGTGCCGAGGCCGGGCCGCTGCCGCAGCGGGATCCAGAGCAGCAGCACGAGGGCGCCGACGGCGATGGTGACGGTGCCGAAGGACAGGCCGGTCTGCCGGGCGAGCCCCTGGTGGAACACGTCCCACGGGTCCAGGCCCAGCTCCGACCGGATCATCAGCGCCATGCTCACGCCGTAGAGGACCAGTCCGGCGTAGAGCTGGGTGAGCCGTCGCACCGGCCGGTGCCGGAGATTGCCAAGCTGTGCCATGCATGCCACCCTAGAGGCCAATCGCTGGCCTCAAGGGCGCCAATTTTGGAGGTGTGGCCATGACCAGCCAGGTGCGCGGCGTCCAATTGGCGCGACTCCTCGGCCAGTGGCACGCCCTGCCGGGCCGCCGGCGCAGCCCCGACTACGCCGCGCTCGCCGGCGCCGTCCGCGGGTTGCTCGCCGACGGACGGCTGCCCCTCGGGGTACGCCTGCCGGCCGAGCGGGAGCTGGCCGAGGCGCTGCGGATCAGCCGGACCACTGTCACCGCCGCCTACCGGGAACTGCGGGAGAGTAGCCACCTGGCCAGCCGCCGGGGCGCGGGTAGCTGGACCATGCTGCCCGGCGGGCACCGGGTGGCGAGCACCGGGCTGTGGACGCCGCTCGACGACCGCGACATGATCGATCTTGGCGTGGCCGCGCTGTCCGCGCCCCCGCAGCTCGTCCCGGCCGCCCGGGCCGCGGCCGAGGACCTGCCCCGCTACCTCGGCGGTGCCGGCTACCACCCGACCGGCATCATCGAGCTGCGCGAGGCGGTGGCCCGCGCCTACACCGAACGCGGTCTGCCCACCAGCCCGGAGCAGATCATGGTCACCAGCGGCACCCAGCACGCGCTGGACCTGGTGCTGCGGCTGGCCCTGTCGCCCGGCGGCGGGGTGCTCGTCGAGTCGCCCACCTACCCCAACGCGCTGGCCGCGCTGTCCGCCCGGCGGGCCCGGATCGCCACGCACGGCCTGTCCGACGACGGCTGGGACGCCGAACTCCTGCTCGGCAGCCTCCGGCAGACCCGGCCGAAGCTCGCGTACGTGATCCCCGAGTTCCAGAACCCCACCGGCCACCTGATGGCCGCCGACCTGCGCGAGCGGCTGGTCGGCGCGGCCCACGCGGCCGGCACCGACCTGGTGGTCGACGAGTCCTTCGTCGACCTGCCGCTGGACGACACCACGCTGCCGCCGCCGGTGGCCGTCTTCGACAGGCACTCCCGGGTGATCAGCATCGGCGGCATGAGCAAGCCCTACTGGGGCGGGCTGCGCATCGGCTGGGTGCGCGCCTCCGCACCCCAGGTGCAGCGGCTGGCCGCGGCCCGGGTCGGGGTGGACATGGCCAGCCCGGTGCTCGACCAGCTCGTCGCCGTGCACCTGCTCACCGAGGGGCCGGCCATCGTGACCGACCGCCGGGCCCAGCTCGTCACCCAGCGCGACGCCCTGGTCGCGGCGCTCGCCGACCGGCTGCCCGACTGGCGGGTACGGGTACCGAGCGGCGGCGTCACACTCTGGGCCGAGCTGGACGGCCCGATCTCCAGCGCGCTGGCCCGGGCGGCCGAGGAGGTCGGCGTGCGGCTGGCGCCCGGACCCCGGTTCGGCCTGGACGGTACGCTGGAACGCTTCCTGCGACTGCCCTTCACCCTGCCCGCCGCCGAACTGGTGGAGGCGGTCGGGCGCCTCGCGGCGGTCCGCTACGACCTGGACCGGACCAACCGCCCGCAGTGGCCCGAGCCGACCGTCATCGCCTGAACCGGCCCGATCCGGTGGTGCGAGGCCCGAACCCCGGCACCGGCCGGACCGGCACCCGCACACTGCCCGGATGGGGAACGGGGTCCGATGGTCGTGGACGGTGCGGCGCGGCGCGCCGGGTTCCCGCACCACCCGGCTGGAGCTCTTCTACGACCTGGTCTTCGTCTTCGCGTTCCTGAGCGTCACCACGCTCACCGCCTCGGAGCTCACCCCGGCCAACCTGTACCGCTTCCTGCTGGTGCTGGCGCTGCTCTGGTGGTCGTGGACCGGCTTCGCCCGGATGGGCAACGTGTTCCGCGCCGACCAGGGGATGCTGCCGCTGGTCGGCGTCGTCACCGTGGGGGCGACGTTCCTGCTCGTGCTCAGTACGCCCAGCGCGTTCGCCAACCGCGGTGGCTGGCTGCCCGGGCCGCTCCTCTTCGCCGGGTGCTACTTCGTGATCCGGACCGCCCAGCTGGCCGTCTTCGCCTGGGCCGACCGCGCCGACCCGGCCCGGCGCCGGGGACTGCGGACACGCCTCGCGGCTCCGACCGTGGCCACGGTGCTGCTGATCGTCGCCGGTACCCTGCCCGCGCGGCTGCCGCAGGAGCGGCTCGCGGTGGCGTTGCAACTGGCGCTCTGGACGCTGGCGCTGATCGTCGAGTACGCCGCCGGGATGATCCTGGGCAGGCAGTGGTGGGTGGTGCTCTCGGCCGGGCACTGGGCGGAACGGCATGCGCTGATCGTGCTCGTCGCGCTCGGCGAGTCGCTCATCGCGCTCGGACTGGGCCCGAGGCGCGGACTGCCGCTCACCGGCCCGGTGGTGATCGCCGCGCTGCTCGGTGTGGTGATCGTGGCGACGCTGTGGTGGGCGTACTTCGACACTCTGGCGTTCGCGTCGGAGCAGGCCCTGCACCACGCCCGGGACCCGGCCGCGCGGCTGCGGCTGGCCCGCACCGTCTACACGTTCCTGCACCTGCCGATAATCGCCGGGATCATCCTGTTCGCCCTCGGTCTCAAAGATCTGCTGACGGAGGCCACGTCGCCGACGACGCCCGCCTGGGGTCCGCCGCTGGGGACGTTCTGGGCCGGGATCCTGTTCGGTGGCGTCGGGCTCCATCTGCTCAGCCTCGCCGCGTGCTGGTGGCTGGTGGAACGCCGGGTGCGGACGCCGCTGCTGGTGACGGTGCTGGTGCTCGTCGCCGCCGTCCCGGCCGTCGCCCGCCTCCACGAGCTGATCGCGCTCGTCGTGCTGACGGCGATCACCGGTGCCGGCATCGCCTGGGAGACCCGTGGCGAGGACGGGTGGCGGCGCCGGGTACGCGCGCTCGCGCTGGAGGAGCAGGTCGCCGCCGAGGCCGAGCAGAGCCACTGGCGGCAGCGGCATCTGTGACCGCGCCGACGCGACCGGCCGTGCCCCGGGACGGTGGGGCACGGCCGGCGCGACCGTTCCGGCGGTGCGGGCTACAGCTCGGCCAGCGTGCCCTCGTACATCTTGTCGATCTCGGAGGCGAAGTTCGTCTCCACGCTGCGGCGCTTGATCTTCAACGACGGCGTGACCTCGCCGTCCTCGATCGTGAGGTCGCGGGGGAGGATCGCCACCTTCTTGATCGTCTCCCAGCGACTGAGCTTGGTGTTCAGCTCGGCCACGTACCCCTCGACCATCTCCCGCGCCTGCGGCGAGGTGACGATCGTGGTGTAGTCGCTGCCCTCCAGCGGGGTGCCGGCGGCCCAGCCCTTGATCGCGTCCGGGTCCAGCGTCACGAGCATGGTGCAGTAGTTGCGCGCCTGCCCGATCACCACCGCCTGCGAGGTGTACGGGCAGACAGCCTTGAACATGCCCTCGATGTGCGACGGCGCGACGTACTTGCCGCCGGACGTCTTGACCAGGTCCTTCTTCCGGTCGGTGATGCGCAGGTAGCCGTCGGCGTCGAGGGTGCCGATGTCACCGGTGCGGAAGAAGCCGTCCTCGGTGAACGCGGCGGCGGTCTCCTCGGGCAGGTTGTGGTAGCCGCGCATGACCGGCTTGCCGCGCAGCAGGACCTCGCCGTCGGTGTCGATCCGGCACTCCAGGTCGCCCATGGCGCGGCCCACGCTGCCGATCTTCAGGCCGTCGGGCGGGTTCACGAACGCGCCCGCGCTGGTCTCGGTCAACCCGTAGCCCTCGGAGATGGGCAGGTTGGCGGCGGCGAAGAAGGTGGCGATCTCTTTGCTCAGCGGCGCCGCGCCGGAGACCAGCACCCGCATCCGGCCGCCGAGCCGGGCCTGGAGCTTGCTGAACACGAGCTTCTCGGCCAGCGCGTACTTCATCCGCAGGCCGGCCGGGACCGGCTTGCCGGCCTGCTCCAGGGCGACCTTCTCCTTGCCGACCGCGACTCCCCAGGCGAAGATCTTGGCCTTGGCGCCACCCGCGCCCTGGGCGGTGGTGACCGCCTTGTTGTAGACCTTCTCGAAGACCCGGGGCGCGCCGCACATGAGCGTCGGCTGCACCACGCCCAGCAGGTCGACGAGCTTGTCCACCCGGCCGTCGACGTACGTGGGCAGGCCGACGTGGGTGGCGCCGCAGAGCAGCGTCTTGCCGAACGAGTGCGACAGCGGCAGCCACAGGTACTGCAGGTCGTCGACGCGCAGCAGGCCCAGCTCGGCCTGCGCCACGCCCTCCCAGCACCACCCGCCGTGCAGCAGCTCCACGCCCTTGGGCCGGCCGGTGGTGCCCGAGGTGTAGATCAGCGTGGCCAGGTGGTCCGGGCCGATGCCGGCGACGAGCATGTCGATCAGGTCCGGCTCGGCGCTCAGCGCGGCGGCGCCGCGCTCCTCCAGCTCGGCCAGGGTGAGCTGCGGGACGGTCGCCGCCGGGTCGGGCGTGCCGTCGAAGAGCACCACGTGGGTCAGCGCGGGCAGGTCCGCCCCGGCGATCTTCGCCGCCTGGGCCGGGTTCTCCGCGAACAGCACCTTCGAGCCGGAGTCGGCGATGATGTAGACCGCGTCCTCGGGTTCGGTGGTGGGGTAGACGGTGGTGGTGGCCCCACCGGCGCACATGATGCCGAAGTCGGCGAGCACCCAGTCCAGGCGTGTGTTGGCCAGGATCGCCACCGGGTTCTCCAGGCCGACACCGAGCCCGTGCAGCCCGGCGGCGATCGCCTTGGCGCGCTGCCCGACCTGCTCCCACGTCAGCCAGACCGGGCCCGAGTCGTCGGGTGCGGGGTGGGCGAAGGCGTGCCGGTCAGGGAATTCCGCCACGCGCTTGAGAAACATGTCCGGTACGGAACGGTATGGTACATCGAGAGCCATCGCGGTAGCCGCCTTCAGGGGTGGAGGGACGTGACGGGGGTCACGCCGGTCTGCGGTTACCGAAGGGTATTGCCTGCACCCGGCCAGCGGCTAGTCCCGATCGGCCGAGTCGCCACCGGTCCCGCCTGCTGGAACCGGGTCAGGCGTACCGGCCGGCCGCGCGGGACCAGTCGTAGGTGGCCCGGATCCAGTCCCGGCGGGTGTCCAGGAACGCCCGCATCCCCTCGTCGGCCACGGCGCTCAGCGCCGCGTCCCGCTCCGCGTAGGTGGCGAGGGCCTTGTTGAACCGGTCCGCCGCCGCGTGCAGCGCCGCCGACTCGTCCTGCCCGGTCTCGCCCGCGATCGTGGTGATCAGGTTGTGCGCCTCCGGGACGGTGCCGCGCTCCTTGCCGTAGGAGAACAGGTCGTTGCACCAGCAGACCAGGTCGGTGGCGAGGGCGTCCAGCACGGTGAGCGCCGACGCGACCCGCTGCTCGGCGCGGGGCGCGGACGGGCGGGCCAGGTCGGTCACCGTGAAGCTGGGACGCACCCCGCCGGTGTGGCGGCGCATCTGCACGTACTCGGCCACGCCCGGCACCCGCCGGCGCTCCCGGTTGGCGGCCTCCCAGAGCAGCGCCAGCAGGTACTCCCGCAGCTGGCTGACCAGGCGCAGCAGGTGCGCCGGCCGGTTCCGGTCGCGGGCCCGGCGGATCAGGTCGTGCAGTGCCACGGCGACCGGGCGGCCGTCGGGCGGCACGGGCACCTCCGGGTCGCCGTGCCGGTCGAGCACCGCCAGCAGGCCGGCCAGCGTGGGCGCCAGCAGTGTGGGCGCGGCGCCGAGGCCGTCGTCGTCGCAGGCGTCGTCCACCACGAACAGCCAGTTGATCAGGTCGGTGAGCAGGCGCAGGCCCGACGGCGACGCTTCGGGGCAGGCGCGTGCGGCCAGCTCCGCGGCGCGCGCCCCGGCCAGACGCCGGTGCCCGGCCTGGTCCCCCGCCAGGCCGAAGGCGCGTACCCAGGCGTCGCTCTGGACGGCCGCCAGGTCGGCGGCGGGGTGGCACCGGGAGGGAAAGGGCGGCTCGTGCAGAGCCGAGAGGGCGAACTCGCGCATCGTCGTCCCCTGTCCGCCGCCCGCGGGGTCGGGCCGGCTCGCAGGAGCGTACGGGAGGACGTAACCGTTATCGATGCGCGGGTGTCCGCAGCCGACCGGCTGGCCGTGACCGGTCATTCACTCCCTGTCACAAGCCCAGTTCGGCGGTCCGCAGCCGTTCGGCGGGGTCCGCCGGACCGTCCACCTGGACCCGGGCCACCCGCTGCCGTCCGGTGAGGAACAGCACGAGTTCGCCCGGCGCGCCCACCAGCCGCAGTCGTTCGCCGCCGCCACCGGTGCGCAGTTCACCGTGTCCCGGCGCCTGCACCAGCATCTCCGCCGGGAACCGCCGCAGCGCCATCCGGGCCAGCAGGGCGACCCGCTTCCACAGCACCGTCTCCTGCCCGGCCGGCAGGTCACGCGGGTGCCAGCCCGGCCGGGCGCGCCGCACGTCCTCGTGGTGGATGAAGAACTCCATCCCGTTCGCCACCTCGTCGGTGAGCGGGTTGCTCACCGGGCTCCACACCGGGGGACGGCGTACCCGGGCGATCAGGTCGGCGTACGGCCCGGCGGCGATCCGCCGGCGGACCGACTCGCCGTAGCCGCGCAACGGCGGCAGCAGGATCCCGCCGGCCGCGTCCGGCCGGCGCTCCCGAACCAGCAGGTGCGCCGCCAGGTCACGGGTCGTCCACCCCTCGTTCACAGTCGGTGCGTCCGGTCCCACTTCCAGCATCAGGTCGGCGAGCGCCTCGCGCTCCGCTCGGGCGTACCGCGGCATGGCCCGATCGTAGGCCCGATCCGGCCGGTCGGCGCGACACGCCCGGCGGAATCGCGCCGCTGGCCGCTTCCGGCCGCCCTCGGGCAGGTCCGGCGGGAACGTGACGGCGGACATATCCCGGCCGGGTCGGCGGGAGCGGCGGCGAGCGGTAAGGATGGGGGAGAAAACTGTGGCTTACGGCGGGGGAGAGCGTGGCGGGCGGGACAAGTCGGGACGTGCTCGGCAGGGGGCTAGGGGTGCTCGGCCGGGCCATCCGGGAACAGCCACGGATCTTCGCGGTCGCGGTCAGCGGCAGCGTGCTGTTCGGCCTCCTGGTGATCGCCAGCGCGTACGTGGTCGGCGCGGTGGTCGGGGACGTGGTCGTACCGGCCGTGGAGCGCGGCGAGGTGGCCGGCGGGGCGCTGGCGCTGGCCGCGACGGCGCTGTTCGGCATCAGCGTGCTGCGGGTCGTCGGCATCTTCGGCCGGCGGCTCGGCGCCGGTTACATGCAGTTCCGGCTCCAGGCCGCCTACCGCCGCCGGGTCACCCGCCGCTACCTGGACCTGCCGCTGGCCTGGCACCACCGCAACTCCACCGGCACGCTGCTGTCGAACGCCAACTCCGACGTCGAGGCGGCCTGGTACCCGATCGCCCCGCTGCCGTTCGCGGTCGGCACGCTGGTGATGCTCGTCGGCGCGGTGGCCTCGCTGTTCTTCACCGACTGGGCGCTGGCCCTGGTCGGCCTCGCCGTGTTCCCCGCGCTGTTCGCGCTCAACGTGGTCTACTCCCGCCGGATGGCGCCCCGGCAGGCCCGGGCACAGCGGCTGCGGGCCGAGGTCAGCGGCATCGCGCACGAGAGCTTCGACGGCGCGCTGGTGGTCAAGACGATGGGCCGCGAGGCTCAGGAGACCGCCCGCTTCGCCGCCCGCGCCGGTCAGCTGCGCGACGCGCTGATCTCGGTCGGCCGGCTGCGCGGCGTGTTCGACCCGATGCTGGAGACGCTGCCGAGCCTCGGCACGCTCGCCGTGCTGGTGGTCGGCGCGATCCGGCTGCGGCAGGGCGCGATCAGCGTGACCGAGCTGGTCAGCGTCGCGTTCCTGTTCACCGTGCTGGCCTTCCCGGTACGCGCCATCGGCTGGGTGCTGGCCGAACTGCCGCGCAGCGTCGCCGGGTGGGACCGGGTACGCCGGGTGCTCGACGCCACCGGCGAGATGCCGTACGGCACGACGACCCTGGACCCGGCGACCCGCGAGCCGGCCACGCTCGCCTTCGGCGACGTGCACTTCGCGTACGAGCCGGCCGAGGCGCACCTGCCCGGCGCCCAGGTGCTCGGCGCTGTGACGTTCACCGTCCCGGCCGGCAAGACGGTCGCCCTGGTCGGCCCGACCGGCGCGGGTAAGTCCACGATCGCGTCGCTCGCCGTGCGACTGGTCGACCCGGGCGCGGGGCGGGTCACGCTGGACGGCGTGGACGTGCGGGAGTTGACCGCCGCCTCGCTCGCCGGGACGGTGGCGCTGGTGGCGCAGGTGCCGTTCGTCTTCGACGACACGGTCCGGGCCAACATCGCGCTGGACCGCGCCGGCATCGGCGACGACGAGGTGTGGGCGGCGTTGCGGCTGGCCGAGGCGGACGGCTTCGTGGCCGCGCTGCCGGACGGGCTGGACACCATGGTCGGCGAGCGGGGCACCTCGCTGTCCGGCGGGCAGCGCCAGCGGCTGACGCTGGCGCGGGCGCTCGCCGGACGCCCCCGGCTGCTGGTGCTCGACGACGCCACCAGCGCCGTCGACCCGCGCGTCGAGGCGGCCATCCTGGCCGGGCTGCGCGCGCCCGCCGACGGCGGCGCCCCGGCGTCGATCCTGGTGGTGGCGTACCGCCGGGCCACCATCGCGCTCGCCGACGAGGTGGTCTACGTGGAGCAGGGCCGGGTGGTCGCCCGCGGCACCCACACCGAGCTGCTGGGCACCGTGCCCGGCTACGCCGACCTGGTCACCGCGTACGAGCAGGCCGAGCAGGAACGCGAGCAGGGTCGGACGTACGACGAGGTCACGCCGTTGCCCTCGGGCCTGGAGATCGAGGTGGACCGGTGAGTACGACCACGGGGGAGAACATCGAGAACATCGAGAACATCGAGACCACCTGGCGGACGCTGCGGCGCGGGCTGGCGCTCTCCCCGGAGCTGCGCACCGGCCTCGCCGGCACGCTGGCGCTGGCGCTTGTCTACATGGTCGGCCGGGTGGCCGTGCCGGTGGCGGTGCAGCGCGGCATCGACGACGGCATCGTCGGCGGGCTCGACCTGAACGTCATCTCGGTCACCGTGGCGATCACCGCCGGCGTGCTGGTGATCACCACCGCCTGCGGGTACCTGATGATGCGGCGGCTGTTCACCGTCAGCGAGACCGCGCTGGCCGGGGTGCGCACCCGGGCGTTCCGGCACGTGCACGACCTGTCCATGCTGCACCAGCAGTCGGAGCGGCGCGGGTCGCTCGTCTCCCGGGTCACCAGCGACGTCGACCAGATCACCCAGTTCCTCCAGTGGGGCGGCGTGATCCTGATCGTCAACCTGGGCCAGTTGCTGGTGACCACCGCCGTGATGCTGGCGTACTCCTGGCAGTTGACGCTCGTGGTGCTCGTCGCGTTCGCGCCCGCGGTGCTGGTGATCCGGCGGTTGCAGCGCCGCCTGGCCGGAGCGTACGGGCTGGTGCGGCAGCGCACCGGCACGCTGCTCGGCGCGATCGGCGAGAGCGTGGTGGGCGCGTCGGTGATCCGGGCGTACGGCATCGCCGGGCGCACCGCGCGCCGACTGGACACGGCCATCGACGGGCAGCGGACGGCCCAGCAGCGGGCGATCCGGATCAGCATCATGGGCAGCTCGGTGGGGGAGCTGGCCGCCGGGCTGGCGCTGGCCGGTGTGGTGGTGGTCGGGGTCAGTCTGGGCGTCGGCGGCACGCTGTCGATCGGCCAGCTCACCGCGTTCCTGTTCCTGGTCACGCTGTTCATCCAGCCGGTGCAGATCGCCACCGAGGTGCTCAACGAGGCGCAGAACGCGATCGCCGGCTGGCGGCGGGTGCTGGACGTGCTGGACGTCTCCCCGGACGTGGCCGACCCGGGCGAGCAGGGCCGGGAGCTGCCGCCGGGGCCGCTGGACGCCCGGTTCGCGGGTGTGACGTTCGCCTATCCGGGCGGCCCGCCGGTGCTGCACGACGTGACGCTGGACATCCCGGCCAAGAGCCGGGTGGCGGTGGTGGGCGAGACCGGAAGCGGTAAGACCACGTTCGCCAAGCTGCTCACCCGGTTGATGGACCCGACCGAGGGCGCGGTGCTGCTCTCCGGGGTCGACCTGCGGCAGGTGCGCTTCGACTCGCTGCGCTCCCGGGTGGTGATGGTGCCGCAGGACGGTTTCCTGTTCGACGCCACGGTCGGGGAGAACGTCCGCTTCGCCCGCCCCGACCTGACCGACGAGCGGCTCAGCGCCGCCTTTGCCGAGCTGGGCCTGTCCGACTGGCTGGACGGGCTGCCGTCCGGGTTGGACACGCCGGTCGGTGAGCGCGGGGAGGCGCTGAGCGTCGGCGAGCGGCAGCTCGTGGCGCTGGCCCGGGCGTACGTCGCGGACCCGGACCTGCTGGTGCTGGACGAGGCGACGAGCGCCGTCGACCCGGCCACCGAGGTCCGCCTGCAACGGACCCTGGATGCGGTGACCAGGGGCCGGACCACGCTCGCCATCGCGCACCGGCTGTCCACCGCGCAGGCGGCGGACGAGGTGATCGTGGTGGACCGGGGCCGGATCGTGCAGCGTGGCCCGCACGAGGAACTGGTCCGCGACGCCGACTCGGTGTACGCGCTGCTGTACGCCTCCTGGTTGGAGCAGACCCGCTGATCCTGGCGGGTCTGCTCGCAAGCGGCGGTCAGCGGGAGTAGAACTCCACCACCAGCTGCTCGTCGCAGATCACCGGCACCTCGTGCCGGGCCGGTTCGCGTACCAGCGTGGCGCGCAGCTCGCCCGGCTGCGCCGACAGGTACGGCCGGGGGTGCGCGTCGGCGTGCGCGCCGGCGGCGGCGAGCTGGAACGGTGGCAGCGCGCGGCTGCGCTCGCGTACGCCGACCACCTGGCCGGGGCGCAGCCGGTACGACGGCCGGTCCACCTTGCGCCCGTCGACGGTGATGTGGCCGTGCGCGACGAGCTGGCGGGCCTGGTAGATGCTGCGCGCCAGGCCGGCCCGCAGCACCACCGCGTCGAGGCGCCGCTCCAGCAGCGCGACGAGCGTCTCGCCGGTCTTGCCGGCACCGCGGGCGGCCTCGTCGAACAGCCGGCGCAGCTGGGCCTCGCTGACGTGGTACTGGTGGCGCAGCCGCTGCTTCTCCAGCAGCCGCACCTGGTAGTCGGAGGTGGTGCGGCGGGACCGGCCGTGCACGCCCGGGGGATAGGGGCGCCGCTCGAAGTACCGCACGCACTTGCGGGTGAGTGGGATTCCGAGGGCGCGGGAGAGCCGGGCCTTGGGCCGGGGGTGGTTCACGGGGACGTCTCCGATCGTCTAACCTGACACTTAGGTAAGCCTAACCTACATTGAGGAGGTCGGGATCATGCGGCCCAGCCCGGCGGAGATCGTGCGAACCCTGGTCGCGGGCCGGTTGCCCGCCCTCGTCCACCTGGCCCGGCATCCCGGCCCGCACCAGGTCCGGCACGCCGTCGACCCGGACGGGCGGGTGCTGCTGCTCGTACCGGTGGTCAGTGACCTCGCCGCGGCGCTCGTTCCGCCGGCTGACGACACCGACGTGGCGACAGTGCTCGACGTGCTCGACCTGCCGCCGGCGGCCGGGGCGCCCTCGCTCGGCCGGGCCTGGGTGTCCGGTTGGGCCGAGCGGCTGGACGGGGACGAGGCGCGCGACGCCGCAGTCGACTTCGCCGCCACCGACCCGGCCGGCGACCTGCTCGACGTGGGCAGGCGGTTCCACCTGCACCGCTTCGAGGTGGCCGAGGCCCGCTGGGAGCGCGCCGGGCGCGTGCGCCGGATCGACCCCGAGGCGTACGCGGAGGCCGAGCCGGACCCGCTGCACCCGGTCGAGGCCGACCTGCTGGCGGACCTGGCCGACCACCACGCCGAGCAGGTCGGCGACTACCTGCGGCGGCGGCTGGACCTGCCCGGCGACCAGATCCCGCGGGTGGTCCGGATCGACAGGTACGGGCTGCTGGTCGCGCACGGGCGGCCCGGCGCGACCCGGCGGGCCCGACTCGCCTTCCCCCGGCCCGTCGCCGACGTGGCGGAGCTGTCCCGCCTGCTGCACCCGATGCTCTGCCCCCGGGCCGCCGCCTGAACGGGTCGCCGCGAGTCGCCGGGGCCGGTGACGCTCCGGGCCCCGACGGCTCAGGTGATGTCGCCGGTGAGGTAACGCTGCACCGTCGGGCCGATGGCGGCCACCAGCGTCGCCGGCTCGGCGGCGGCGACCGCGTCGAGGCGGAGCACGTACCGCATCATGGCCAGCCCGGCGAGCTGCGTGGCGACCAGGCCGCCGCGCAGCGCGCGCTGCCCCGGGTCGATGTCGAGCTGGTCGAGCACCCGGCGCAGCACCTGCGTGACCAGGAACTCGCGCAGCAGCCGGGCGGTCCACTCGTTACTGACCGCCGAGCGCAGCAGCGCCACCGCTGCCGTGCCGGTGGGGGAGTCCCAGACCTCCAGGAACACCCGGACCATCCGCTCGCCGGCCGCGTCCGGGCCGCCGGCGAGGACCGCCGGCAGCAGCCGTCCCGGGTCCGCCGGGAACGCCGTCGCGGCCCGGAACAGCTCCTCCTTGCCGCCGAAGTAGTGGTGCACGAGCGCCGGGTCCACGCCGGCCGCGGCGGCGATCGCCCGGATCGAGGCGGCGTCGTAGCCACGCTCGGCGAACGCCTCCCGCGCCGCGGCGAGGATGGCCTCGCGGGTGTCCGGGCTGCCGGGCCGCCGCCCGGTGCGCCGCGCGTTCACCCGCTGCGCCGGCGCAGCGTCGCCGCGGCCAGCACCAGTGCCGCCACCGCCGCCCCGGCCACGATCGCCACGTCGCGCCACATCGTCGCGGTCGGTTCGGCGTGCGCGCCGACCTCCTGCAACGCCTCGACCGCGTACGACAGCGGCAGCGCGTCGCTGACCGCCTGGAGCCAGCCGGCCATCTGGTCGCGCGGCACGAACAGGCCGCACAGCAGCAGTTGCGGGGCCACCACCACCGGCATGAACTGGACCGCCTGGAACTCGGTGCGGGCGAACGCCGAGCAGAACAGCCCGAGCGCCACCGCGAGCACCGCGTTCACCCCGGCGATCAGCACGACCAGCCAGGCGCTGCCCGCGGTCTCCAGGCCGAACACCCGGTACGCGACGACCGAGGAGACGGTGGACTGGAGCACCCCGGCCAGGCCGAACGCGATGCCGTACCCGAACAGCAGGTCGAGCTTGCCCAGCGGCGTGGTGAGCAGGCGCTCCAGGGTGCCCGTGGTGCGCTCGCGGAGCATGGCGATGCTGGTCACCAGGAACATGATGATGAACGGGAAGAAGCCCAGCATGATCAGGGCCACCCGGTCGAACGTGCTGGGCCCGCCGGGCGGGGCGGGCTGGTCGACGTACATGAAGTAGACGAGCGTGAGCAGCACCGACGGCACCACCACGAGCAGCGCCACGGTCCGCCGGTCGTGGCGGAGCTGGCGCAGGATGCGCCCGGTGGTGGCGGCCAGGATCCGTCCGTTCATCGCGTCTCCCCCTCGGCGTCGCGGATCAGGCGCAGGAACGCCTCCTCCAGGTCGTCGGTCCCGGTGGCGGCGCGGACCGCGGCCGGGGTGTCGTCGGCGACCAGGCGGCCCTCGCGGATGAGCAGCAGCCGGTCGCAGCGGGCGGCCTCGTCCATCACGTGGCTGGAGACCAGCAGCGTGGTGCCGTTCGCGGCCATGGCGTGGAACCGGGCCCACAGGTCGGCCCGCAGCACCGGATCCTGCCCGACGGTGGGTTCGTCGAGGACCACCAGTTCGGGTTCGCCGACGAGTGCGCAGGCGAGCGAGGCGCGGCTGCGCTGGCCACCGGAGAGCGTGCCGACGAGCTGGTCGGCGGCGGTCGCCAGGCCGACGTCGGCCACCGCGCGGTCGGCCTCGGCGCGGCCCCGGCCCTGGAGCACCGCGAAGTAGCGGGCGTTCTCCCGCACCGTCAGGTCGGCGTAGACGCTCGGTGCCTGGGTGAGGTAACCCACCCGGCGGCGCAGATCGGCCGAGCCGGCGGGGCGGCCGAGCACGTCGACGGCGCCGGAACCGACCGTCTGCACGCCGACCACCGCGCGCATCAGCGTGGTCTTGCCGCTGCCGCTGGGCCCGAGCAGCCCGGTCACCGTGCCCCGGGGCACCCCGCAGCTGATGCCGTGCAGCACCCGCCGCCCGCCCCGCTCGACCACCAGCTCGTGGACCGACACCGCGTCGTCCATGCTCGCCTCCGTCAATTCACCATGCGTTGAACTCAACGGTAGGTGAATTGTGTCCGCCCGGCAACGGGGACTTGACTTCGAGTGCGCTCGAACTGGAAGCCTGGAGAGCGTGGACATCAGCACGCGGGAGACGAGCCTCACCGTGGGTGAGGCGGCCGAACGGGTCGGCCTGACCACCTACACGCTGCGCTGGTACGAGCAGGAGGGCCTGGTGGGTCGCGTCGGGCGGGACTCGTCGGGCCGCCGGCGCTACACCGAGTCCGACGTCAACTGGCTGTTCCTGCTCACCCGGCTGCGCCGCACCGGGATGCCGGTGCGCGACATGCGCCGCTACGCCGAACTGGCCCGGTACGGCGACAGCACACTCGGCGCGCGACGGGCACTGTTCGAGGCGCACCGGGCCCGCGTACTGGCCCGGATGGCCGAGCTGGAGGAGGACCTGAAGATCCTCGAACACAAGATCGACGCGTACCGCCGGGCCGAGGAGGAATCAGCCTGAACGCCCCAGCGGCGGACACCGGGTCCGGCAACGGTCATTGCGGCGAAGATCGGATTTGGGCACCATGACGCCGTGGGTCCAGCGCAGTTGCCCGACACCGCATTCCTCGACGACTGGGCCGCCCGCCTGCGGCAGGCCGCCGACCGGCCGGTCGTCGGGATCATGCTGCGCGGCAGTCACGCCCGGCGGGCCGCCACCGAGCACAGCGACGTGGACGTGGACGTGCTCGTGGTCGCCGACGACGGGCGGCCGGCCGGCCCGGGGATCCGGCCGGCCACGTCCCGCCGCGGCACGCCGTACGCGGCCCGGCGGGCGTACCTGACCGAGTACGGTGGTCGCCTCGTGCACGTGTCGGTGGCGGCCCGCGACGTCCGCTCCTGGGTACGCCGCCTCGGCCAGCCCGCCGACTGGGCGTTCGGGCTCCCGGTCACCGCGCCCGCCCGGCTGCTGTGGGCCGTACCGGAATGGCGCCGCCGGATCGACCTGCCGGTGCTCTGCCAGCCCGCCGACGAGCCGCGCCTGGAGGAACTGGTCGCGACGCTCGGCAAGGTCGCCGCCGCCCGCGTGGCCGACGACCCGGTCGGGGTCCGGCTCGCCGCGGCCGACCTGGCCCGGCTCTGCCCCTCGGTGCTGCGGCCGGCCAATCCGTCGGTACGCGTGGTGTCCCGCCGGGCCGCCCTGACCGCCGCGCTGGACCTGCCGGTCGCCCCGCCCGGCTACCGCCACGACATGCTGCTCTGCCTCGGGCTGCGCGCCGGTGACCCGGCCGCTGTCGGC
This sequence comes from Micromonospora sp. CNB394, assembly GCF_000374985.1. Taxonomy (NCBI): domain Bacteria; kingdom Bacillati; phylum Actinomycetota; class Actinomycetes; order Micromonosporales; family Micromonosporaceae; genus Micromonospora; species Micromonospora sp. CNB394. The sequence continues at coordinate 94,247 of NZ_KB895828.1, read as the reverse complement.
GCCGCCGCCGGACGGCTGGTCACCGGCATCCTCCCGCTGATCCGCCCGTACGCGGACGAGATCGCCGCCACCCACGGCGCGGACCTGGCTGAGGCGCTGGTCGACGGCCGGGTGGACCGCTACCTCGGCGAGTTGGGCCGGGTGCTGCGCACGGTGCCGCCCGCCTCCCGGGACACGTCGGCGGTGCCCGGGCCGCGTGCGGGAGAATGGTCAACCGTGCCCGCCCCTGACGCGCCGCTGACCGGCGCCCCCGCTCCCGGCCCGGCCCGTCCGTCCCGGCTCGACCCGGCCATCGCGGCCAAGCTCCGCCGGACCCCGGACGGCCTCGTCGCCGCCGTGGTCCGCGCCCACGACTCGGGCGAGGTGCTGATGGTCGCCTGGATGGACGACGAGGCGCTGCACCGCACGCTCACCACCGGGCGGGCCACCTACTGGTCGCGCAGCCGCGGCGAGTACTGGGTCAAGGGCGCCACCTCGGGCAACCACCAGTACGTGCGCTCGGTGGCCCTCGACTGCGACGGCGACGCGTTGCTGGTCGGCGTCGAGCAGGTCGGCGCCGCCTGCCACACCGGGCAGCGCACCTGCTTCTTCACCGACCTGCCGGTCAGCTCGCCGGAGGTGACCCCGTGACCGACGGCGCGGTCAGCCCGGACCGGTCCACCTTCGCCGACCTGGCCGCCCGCTGGCGGGTCGTGCCGGTGACCCGGCGGCTGCTCGCCGACGCGGAGACGCCGGTCGGGGTCTACCGCAAGCTGGCCGGCGGTCCCGGCTCGTTCCTGCTGGAGTCCGCCGAGCAGGGCGTCGGCTCGGCCGGCACCACCTGGTCGCGCTACTCGTTCATCGGCGTCCGCAGCAGCGCCACGCTCACCGAGCGCGACGGCGCGGCGAGCTGGACCGGCACACCACCGGCGGGCGTGCCCACCGGCGGCGACCCGGTCACCGTGCTCCGCGAGACCGTCGCCGCGCTCGCCGGGCCGGGCTGGGATCCGGCCGGTGACATGCCGCCGCTGACCGGCGGCCTTGTCGGCTACCTCGCCTACGACCTGGTCCGCCGCTTCGAGCGCCTGCCCGAGCTGACCGGGGACGAGCTGGACGTGCCCGAGCTGGGCATGATGCTCGCGACCGACCTGGTGGTCCTCGACCACTACGAGGGCTCCGCGATCCTGGTCGCCAACGCGGTGCTGCCGCCGCTCGACGACAGCGGCCGGGCGCAGCGGGTCGAGGCCGCGTACCACCACGCCGTCGGGCGCCTCGACGCGATGACCACAGCGCTGTCCCGGCCGATTCCGCCCATGGTCTCGACCGTCGGGCGCCCCGGCGTCGGCGAGGTGGTCAGCCGCACCCCCGAGGGCGGCTACCCGGAGGCGGTGGAGGCGGCCAAGGAGGCGATCCGGGCCGGCGAGTGCTTCCAGGTCGTGCTCAGCCAGCGCTTCGAGCGCCCCACCGACGCCGACCCGCTCGACGTCTACCGGGTGCTGCGCACCACGAACCCCAGCCCGTACATGTACCTGCTGCGCTTCGACGGCTTCGACATCGTCGGCTCGTCACCGGAGGCGCACCTCAAGGTCAGTGCCGGGCCGGACGGGCGGCGGCGGGCGCTGCTGCACCCGATCGCCGGCACCCGTCCGCGTGGCGGCTCCCCGGACGGCGACGCCAAGCTCGCCACCGAGCTGCTCGCCGACCCGAAGGAACGCGCCGAGCACGTGATGCTCGTCGACCTGGGCCGCAACGACCTGGGCCGGGTGTGCCGGCCGGGCACCGTCGAGGTGCCCGAGTTCGCCACCATCGAGCGCTACAGCCACGTCATGCACATCGTCTCCACAGTCGTCGGGGAGCTGCGCGACGACCGCACCGCGTTCGACGCGCTGGCCGCGACGTTCCCGGCCGGGACGCTCAGCGGTGCGCCCAAGGTGCGCGCCATGGAGATCATCGAGGAGCTGGAGCCGGTGCGGCGCGGTGTCTACGGTGGCACCGTCGGCTACTTCGCGTTCGGCGGCGACCTGGACATGGCCATCGCGATCCGGACCGCGCTGATCCGCGACGGCCGCGCCTACGTGCAGGCCGGCGCCGGGATCGTGGCCGATTCCGACCCCGCCGCCGAGGACCAGGAGACGCGCAGCAAGGCCGCCGCCGTCCTCGCCGCCATCGCGGCCGCCGAGACGCTGCGGGCGGCCCGGTGAGCGTGCCCGGCACCACCGCGCCGGCGGCCCGCGGCCGGCGCGAACTCGCGTACGCGGTGCTGCTCTGCCTGGCCGGCGCGGGCCTGGCCGGCTGGGCGGTGACCCGGACCTGGGCGGTCGAGGTGACCGCGCGGGGGTCGCTGCCGTCCGGACGGGCCGAGCGTACCGGGACGGAGCTGCTGCCCTGGGTGCTGGCGCTGACCTACGTGGGACTCGCCGGCGGTGGCGCGGTGCTCGCCACCCGGGGCCGGCTGCGCCGGCTGCTGGGTGTGCTGCTGGCCGGCGTCGGCGTGGCGGTGGCGGCCGGCGGCGGGATCGGCCTGACCGAGACCGGGGTGACTCTCCGGTGGCCGGCGCTGGTGCTGGCCGGGGGCCTGGCCCTGGCGGCCGGCGGCGCGTTCACCGCGCTGCGTGGCGACGGCTGGCCGGCGATGGGTGCCCGGTACGAGCGGCGGTCCGACCCGGCGGACGAGCCCGGCCGGCCGGCGGTCGAGCGTGGCACCCGGGACGCGTGGGACGCGCTGGACCGGGGCGAGGACCCGACGGTCAGCTGACCGGCTGCGCCTCGCGGGCGTCGCGCCGCTGCCGGGCCGCGGCCCGTGCGGCGGCCAGCTCCGCCACCAGCCGCTCCAGCTCGCGGCGCTGCGCGGCGCGGGCCCGGTCGGCGCAGACCGCCTCCCAGGCGTTGCCCCGGGCGGTACGCATCCGGCCGTCACCGGCCGCCGCGCGTTCGAGCGTGTGCACCACGCCGACGGCGAGCGAGGCGACGGTGCGGGAGATGGTGGTCAAGCCGATGGTCTGGGTCGGCCCGTTGGCGCTCATGGTCACCCCATCCGAGATCGTTGGCGACGGTCGGCAGCCGCCGGCGTCGAGTGTGCCCGACGACGATGCTCCCGGGCGGACGTTTCGCCGCAGTGAAGCACAGGTCAACGCTGTCGCACCGGGGGCGACCTGGGCAGGGCCGGAGGTCCTTGAGCTTGGTCACAGCGGTCGCCCGGAACCCGTCCTGCGGGCCCGGATCGATCGTGGTGAGATAGGGGATGGGTGACGGTCGATGCAAGCGGTGGCGCTGCGTGACATGGCGTTCACCGGAAGTCGGCCATCATGCCACAGCCCATGTCGTGAGGTGCGCCATACCCCCCGGCACTCGTCGCCAGGTGGCGCCCCCTAGCATCGGCCCATGACGCCCGGAGAGGGGAGTCCGTTGGTGACTGCTGAGCATGCGCACGAGGAGGGGGACGACGCCGGAGCGGCGCCGTCCGCAGGGGTCCTCGACGAGATCCTGGCCGGCGTGCGGGAGGACGTCGCCCGGCGCCAGGAGCAGGTTCCGCTGGAGCGGATCCGGGAACTGGCCGCTGCCGCGCCGCCACCGCTCGACGCGTACGCGGCCCTGCGCCGCCCCGGCGTCGCGGTGATCGCCGAGGTGAAGCGCTCGTCGCCGTCCAGGGGACGGCTGGCCGAGATCGCCGACCCGGCCGACCTGGCCGGGGACTACGCGGCAGGTGGCGCGCGGGCGATCAGCGTGCTGACCGAGGGCCGCTGGTTCGGCGGGTCGCTCGACGACCTCGCCGCGGTGCGGGCCGCGGTGAACGTGCCGGTGCTGCGCAAGGACTTCGTGGTCTCCAGCTACCAGGTGCACGAGGCCCGCGCGCACGGCGCCGACCTGGTGCTGCTGATCGTGGCCGCGCTGGAGCAGAACGCGCTGGTCGGGCTGCTGGAGCGGATCGAGTCCCTCGGCATGACCGCGCTGGTCGAGGTGCACACCGAGGAGGAGGCGGACCGCGCCCTGGAGGCCGGTGCGCAGGTGATCGGTGTGAACGCCCGCGACCTGCGTACCCTGGAGGTCGACCGTTCGGTGTTCGAGCGGATCGCGCCGGGCCTGCCGAGCAGCGTCGTCAAGATCGCCGAGTCCGGGGTGCGCGGTCCGCACGACCTGATCCGGTACGCCTCCGCCGGCGCCGACGCCGTGCTGGTGGGCGAGGGCCTGGTCACCCAGAAGAGCCCGCGCGAAGCGGTCGCCGAGCTGGTCAACGCCGGTAACCACCCGGCCACGCCCCGCCCGGTGCGCTGAGCCGCCGGGCACCCGATCCGAGAGGACGCCCGCGATGAGCGCCGCACCCGCAACCGGCCAGGTTCCCGACGCCGCCGGTCACTTCGGCCGGTTCGGCGGCCGGTTCGTCCCCGAGGCGCTCGTCGCCGCGCTCGACGAGCTGGACGCGGCGTACCGGAAGGCGATGGGCGACGAGGACTTCCTCGCCGAGTTCGACGCGCTGCTGCGCGACTACGCCGGTACGCCCTCGCTGCTCTACGAGGCCCGGCGGTTCTCCGCGCGGGTCGGCGCGCGGATCCTGCTCAAGCGGGAGGACCTCAACCACACCGGCGCGCACAAGGTCCGCAACGTGCTGGGCCAGGCGCTGCTCACCAAGCGGATGGGCAAGCGGCGGGTCATCGCGGAGACCGGCGCCGGTCAGCACGGCGTCGCCACCGCCACCGCCGCCGCCCTGTTCGACCTGGAATGCGTCGTCTACATGGGCCAGGTGGACACCGAGCGGCAGGCGCTGAACGTGGCCCGGATGCGGATGCTCGGCGCCACAGTCGTCCCGGTGACAACCGGCTCGCGCACGCTCAAGGACGCGATGAACGAGGCGATGCGGGACTGGGTCGCCAACGTCGAGGACACCCACTATCTGATCGGCACCGCCGCCGGACCGCACCCGTTCCCGGAGATGGTCCGCGACTTCGTGCGCGGCATCGGCGAGGAGGCGCGCCGGCAGTGCCTGGAGCTGACCGGCGCGCTGCCGGACGCGGTGGCGGCCTGCGTCGGCGGCGGCTCCAACGCGCTGGGCATCTTCCACGCGTTCGTGCCCGACGCCGGGGTCCGTCTCTACGGCTTCGAGGCCGGCGGTGAGGGTGTCGGCACCGGCCGGCACGCCGCCAGCATCACCGGCGGCTCGTCCGGTGTGCTGCACGGCACCCGCACGTACGTCCTCCAGGACGCCGACGGGCAGACCATCGAGTCGCACTCGATCTCGGCCGGCCTGGACTACCCGGGCGTCGGCCCGGAGCACGCCTGGCTGCACGACACCGGCCGGGCCACCTACCTGCCGGTGGACGACGCCGACGCGATGGCCGCGTTCGAGTTGCTCTGTCGCGCCGAGGGCGTGATCCCGGCGATCGAGAGCGCACACGCGCTCGCCGGCGCCCGTGCGATCGCCCCCCGGCTCGCCGAGGAGCTGGGCCGGGAACCGGTGATCGTGGTCAACCTGTCCGGCCGGGGCGACAAGGACGTGCACACCGCCGGCGCGTACTTCGGCATCCTCGACAAGGAGTGACAGCGTGAGCCGCATCGGGGTCGCCTTCGACAAGGCGCGGGCGGACGGGCGGGCGGTGCTGGTCGGCTGCATGCCGGCGGGCTTCCCGACCGTCGAGGGCAGCATCGCCGCCATGAAGGCCATGGTCGAGGCGGGCGTGGACGTCATCGAGGTGGAGATCCCGTACTCCGACCCGGTGATGGACGGCCCGGTGATCCAGAAGGCGAGCGACATCGCGCTCGCCGGCGGCGTCCGCGTCGCCGACGCGCTGCGCGTCGTCGAGGCGGTCGCCGCGACCGGTGCGAGCGTGGTCACCATGACCTACTGGAACCCCATCGAGCAGTACGGCGTGGACGCGTTCGCCCGCGACATGGCCGCCGCCGGTGGCACCGGCCTGATCACGCCCGACCTGATCCCGGACGAGGCCGCCGAGTGGCTGGCCGCCTCCGACGCGCACGGCCTGGACCGCACGTTCCTGGTTTCGCCGTCCTCGACCGACGCGCGGCTGCGGATGACTGTCGAGCACTGCCGCGGCTTCGTCTACGCCACCGCGATCATGGGGGTCACCGGCGCCCGCGCGCAGACCTCCGAGGCGGCACCGGTCCTGGTCTCCCGGCTGCGCGAGGTCACCGACATCCCGGTCGGCGTGGGGCTGGGCGTGGGCACCGGCGCGCAGGCCGCCACCGTCGCCGGGTACGCGGACGCGGTGATCGTGGGCAGCGCGCTGGTCCGTTGCGTGCTGGACGCTCCGGACCAGGCGGCCGGCCTGACCGCGCTGCGCAAGCTCAGCGCCGAGTTGGCCGACGGCGTCCGCAACCCCGCCCGCTGACGGTCGGTTCGCCGAGGCTGCGCTGACCGGCCCCGGCCGCACCGGGGCCAGCTGCTTGATCGACTCCATTCCGCCGACCTGGCGTGGTCATGGACGCCAGGACCGCCACTTCGCCGAACTGGTGCCGATCATGCGCGAGCGGGTGGTCAGCGGCTACTGCTGTCGGCCTGCTCGGATGCGCGCTGGCCGGGCGGGGCGGGCCGCCCGTCGCCGGGCGGTCCGTCGCCGGGTGGCGTGAACGCGTCGGCGGCGGTGGTGCGGCGCAGCACGCCGGAGCGCCCGGCGAGCGCGTCCGCGACCGCCGCGCGCGTCGTGGGGGTGAGCGCGCCGGGCAGCCCGTCCGCGGGCCACCACTCCGCCAGACAGCCGGCCACCGGCTCACCCGGCGGATCGGCGCCGGCCGGCGCGGCGCGGAACACGTGCACCAGCACGTCCGGCCGCCCGCCGCACCGCCCGGCCGGCGGCGCGGGCGCCTGCGGATCGGTGACCCGGTAGAGGCCCACCAGGTCGGCCGGCGTCACCGCCCAGCCGGTCTCCGCGCGGACCGCCCGGACGACGGCGTCCGCCGGGCTCTCGTCGTGGCGCAGCCGCCCGCCCGGCAACCCCCAGCGGCGGGCCCCCGCGGACCGGCGGCACAGCAGCAGCCGGCCGGACCCGTCGGTGACGACAGCGGCGACAGCCCAGGTGAGCGGGCTCATGGACAAAGAGCCTACGACCGTGCAAACCAGAAGTCATCCCACCCGCGCGGCAGGCGGCCCGGGGTGCCGCACACACGGTCCGCACCGGTACCGTGTGCACCCGTGACCCTCGCCCCGATGACCCCACTGGCGGCCATGCCCAGCCCCAGCACCGCTGTCTGGCAGCTCGGTCCGGTTCCGATCCGGGCGTACGCGCTCTGCATCATCCTCGGCATCGTGGTGGCCTGCGTGGTCACCGAGTACCGGCTGCGCCGGCGCGGTGTGGCGCCGGGCGCGGTGCTGGACATCGCCGTCTGGGCCGTGCCCGCGGGCATCGTCGGCGCGCGGATCTACCACGTGATCACCTCGCCGGAGAAATACTTCGGCGCCGGTGGTGAGCCGATCAAGGCGCTCTACATCTGGGAGGGCGGCCTCGGCATCTGGGGTGCGGTGGCCGGTGGCGCGGTCGGCGCGTGGCTTGCCGCGCGGCAGCTCGGCATCCCGTTCGCCGTCGTCGCCGACGCGCTGGCGCCGGGGCTGCCCCTGGCGCAGGCCGTCGGCCGCCTGGGCAACTGGTTCAACAACGAGCTGTACGGCGGGCGGACCACGCTGCCGTGGGGCCTGGAGGTGCACGTCATGGACCCGGACAACCCGGGTCACGCGCTGCGCGACGACGCCGGCAACCCGGTGCTCCAGCCCGGGCTCTACCACCCGACGTTCCTCTACGAGGCGCTCTGGAACGTGGGTGTCGCCGCGCTGGTGCTGTTCCTCGACCGCAGGCTGCGGCTCGGCCGCGGCCGGGCGTTCGCGCTCTACGTGATGGGCTACACGGCGGGCCGGTTCTGGATCGAGCTGATGCGCACCGACGAGGCGAACCTGATCCTCGGCGTACGCCTCAACGTCTGGACGGCCGCGCTGGTTTTCCTCGGCGCGCTCGCCTACTTCGTCCGGGTCCGCGGACCCCGCGAATACCTGGTGCCGGTGGGCGAGCCGGCCCCCGCGGCGGCCCCGGCGGGCGACGTGTCCCAGGTCGACCTCTCCGCCCGGGAGGTCACCGCCCGGCCGGCCGCGCCCGAGGGCTACCGGGTGGTGAGCGAGGAGCAGTTCGACGCGTACCGGACGACCGGTGTGCTGCCCCCGGCCGACGACGAACCGGCGCGGGCCGAGTCCGCCGCCGACGGCGACGCGACGGGCGGCGCGGACGGCGGCGACAGCGCGAACGCCGACCGGGCGGACGGCGACGACACCGATCCGGAGCGGGCGGACGCGGAGCGCACGAACGCCGGCCGGGCCGACGGCGGCGGGCGCCCGGCGGACCGGGACAGCTGAGCGGGGGAGTCATGCGCAGCGCGGTGGTGGTCGGCGCCGGCCTCGGCGGAATGGCGGCGGCCGGTGTGCTGGCCCGGTCGGGCTGGCAGGTCACGCTGCTGGAACGCGCCGACCGGGTCCGCCCGGAGCCGACCGCCGTGGTGCTCTGGCCCAACGGGGTACGCGCGCTGCGCGCTCTCGGACTGGGCGACGGGCTGGACGCGATCGCCACCCCGCTGCCCGACGGCGGCGTGCGCCGCCCGGACGGCCACTGGCTGGTGCAGGCCCGGTCCATGCCGGCCGAGCGGATGCCGGTGGTGGTGCACCGGGAGGACCTGCACGACGCGCTCATCGCCGGCCTGGGCGACCGGGTCGAACTGCGGACCGGCGTGACGGTGCGGACCGTACGCGCGGTGTCGGGTGAGCGCCCGGCGGTGGGCGACGGCCGGCACACCTACGAGGCGGACCTGGTGGTGGCCGCCGACGGCACGGACAGCGAGGTCCGCCGGCAGCTCGCCCCGGAGACCGCAGTGGTCAGTTCCGGGTGCGCCGCCTGGCGGGCGGTCATCCCCTGGTACCGGGCCCCGCAACTGCCCGACGACCAGCCGGTGCACGGCGAGACGCTCGGTGCCGGGTACCGCTTCCTGGCCGCCTCGCTCGGCGAGCGGGGCACGGCGGGCGCGTCCCGCCGGGGCGGCGTCTACTGGGTCGCCACGGCCGCCGGCGCGCCCCGCCCGGAACCGCCGGAGATCCAGCTCGCGCTGCTCAAACGCTGGTTCGCGGGCTGGCCCGCCCCGATCGGCACACTGCTGGAGGCGACCGACCCGGAGGACGTGGTGCAGCAGGAGATCCGCGAGCTGCGCCCGCTGCCCAAGGCGTACGGCTTCCCGGCCGGCCCGGGCGGTGTGGTGCTGCTCGGCGACGCCGCGCACGCCATGCCGCCGCACCTCGGGCAGGGCGCCTGCCTGGCGTTCGAGGACGCGGCGACGCTGGCCGGGCTGCTGCGGGAGTCGCGGCTGCCGGACGCGGTGGCCGGGTACGACAGGTTGCGCCGCCCCCGCGCGGCCACGATGGTCCGGCAGACCCGGCGGATGTCGGCGGTCCTCCAGGCCCGGGGCCGGCTGGCGCTGCGCGCCCGGGACGCCGCGCTGGGCACGATCAGCCCGCGGCTGCGCAACACCGCCGCCGCGGCGGCCGCCGCCTGGCAGCCGCCGTCCTGACCGTGCCGCCGCGAGCCGGCCTCTCGGCGGCCCGGCCCCGGTGGTGCGGGCTCGGGGACCACGCGGGCCGGGCGGGTGCTCAGATGACGGCGGTGGGCTCGGCGATGCAGGCGGTGCCCACCCGGCGGAACCCGACTCGCAGGTAGACGCGGGCGATGTCCTCGCTGCCGGCGCTCAGGAAGATCAGGTCGGTACCGGCGGCGCGCAGCTCCCGGGCGAGGGTGGCGGTCACCGCCGCGCCGAGCCCGCGCTGCCGGGCGGAGGGCAGCGTGGCCACGCCGGCGATCTCCGCCACGTCGTCCACCCGCATCGCCATCCCGCTGGCGAGCGCGCCCTCGTCGGGCGTCTCGGCGAGCACCGAGATGCGCCGCCCGTCGGCGACCCGGGTCGCCTCCTCCTCCAGCGCGGCCACGTCCAGCTGGGCGAGGGCGGCGTCCCGCTCGGCCGGTCCGGCTTCGCCGCGCGCGGTGCCGCCGTTGGCGAAGCCGACCGCCGCGACGGCCCGCCGCAGCGCGATGTCCGCCGCGAAGCCGGGGCCGGCGGGGTCCAGCACCCGCACCGGTACGGCGCTGAAAATCCCCGGCTCGGGCAGCCGCTCCGGCTCCAGCAGCATCAGCGGCGCCTCCAGCACGCTGAGTCCGGCCGAGCGGGCCACCGCCAGCAGGTCGGGCTGGTGCTCGTGCACCCACTCGAACGTTTCCGGCAGGCCCAGCTCCCGTTGCCGTTCGCGGACCGCCGTCACGTCGGCCAGCGTGGGCGCCTCGGTGGCGTCGAGCCGGGGCCGGGCGTAGAACGGCCAGCCCGCCCCGTCCCGGACGAACAGCACCAGGGCGCCGTAATCCTCGGTCCGGGCCCCGTCGCGGGGCACCGCGTCGTAGAACCGCTCCAACCGGTCGAGTGTGTCAGCACGTGCGAGATCCACCGCGCGAGACTACACGTCCCAGCATCTGGAAGTGTGATCAATCTGAACTGGCCTTGCGCCGGAAGCCCTAACGTAGACTCAATAAACCGCAGAGGGCCGACGTCGTCCCCATCATGATCGAACCTGAGTGACGACAGGAGGCCCGGTGGCCTTTCCGTACCCTCACAGCCCGCAGCCGGCCCCACAGACGACCGGGCTCTACGACCCCGCGTACGAGCACGACGCCTGCGGCGTGGCCTTCGTGGCCGACCTGCACGGACGGCGCTCGCACCAGGTCGTCGCGAACGGCCTCGGGGCGCTGTGCCGGCTGGACCACCGGGGCGCCCGGGGCGCGGAGCACAACACCGGGGACGGCGCCGGGATCATGATCCAGGTGCCGGACGCGTTCCTGCGCGCCACCGTCGACTTCCCGCTGCCCCCGGCCGGCCAGTACGCCACCGGCCTGGTGTTCCTGCCTGACGACGACGCGGCCGAGGCCCGCGCCCGCCAGGTGATCGACAAGTACGCGCTGGTCGAGGGCGCCGACGTGCTCGGCTGGCGGGAGGTGCCGACCGACCCGTCCGGCCTGGGCGAGACCGCGCTCGCGGCGATGCCCCGGGTCCGGCAGCTGTTCGTGGCCGCGAACCGGCTGACCGGCTCGCCGGACGGCCCGGCCGGCTCCCCGCTGACCGGGCTCGACCTGGACCGGGTGGCGTTCTGCCTGCGCAAGCAGGTCGAGCGGGAGACCGCCGAGCGGGGCGTGCCGGCGTACTTCCCGTCGCTGTCCGGCCGCACCATGGTGTGGAAGGGCATGCTCACCCCGGACCAGCTCCCGGCGTTCTACCCGGAGCTGACCGACGAGCGGGTGGTCAGCGCCATCGCGCTGGTGCACTCGCGCTTCTCCACGAACACGTTCCCGTCCTGGCCGCTGGCGCACCCGTACCGGTTCATCGCGCACAACGGCGAGATCAACACGATCCGCGGCAACCGGAACTGGATGCAGGCCCGCGAGGCCCTGCTCCGGAGTCCGAGCATCCCCGGCAACATCCGCCGGGTCTTCCCGGTCTGCACGCCCGCCGCGTCCGACTCGGCCAACTTCGACGCGGTGCTCGAACTGCTGCACCTGGCCGGGCGGAGCCTGCCGCACGCGGTGCTCATGATGATCCCCGAGGCGTGGGAGAACGACCCGGACATGCGCGCCGACAAGCGCGCGTTCTACCGATTCCACGCCAGCCTGATGGAGCCGTGGGACGGCCCGGCGTCGGTCGCGTTCACCGACGGCGAGGTCGTCGGCGCGGTGCTGGACCGCAACGGCCTGCGCCCGGGTCGCTGGTGGCACACCACCGACGGCCTGGTGGTGCTCGGCAGCGAGGCGGGCGTGCTCGACCTGGACCCGGCCACGGTGGTCGCCAAGGGCCGCCTCCAGCCGGGCAAGATGTTCCTCGTCGACACCGTCAACGGCCGGATCGTCTCCGACGAAGAGATCAAGACGGAGTTGGCGGCCGAGCAGCCGTACCAGGAGTGGCTGCACGCCGGCCTGATCGAACTGGACGACCTGCCGCCGCGCGAGCACATCGTTTACACCCACGACTCGGTACGCCGCCGCCAGCAGACGTTCGGCTACACCGAGGAGGAGCTGAAGATCCTGCTCGGCCCGATGGCCCGCAGCGGCGCCGAGCCGATCGGCTCGATGGGCACGGACACGCCGATCGCCCCGCTGTCCACCCGGCCGCGGCTGCTCTACGACTACTTCCATCAGCTCTTCGCGCAGGTCACCAACCCGCCGCTGGACGCCATCCGGGAGGAGCTGGTGACCAGCCTGGCGTCCACCATCGGGCCGGAGGGCAACCTGCTCGACCCGGGCCCGGCGAGCTGCCGGCAGATCGTGCTGCCGTACCCGGTGATCGACAACGACGAGCTGGCCAAGATCCTGTCCATCGACGAGGACGGCGACCTGCCCGGCTTCAAGGCGGTCCGGGTCTCCGGGCTCTACCGCCTGCGCGACGGCGGCGCCGGCATCAAGACGCGGCTGACCGAGATCTGCCGGCACGTCTCCGAGGCGATCGAGGACGGCGTCCGCATCCTGGTGCTCTCCGACCGGGACTCCAACGCCGACCTGGCGCCGATCCCGTCGCTGCTGCTCACCGCCGCGGTGCACCAGCACCTGGTTCGCGAGCAGACCCGTACCCAGGTGGCGCTGGTCGTCGAGTCCGGCGACTGCCGCGAGGTGCACCACGCGGCCGTGCTGATCGGGTACGGCGCGGCGGCGGTCAACCCGTACCTGGCCTTCGAGTCGGTGGAGGACATGATCTCCACCGGCGTACTGACCGGCGTGGACCGGGTGAAGGCCGTCCGCAACTACGTCAAGGCGCTCGGCAAGGGCGTCCTGAAGATCATGTCCAAGATGGGCATCTCGACCGTGTCGTCGTACTGCGGCGCGCAGGTCTTCGAGGCCGTCGGCCTGGACACCCGCCTGGTCGACAGATACTTCCGCGGCACGCCGAGCACCATCGGCGGCATCGGACTGAACGAGATCCACGCCGAGGTGGCGGCCCGGCACACGCGGGCCTGGCCGGCGCCGGGCGCGCAGGCCACGGACCGGCTGGAGGTCGGCGGCGAGTACCAGTGGCGCCGCGAGGGCGAGCTGCACCTGTTCAACCCGGAGACGGTCTTCCTGCTCCAGCACGCCACCCGCAGCCGCCAGTACGACGTGTTCCGGCAGTACACCGCCAAGGTCGACGAGCTGGCCGCGCAGGCCGGCTCGCTGCGCGGGCTGTTCACGCTGCGCACCGGTGCACGCCCGCCGGTGCCGCTGGACGAGGTCGAGCCGGCCACCGAGATCGTCAAGCGGTTCGCCACCGGCGCCATGTCGTACGGGTCGATCTCGGCGGAGGCGCACGAGACGCTCGCCGTCGCGATGAACCGGCTCGGCGGCAAGTCCAACACCGGCGAGGGCGGGGAGGACGTCGAGCGGCTGCACGACCCGGCGCGGCGCTCCGCGGTCAAGCAGATCGCCAGCGGCCGGTTCGGCGTTACCAGCGAATACCTCGTCAACGCCGACGACCTCCAGATCAAGATGGCGCAGGGCGCGAAGCCCGGCGAGGGTGGTCAGCTGCCGGGCAACAAGGTCTGGCCGTGGATCGCCCGGACCCGGCACGCCACCCCGGGTGTCGGCCTCATCTCCCCGCCGCCGCACCACGACATCTACTCCATCGAGGACCTGGCCCAGCTCGTCCACGACCTGAAGTGCGTCAACCCGGCCGCCCGGGTGCACGTCAAGCTGGTCAGCGAGGTGGGCGTGGGCACCGTCGCGGCGGGCGTGGCCAAGCTCAAGGCCGACGTCATCCTGATCTCCGGGCACGACGGCGGCACCGGCGCGTCCCCGCTCAACTCGCTCAAGCACGCCGGTACGCCGTGGGAGCTGGGCCTGGCCGAGGCGCAGCAGACGCTGCTGCTCAACAAGCTGCGCGACCGGGTGACGGTGCAGGTCGACGGCCAGCTCAAGACCGGCCGGGACGTGCTGGTCGCGGCGCTGCTCGGCGCCGAGGAGTTCGGCTTCGCCACCGCGCCGCTGATCGTCGAGGGCTGCGTGATGATGCGGGTGTGCCACCTGGACACCTGTCCGGTCGGCATCGCCACCCAGAACCCGGTGCTGCGCGAACGCTTCACCGGCCGCCCCGAGTTCGTGGAGAACTTCTTCCTCTTCCTCGCCGAGGAGGTCCGTGGTTACCTGGCCGAGCTGGGCTTCCGCAGCATCGACGAGGCGATCGGCCACACCGAGCTGCTCGACGTGGCCGGCGCGATCGACCACTGGAAGGGCCACGGGCTCGACCTGAGCCGCGTGCTGCACCTGCCGGAGCTGCCGGAGGGCGCGGCCCGCCGGGGCGTACGCGCCCAGGACCACGGCCTCGACGCGGCGCTTGACAACCGGCTCATCGAACTGGCCGGTCCGGCGCTGCGCGACCGTACCCCGGTCCGGGTCGAGGTCGAGGTCCGCAACGAGCACCGCAGCGTCGGCGCGATGCTCGGCGGCGAGGTGACCCGCCGCTTCGGCGGCGACGGCCTGCCCGACGACACCGTCGAATTCCTGCTGCACGGCACCGCCGGCCAGTCGTTCGGCGCGTTCCTGCCGCGCGGTGTCACGCTGCGCCTGTACGGCGACGCCAACGACTACGTCGGTAAGGGACTGTCCGGCGGCCGGATCGTGGTCCGGCCGGACGCCGCCGCGCCGTTCGTCGGCGTCGACGCCGAGCCGGGCCGCCGCGCCGAGGACCAGATCATCGCCGGGAACACCATCCTGTACGGCGCCACCGGCGGCGAGGTGTTCCTGCGCGGCCGGGTGGGCGAGCGGTTCGCGGTCCGCAACTCCGGCGCCGTGGCCGTGGTCGAGGGCCTCGGCGACCACGGGTGCGAGTACATGACCGGCGGCACCGTCGTGGTGCTCGGGCCGACCGGGCGCAACTTCGCCGCCGGCATGTCCGGTGGCACCGCGTTCGTGCACCGGCTCGACCAGCGGCTCGTCAACGCCGAGCTGGTCGACCTGTCGCCGCTGCGCGACGAGGAACGCGACCGGCTGCACGAGCTGGTCCAGCGGCACTTCGCCGAGACGGACTCGGCGGTCGCCGAGGACCTGCTCAAGCGCTGGCCGCAGGCGGTGGAGGAGTTCACCGCCGTGGTGCCCCGGGACTACCGCCGGGTCATGGAGATCATGCGGGCCGCCGAAGCCGCCGGCCGAGACGTCGACGACGCGGTGATGAGTGCACTGGCGGCGACAGCCGCCCCGGCGGCTCAGCCGGCCGCGTCCTTGCCACCCGCGCCCCGGGTGGTCGCCCAGGAGGTGGCTCGTGCCTGACCCGAACGGTTTCCTCCGCTACGACCGGCGGCTGCCGGCCCGCCGTCCGGTGCCGGTGCGCATCTCCGACTGGCGTGAGGTGTACCCGCCGGCCGGCGAGGAGCTGATCCGCGAGCAGGCCACCCGGTGCATGGACTGCGGCATCCCGTTCTGCCACAGCGACACCGCCGGGTGCCCTCTTGGAAATCGGATTCCGGACTGGAACGACCTGGTCCGCACCGGCAACTGGGACGCGGCGGTGGAGTCGCTGCACGCCACAAACAACTTCCCCGAGTTCACCGGCCGGCTCTGCCCGGCGCCGTGCGAGGCGGCCTGCGTGCTCGGCCTGGGCGGCCAGCAGCCGGTCACCATCAAGCAGGTCGAGGTGGAGATCGCCGACGCGGCGGTGGCCCGCGACGGCCTGCGACCCCGGCCCGCCTCCACGCCGACCGGCCGGTCGGTGGCGGTGGTCGGTTCCGGTCCGGCCGGGCTGGCGGCCGCGCAGCAGCTCGCCCGTGCCGGTCACACGGTCACCGTGTACGAGCGCGACGACGCGATCGGCGGCCTGCTCCGCTACGGCATCCCCGACTTCAAGCTGGAGAAGCAGCACATCGATAAGCGGCTGGCCCAGCTCACCGCCGAGGGCGTGCGCTTCCGGACCGGTGTGCACGTCGGCGTCGACGTGACCGCCGAGCAGATCCGCGCCGAGCACGACGCGGTGCTGCTGGCCTGCGGCGCGTTGCAGGGCCGGGACACCCCGGAGACGCCGGGCCGGGAACTGCGCGGCGTGCACCAGGCGATGTCGCACCTGGTCGCCGCGAACCGCGTGGTGGCCGCCGCCGGGGACGGGCGGCCCGCCCTCGCCGCGCTGCCCGACGGTACGCCGATCGACGCCGCCGGCAAGCACGTGGTGATCATCGGCGGTGGCGACACCGCCGCGGACTGCCTCGGTGTGGCGCACCGGCAGGGCGCGGCCGGCGTACACCAGCTCGACCTCTACCCGCAGCCGCCCACGGAGCGCGACGCGGCCCGCGACCCGTGGCCGACCTGGCCGTGGCTGCTGCGCAACTACCCGGCGCACGAGGAGGGCGGCGAGCGGGTCTTCGCGGTCGCCGTGCAGGAGTTCGTGGACGACGGCACCGGCCAGGTCCGCGCGGTCCGGATCGCCGAGGTGACAGTGAAGAAGGTGGACGGTCGCCGCATCGTCACGCCGCTGCCCGGCTCCGAGCGGGAGATCCCGGCCGACCTGGTGCTGCTCGCCATCGGCTTCGAGGGCACCGAGGAACAGCCGCTGCTGGCCCAGTTCGGGGTGACCCGCAACGGCCGGGGCGCGGTCGACGCCCGTGGGGACTGGCAGGCCGCCGACGGCGTCTTCGTCGCCGGTGACATGCACCGGGGCGCGTCGCTGATCGTGTGGGCGATCGCGGAGGGACGCGCCGCCGCGGCGGCGATCCACACGTACCTCGGTGGGGTGGGCGAGCTGCCCGCCCCGGTCGACCCGGCCCGCCAGCCACTCGCCGCGCGCTGAAGGAAGGGCCCCCTCTTAACGCCTCCGGTAGAGGAGGGGGCCCTTCTTAACATCGCCGTCCGCACGGCGGCGGCGGTCGCACGGCGGGACGCGCTGCGGCGTCACCGGCAACCGGGTCGACGCATGTGAACGAATCTTCCCCGGCTCGCCGAACTCACCTGTTCTATTTCGGTGAATGTTTCGATAGCATTACCGACCAGTAACAGCACCGATCCCTCGGCCACGCGCGCGGTCAACGGGCTCCACCACCCCTGCCCCGTGGAGGCTCTACCATGCCCCGTCGCGTCCGTACCGTGCTCGCCGCCGTCCTGGCGGCCGTCCTCGGCGCCGTGCTCCTGCCCGGCGTCGCCCGGGCGGCCACCGTCAACTACGTCGCCCTCGGCGACTCCTACTCCTCCGGTGTCGGCGCCGGCCCGTACGACCTGTCCACCTGTCTGCGCAGCCAGAAGTCGTACGCCCCGCTGTGGGCCGCAGCCCACTCGGTAACCAGCTTCAAGTTCCCGGCCTGCGGCGGCGCGGTCACCGCCGACGTGCTGAACAACCAGGTCGGCCAGCTCAGCAGCAGCACCACGCTCGTCACCATCACCATCGGCGGCAACGACGCCGGCTTCGCCGACGTGATGACCAGTTGCCGCTTCGGCAGCACGTCCAGCTGCGAGAGTGCGGTCAACGAGTCCAAGGCGTTCGCCACCACGACGCTGCCGGCCCGCCTCGACGCCACGTACACCGCGATCCGCAACCGGGCGCCGAATGCCCGGCTGGTGGTGCTCGGCTACCCGCGGCTGTTCGAGACCGGCTACTGCGGACTGTTCGCGATGAGCAGCTACAAGCGCACCATCCTCAACCAGGCCGCCGACACGCTCAACGGCGTCATCGCCGGCCGGGCCGGCGCGGCCGGCGGTACGTTCGTCGACGCGCGGACGGTCTTCACCGGCCACGGCGTGTGCGCCGCCGATCCGTGGATCCGTGACGTCAGCGGCGTCATCGAGGCGTACCACCCGAACGCCAGCGGCTACCGCTACGGCTACCTGGCCGCGCTGACCGCCGCGATCGGCTGATCCGTACGACGAGGAGGGCCCCGCTCGGCACCCGTCGAGCGGGGCCCTCCTGCGGTTGCATCGAGCGTCGACAATGGTGTGACACCCTGTGCCACCCGGAGGTGACGATGCGCGAACCGGTGACCCGGCCGCGGCCGGTCCGCGAGCAACTCCCGTCCGGCGGCCCGGAACTTCTCACCCTGCTGGCCCGGCTGCTGCGCCGCCCACGCCGCGGCGACCGCCGGCTGCCGCTGCTCTGGCTGGTCCGGCCCGCCGCCGACGGTGCGACAGCGGCCCTGCTGCGGCGGTTCGCGGCGCGCCGGGCCGGGCGGCGGGTGCCGCACGCAGTGCTGGACCTGGCCGACCGGCCCGCCGGCGACGACGTCGCGGCCGTCCTGCGCGAACTGCACCGGCAGCTCTCGGTGGAGGCGTTCGGCGCTCCCCGGCTGCGGTTCCGGCACTACCCGCTGGCCGACTGGCTGATGCACCAGACGCTCGCCGTGGACCTGGACGCCGCCGACAGCGGCCGGGCCGCGCTGGTGCGCCGCCTGCGGGACTGGCGGGGACGGCGGGCCGGTGACGACCCCCAGGTCGGCGGCGACTCCGGCCTCGGCACCGCGGTGCATCTGCTGCTCTGGCTGCTGTGGCGGGCCGTGCCCAGCGTGGTGTTCCGGATCGCCGTGTCCGGCCGGGTGCCGCTCGTGGGCCGGCAGTACCGCTGGTTCATGCGTCAGCAGTACCTGGCGCCCCGGCAGTCGGTGACGTTCCTCGGCTTCGCCGAGCGGCTCACCGCCGGGTGGCGCGACGGCGAACACCCGGCCCAGGTGGAGAAGCTGCTGCTGCACGCGTTCCTGGAGGACCTGCGCCTGGCGTACCGGCGGCGGTTCTGGCGGCCGGGAGACTGGCGCCGTACCGCCTATCCGATGCTGGTGCTCGACGGCGCCCGCCCGGACAACGTCGGGCACACGCTGGTCCGGCTCGTCGACGAGGTGCGCAACGAGACCGGCCGCAACGACCCGCTGCTCGTCGTCGCGGTCGCCGCCGACCCGCCGCCGGAACCGGCCGCGGCCCGGCCGCTCACCCAGGCCGAGGAGGTGTACGAGGAGTGGGCCGAGGCGCTGCCGGAGAACCGACGGCTGCGCCGCCCCGGCGCCTGGCTGATGCTGCTGGAGGCGGACGACCGGGACGTCGACGTCCCGGTGGGAGGCGTCCCGCCGGCCCTGGTCGCGCCCGACCCGCCCTGGTGGGCGCGGCGGTTCCTGCCCGCCGCGGTGGCTCTGGCGCTCGTCGCCGGGCTGGGCGTGTGGGCGCACGGACGGTGGGCGCCGGACTGCCGCCCCTGGCCCGCCGACCGGGTCTCCGTCCGGCTCGTGGGCGGGGAGTGCGTCGGCTACAGCGACACCG
The DNA here is from genome assembly GCF_000374985.1 of Micromonospora sp. CNB394. Lineage (NCBI taxonomy): Bacteria > Bacillati > Actinomycetota > Actinomycetes > Micromonosporales > Micromonosporaceae > Micromonospora > Micromonospora sp. CNB394. The sequence goes on along the minus strand of NZ_KB895828.1, from coordinate 75,021 downwards.
CCGGGCAGGTCTTCAACAGCGAGCCCGGGCAGGACCGGCTGCGCGCCGTACAGCGCCGCATCTTCGCCCAGAACCGGGCCGCCGAGGAGGTGTGGCGGCGCAGCGACCACCGCCGCCCCTACCTGACGCTTGTCTACCTGGGCAGCCTCACCGGTAACCGGACCCGGGCGGACGAGGAGTCCTACGTCTCCGAGCGGGAGGAACTGGAGGGCATGGCCACCGCCCAGTACGCCCTGCTGCAGGAGTCGGCGGCGGCGGACGACGCGGCGCTGCTGCACATCGTGGTGGCGAACGCCGGGCGGCAGATGCGGCACGCCGGCGACGCGGTACGGATGCTGGAGGGGCTGGCCCGCGACGACCCCACGGTGCTGGGCGTGGTCGGGCTGGTGGACAGCCGCACCAGTACGGCGGCGGCACTGCGCGAACTCAACCGGGTCGGCCTGCCGGTGCTCGCCCCCACGCTGTCGGCCGACCGGATGGACGCCAACTCCAGCCTCTACCTGGCCATGTCGGCGCCGAACCGGGACCAGGCCCGGATGGTCGAGGCGTATGCCCGGCAGGTGCTGCGGGTGGGGGAGGCGCACGTCTACTGGACCACCGGCGACCGCAGCTCGCTCACCGACGACCTCTACGTCGCCACCCTCGTCGACGGCCTGCGGGAACGCTTCGGTGACCGGATCACCCGGCTCGACGAGTGGCGCAGTGGACGGCGGCTCACCCAGGAGTGCGGCTACCCCGGGATGCTCTTCTTCGCCGGCCGCTGGTCGGAGTTCGACGGGTTCATGCGGGCGCTCAAGGAGTGCGGCGCGAACCCGCCCCGGCACCTGGTCGCCGACGACTCGGTGAACCGCTACATGGCCAACCCGGGGCTGCGCGCCAGCGCGCCGGGCAACCTGCCGGTCACGTACGTGTCGAAGGCAGCGCTGGCCACCTGCGCGGCGCTGCGGACCGCGCAGGCCGGGCGGGACGACGCCCGGGGCAGTTTCCTCACCTGGATCGGCGCGGACGGACTGCTCGACCCGCCCCGCTGCCGCGCCGGGACCGGCCCGCCGGTCGGCGAGCGGGTCAGCCTGGCCTACGACGCGACAATGATGACGGTACGCGCGCTGGAGAGCCTCGCCGCCCGGCTGCGTCACGCGGACACCGGCCGCCGCTGGGAGCCCCGCTCGGTGAATCCGGTCGGGGTGCACGCCGAGGTGCTGCGGCAGAACGCCGCCGGCGGTTACCCGGGGGTCAGCGGCCTGATCCGGTACGCCCCGGACTCCGGCGAACCGGTGGCGAAGCGGCTGGCGCTGCTCACCGTGGCGAAGGTGCCCGATGTGGACGCCGCCCCGGTCGAGGTGTTCCACTGCGGGGTGGCCGACGCAGGCCCCGACCCCGGCTGCCGCGCCGCCACACGCTGAGCAGGTCTTGGTACGTGGGCAGGCCAACGTGCTCTTCTTCGAGCGCAAGCGTGCCTGTGAGGAGTCGTACACCCAGAAGCTCTGGGTGTACGACTTCCGTACCAACCGGCACTTCACACTCAAGCAGAACCCACAGCGACGCCAGCACCTCCAGGACTTCGTCGACTGCTACCTGCCGGGCAAGGAGAGCGCCGAGCGGGTGGAGACCGAGTGCTTCCGCGCGTTCTCGTACGACGAGTTGATTGCCCGGGACAAGGTCAACCTCGACATCACCTGGCTCAAGGACGCCTCGCAGGAGGATGCCGACTCGCTACTGCCACCCGAGGTGATCGCCCAGGAGATCGTCGACGACCTGCAAGCAGCTCACGCGGAGTTCGCCGCCATCGCCGAAGCGCTCGGGTCGAGGTCGAAGGATCGAGCTGTGGAGGCGTAGCGCTTCGTGCTCAACGAAACGGCGACGTGCGTAACGGTGCCCAGCCGACGAAGCGGGCGAAGAGCGCTTGCGGGCTCGGCGCCTCGTGCGGATTGAGGCGATGCAGCTCCTGGGCCGCGTCGTAGAGCTGTCCGCACAGGTAGACCGACAGGGCGAGGCGATCAGCCGCGTACTCGGTCAGCAGCGCCAGCCGAGCCTCCGCGCACGGCCACGGGTGGGCGCAGCGCTTGCAGATCCAGAGCGGGCGGATCGGCAGATGCGGACGGGTGTCGGTGTTCATGCCGGCACCCGTGGCCGGGCGGCGATCCGAACACGGTGCCCAATGGCCGCCCCCTGCCCGGCACCGGCATTAAGCCAGCGCAGCCCGGCGAGCCGCACGAACAGCTCTCGCTTGGCGACCGCGACGCCCTTGCCGTTCAACTCGTACGCCTCGATCCACGCCCAACCGTCGTACGGGTGGCGCTCGGCGATCTCCCGAATGACGCGCACCGTGATTGGGCGGCAGAACTGCACGCTCGCCGCGCGGCCGAGGCGCAGGAGGTCGCCCGCCTTGATCAGTCGAGTGTGCGTCGGCGTGGTCGGCGGTGCGCCGGCACGCCTCGCCTTCGGCCTGTCGTCGGGCATGGGTTCCCCCTTGGGATATCGGCGGCATCAACCTGTGCCTCACCTTGCCGACGGCTACGGGACCAATACACAGCGTTGTCGTATGGTGTCGGGGTGTCCTGGACGTCCATGAGGGAGGAAGGATGAACCACGCGCTCCAGGTGGCGATGGCCGAAGCCGGTGAGACAGCGGAGAGCCTTGCAGCTCAGACCGGCGTGGATCCGAAGACGGCGGCCCGCTGGGTCTCTCCGGGACGTACTCCGCAGCCGCGGCGACGTGCCCAGGTGGCGGCGCTCCTCGGCCGGGACGTCGGGGATCTTTGGCCGGACGTCCTCAAGCGCCGTGAACCGCCGTGGCTGCGTGAGTGGGTCGACTGGGAACGGGACGCCGTGTCGATCCGCTGGTTCGAGCACACATGGGTGCCCGGGTTATTGCAGACCGAGGCATATGCACGTGCGACGCTGGCCGGCGAGGCGCTGACCGCAGCGGAGATCGATGAGCTGGTCGCCTCGCGGCTCGAACGACAGGCGATCCTCCGTCGGGACCGGCCGCCCCTGGTTGTCGCGGTCATCTTCGAGGGCGTGCTGCATCAGTCGGCCTACGGCGACCGGGAGCTGATGCGGGAGCAGCTTGAGCACCTGGTCCGTTGCGCAGCCCTGCCCGGTGTGCAGATACACGTCGTGCCGAGGGACATCGGCATGTACCCAGGGCTCGGTGGTGGCTTCATCCTCGCCGAACTGCCCACCGGTGAGCATGTCGCGCACGTCGACAGCCAGGCGTCCGCGCAGCTCCTTAATGAGGCTGCGGCCGTTGCTACGCTCAGCCGTAGGTGGGAGCGCATCAGGGGCGAGGCCCTCTCCCGAACCCAGTCACTAGACCTGATCAGGGAAGCGGCAGGATCATGGACATGACCGCTGCGCGATGGCGCAAGAGCACGAAGAGCGGCAACAACGGCGGCTCTTGTGTGGAGGTCGCCGACAACCTCGCGAGCGTCGTGCTGGTCCGAGACACCAAGGACCGTGCCGGTGGAATGCTGGCCTTCGAACCAGTCGCCTGGCAGCGCTTCGTCGACCTGGCCAAGGAGATCGGCGTACGCGAAGGCCAGTGACAGCAGATCGGACGGCCGGCGGTTCCCGCCCGGGAACCGCCGGCCGCCCCCTCAGCGGTGTGCGTTGCTCGGCCGCCCCCACGGGCCGGTGATCGCGAACACGTACCCCGGCGACTGGATGTTGGCGAACAGCGTCTTCCCGTCCGCGCTGAACGTCGGCCCGGTGAACTCGCTGTCGTTGAGTTCGTTGCGCGCCAGCGGGTACGCCTTGCCCTGCTCGGTGACCCCGACCAGGTGCGACACGCCCTCGCCGTCCTCGGCCAGGATCACCCCGCCGTACGGCGAGACGGTGATGTTGTCCGGCCCGTCGTAGTTGCCGTCGTCGGCCTCCGGGTCGGTGTTCACCCCGAAGATGGTCTTCAGCGTCACCGTCTGCCGGCGCGGGTCGTAGAACCACACCTGGCCGTCGTGCTCGTTTGTGCTGCCGTCGTCGAGCCGGGCGTAGCTGGCCACGAAGTAGGCGCCGCCGTCACCCCACCAGGCGCCCTCCAGCTTGCGGCTGCGGGTCACCTCGTCATCGGTGAACTGCTTGCGCACGGACACGGTCCGGGCGTCGCGGTCGGGCACCTCGACCCACTCCACCCGGTAGCGGGTACCGGGCGTGGTGGCCTCCGACAGGTCGGCCACGTGGCCGTCGCCGCGCAGGCAGCGCATCGCGGCGAGGCTGCCGGCGGTCGCGCCGTCGGGCCGCTGGGCGAGCGCCCGCAGCGCGCCCTTGCCGGCCCGGAAGCCGGGCGGTGGCGTCCACCGGAAGTACAGGCCGTTGGGCCCGCTCGCGTCCTCGGTCAGGTAGATCGAGTGGGTGTACGGGTCGACCGCCACCGCCTCGTGCGAGTACCGCCCGAGGAACGTCAGCGGCACCGGATCGGTGTTGGCGGACCGGTCGTGCGGGTCGACCTCGAAGACGTACCCGTGGTCCTTCAGGAACCGCCCACCGGCCCGCTGCTCGGTCTCCTCGCAGGTCAGCCACGTGCCCCACGGGGTGATGCCACCGGCGCAGTTGTTGTGCGTGCCGGCCACGCTGACGTACTCGCGCAGCCGCCGCCCGTGCTTGTCCACCTCGATGGTGGTGGTGCCGCCGCGGGCGCCCGGGTCGTAGGTGAGGCCTGACAGCGCCGGCACCGGGTAGGGCTCCTCGCCGCCGATCTCGTGGTTGTTCACCAGCACCGAGCCGTGCGGACCGCGGAAGCAGCCGGTGCCGTCCGCGTCGCTCGGGGTGGGCTGCCCGGACTCCAGCAGCGTCGCGCCCGCCTGTGCGACGACCGTGTACGAGAAGCCCGGCGGCAGCGCCAGCAGACCGGCCGGATCCGGCACCAGGTCGCCGTAGCCGACTGCGGGGCGGCACGCGGGCCGGGCCGCGGCCGGGCCGGCGATGGCCTCCAGGCTGCCGGCCACCACGATGCCGAGTCCGCCGGCCACGCCGCCGCGCAGCAGGGACCGCCGGGGAAGAGGTGAGGTGGTCACGTCGTCGCCTTCCTGTGCACACATTGCCTGGGGGAAGGCAAGCCGGGCCGGGGGAACGGCGGGCGGCGCGCCCGCCCGCCGGCGCGTGAACAGCTGACGAATCCCCGGTGCGGAGCGCCCCGTGCCGGTGCGGCGCGCGTCCGTTAGGGTTCCCTTTCGATCGCAGACGTCGGAGGGCGGACGGTGGGCAGACTCGCGACGGCGTACCGGCAGGCGGTCGATCGGCATCGACGGGCGGTGCGGCACTGGGAGGCGGCCCGGCGGCTGCTGGGCGCCGCCGGTCCGGCGCCGGTGGGCAGCCCCGAACTGGTCGCGCGGCTGGCCCGCCTCGGCGGTGAGCTGGCCGCCGCGGTGCCCGGCACCGCCCGCGTCGCCACCCACCCCGTTCCGGTACGCCTCGGCGCGGCGACCACAGTCGACGGCGCGTTCCCGGTGCTCGTGCCGGTGGGTGCGGGCGCGCACCTGGCGGTCGACGCGGACGCCCGTGACCCGCGCGTCGGCGAGTTGCTGCGCGCGGTGGTGGTACGGCTGCTGACCGCCGCGCCGGCCGGCGCGATCCGGGTGGCCGGGATCGACCAGGCCGCCTTCGGCGCGGTGTTCCTGCCGCTGCGCCCGCTGCAGGACGCCGGGGTGCTCGCCCCGGCGGCGACCACCGAGGCGGAGACGACGGCCCTGCTCGACGCGGCCGAGCGGCACGCGCGCACCGCCCAGCGGTCCGCGCCGGAGGACCGCGAGCTGCTGGTGGTGGTCGCCGCGTCCGCGCCGCCGCCCCGGGAACTGGCCCGTCTGGCCGCGCTCACCCACGCCGGCCCGGCCGCTGCCGTCTGCGTGCTGCTGGCCGGCCATCCACCGGCCGGGCCGGGCGCCGCGCCGCCGCTGGGCGCCACCACCCAGCTCCGGGTCACCGAGCGCTACACCCTCGTCGGCGACCCGCCCGGGCGTCCGTTCAGCACCGACGGCAGCGGGTTGGCCGCGCCCGTGGTGCTCGACGGCGACCCGTCGCACGCCTCTGTCACCGCGCTGGCCCGCCGGTACGCCGAGGCCGCCGTCCAGGACGGCGTCACGTTCGCCGACCTGCTCCCGGCGCAGCGCTGGGCCGGGTCCGCCGCCTCCGGGCTGCGTACCGTCCTCGGCCGGGCCGGACGCCGTCCGCTGAGCGTGGCGTTCGACGACGTGACCCCGCACTGGCTGATCGGCGGGCGTACCGGCGCCGGCAAGACGGTCCTGCTGCTCGACGTGCTCTACGGCCTGGCCGCCCGCTACTCCCCGGCCGAGCTGCGGCTGATGCTGCTCGACTTCAAGGAGGGCGTCAGCTTCACCGAGTTCGTGCCCACCGGCCGCGACCCGTCCTGGCTGCCGCACGCCGACGCGGTGGGCATCGAGTCCGACCGCGAGTACGGCGTGGCGGTCCTGCGCGAGCTGCGCGCCGAACTGGGCCGCCGCGCCGACCTGCTGAAGCGGCACGGGGTCAGCCGCCTGGCGGACCTGCCGCCCGACGCCCGGCCACCCCGGATCGTCACAGTGGTCGACGAGTTCCACGTGCTGTTCGCCGGCAACGACGCGCTCGCCCGGCAGGCGGTCGACCTGATCGAGGAGCTGGCCCGCAAGGGCCGCTCGTACGGCCTGCACCTGGTGCTGGCGAGCCAGAGCACCACCGGCATCGAGGCGCTCTACGGCCGGGCCGAGGCCATCTTCGGGCAGTTCCCGCTGCGTATCGCGCTGCCCGGCGGCGACGCCGTGCTGGACCCGCGCAACGACGCCGCACGCGGGCTCACCGTCGGCGCCGCCGTGGTGAACACCGGCGCGGGCGTGCCCGGCTCCGACGTCGAGGTGCGGTTCCCCGACGCGCACGCCGCCTCGGTCGACCTCGCCGCACTGCGCCACGAACTGCACGCGGCCCGCCCGGCCGGGTCGCGCCCGCCGGCCGTCTTCCGGGGACACGAGACGCCGCTGCTCACCGACGATCCCGCCTGGACGGCGCTGACGCCCGGCGCCGACCCGCCGTACGCGCTCGTCGGCCGCGTGGTCGACGTCCCCGGCAGCCCGGCCGGGTTCGGGCTCGACGCGAGCCCGGGCCGGCACCTGGCAGTGGTCGGCACCGCCCCGGCCGGCGCGGACGTGCTCCGGTCGGCCACCCTGGCCCTGGCCCGCCAGCACGCCCCCGGCACCGCCCGGTTCCTGTTCGCGCCACTGGCGCCGGGCACCACCGACGCCGCCGACGACCTGGCCATGACGCTCGCCGCCGCCGGGCACCCGGTCCGGCGCCTCGACGCCGGCGCGCTGCGCGCCCAGCTCGCCGACGCCGCGACCGGCGACGCCCCGGCGACCGGGCGCACCTACCTGGTGGTGTTCGGGATGGACGCCGCCGCCACCACGCTCGCCGCCTCCGATCCGGCGACGTTCCGATCCGGGTACGACGACCTGCGCGCCGTGCTGCGCCACGGCCCGGCGCGCGGCGTGCACGTGCTCGGCTGGTGGCGCGGGCTGCGCCGGCTCGCCGACGACCTCGGCGGCAGCGGGCACCGCGACGACGTGACCGGTCTGGTCGCGCTCAACGTCCCCGCCGCCGACCTGGGCCTGCACCTCGGCGTGCACGACCTCGCGTACGTCCCGCGCGACGGCCGTGCTCTGCTCGTCGACCGGCACGAGCACCGCACCGCGCTGATCGTGCCGTTCGCCGGGGGTGATGGCTCCCCGTGAGCGCGAGGAGTGAGCCGGGTTTGCGAGCCCCGCAGTCGCTGACGAAAGACAACACATGAGCGGATTCGACGAGTACGCGGCGCTGCTGCGGGAGCTGTCGACGCGGCAGCGGGGCGGGGAGCGGGAGATCGCCGCCGAGGCGGAGCGCCGCCGTGGCCTGCAGAGCGCCGTCGACTCGCTCGGGCAGCGGCTCGCCGCCCAGGGGCAGCACCTGGACCGGCTCGGGCAGGCGATCGGCGTGCCGATGACGTCGGTCCCGGCGGAGGCGCCGGCACCGGCGATGGCGGCCGGCGGGGGAGCGCCCGGTCCCGCACCCGGACCGGGGGACGGGGGGACCGGCGGCGCAGCCGCCGCGCCGGGGCGGCCGGAGGTCGGGGCGTACCCCTCGGGGGTTGTTCCGGCGCCGCGGGCCGGTGACCCGGCGGCGGAGCTGGCGGCGGCCGGCCGGCTCGCCGAGGAGGCCGACGGGTACGGGCAGCAGGCCGACGCGCTGGCCCGCACGCCGGTGTTGCTGCCCACCTGGTCGGCGCCGGCCCGCGCGGTGGCGGTGTACGGGGGCTGCGCGCTCGCCGGTTCGCTGCTGATGCTGATCGCGATCGTGGGCTCGTCGATGCCGGTGTCCGGGCTGGACCTGGTGGCGGCGCTGTCCTGCGCGGGTGTGCCGCTGCTGTCCTTCGTGGCCGGTCAGGTCGTGCTCGCCCGCTGGGGCCGCCCGGCGCTGGAGGGTGACGCACCGCTGCCCGGGCGGTACGTTCCGCTCGGTTTCGTGATCTGCGCGCTGGTCTCCCCGTCCTTCTTCTGCCTCTACCTCCTCCTGTTCCGCCTCCTCCGCTGACCCCTGCCCCTTTCCTCCGTCGATGATGGAGTTGCGGCCCCGACGGTGCGGCACACGTGGCTTGTGGGCGGGCGGAAAGTGCAAGATCGCGAAGGTGGTGGGGTGGGGTGGGACGGTAGGGTGCGGGGACGGGTGGAGCTGGGGGAGGGCGTGTGAGCGCGGCGGAGATCATCGCCAGGCTGGCGGCGGCGGCACGGAAGCTGGACGAGGCCAAGGCGCGCACCGCCGCTGCCGCGCAGGACGCGGCTGAGGCGCGGGCGCTGGTGGCGGGTGCGCTGGAGGGAGCCACGGCGGGCCCGCTGATCGGGGTCATCGACTCCTACCGGCAGGCGCTGGCGCAGGCCGCGCAGGGCGGGGAGCCGGCCCGGCAGCACGTGCAGGAGACCATCGCGAAGGTTCAGGCGCTGGGCAACTGAGCCCGGTCCGGCATGCCGGTTTGCGCGCAGGGCGCGACAAGGGTTACCGCCGCGTAACTTCACGGCCACCGCCGTCACCGCAGCGCAACGGGCCGCCGCCGCTGCCGCCGACCCGGTCGTCGTGGTCGGTGGCCTGAGTGGAATCGCCATCGCCTACGGACCGATCGCCGCCCGGTTGCGCGCCGACGGCTACCGGGTCTCGATCTTCCAGTTGCCGAGCCTCGGTCTCGGCGACATCCGCGAGTCGGCCCGGGCGTTGTCGTCCTACGTGGACCGGGTGCGCGCCACCACCGGCGCGGCCCGCGTCGACCTGGTCGGCCACTCCGAGGGCGGCCTGGTCAGCCGCTGGTACGTCAAGTACCTCGGCGGCGCGGCCACCGTCGACCAGTACGTCAGCCTGGGCAGCCCGCAGTACGGCACCTACGTCGCGAACCTTCTCGCCGTCCTGGGGCTGGGCAGCTGCGCCGGGGTGATCGCCTGCCAGCAGATGACCATCGGGTCGAGCTTCCTCGCCGACCTCAACGCCGGGGACGACACCCCCGGCCCGGTGCGCTGGGCCACGGTACGCACCTGGCAGGACGAACTGGTCCGGCCGGTCGACAACGCCGTGCTCGCCGACGGCGCCACGAACATCCTCGTACAGGCGTGGTGCCCGCTACGGGTCGTCGGCCACCTCGGGCTGGTGCTGGACGGCACCACGTACACGGCGGTGCGCCAGGTGCTCGCGGGCGCCCCGGTCCGGCCGAACTGCTTCGCGGTCTGACGGACGTGCCCGGGCCCGCCGTCGCGCGCGCCCGGGCGCGCCCGGCCCTGTGGCGCGGCGCCGGGCGGGTCAGTCCGCGTCCCTGATCACGTCGGCGGCCCGCCAGGCCAGCGCGCTCACCGGCGCGCTGGTCCAGCCGGCCACCATCACCGGCAGCACCGAGGCGTCGACGACCCGCAGCCCGTCCACGCCGCGGACCCGCAGTTCGGGGTCGACCACGTGGTCGTCGCCGTCGCCCATCGCGCAGGTGCCGACCGCGTGGTAGCCGCAGTATCCGCGTGCCACCGCCGCGTCGACGATCTCCGCGTCGGTAGTGGCCGCCGGGCCGGGCACCGTCTCGGCCTTGATCCGCTTCGCGATCGGCCCGGTGCCGAAGAACTCGCGCATCCGGCGGAACAGGTCCACCGCCACCCGCCGGTCGTGCTCGGCGGTCAGGTAGTTCGCCACGATGGCCGGCGCCGTACGCGGGTCCGCGTCGGTGATCGTCAGGCTGCCCTCGCTGTCCGGCCTGGTGACGGTGCCCAGACACATCACGCCCGGCTCCCGTTCCAGCACCAGCGCCCTGCCGGGGCGCGGCGGGGCGGCCGAGAACGGCGCCATCAGCAGGTGCGCGTCCGGGCGTTCCAGCTCCGGCCGGGACTTGAGGTGGGCCGCCACGTCCAGCACCGGCAGGGCGAGCGGGCCGCCCCGGGTGAGCAGCCAGCGCAGTGTCGCCCGGGCCTGCCCGAGCGGGCTGCCGATGGTCATGTTGTGGCCGCCGGGTCCGGCGAGGCGGTACTGGAGCACCATCGACCGGTGCTCGCGCAGCCCGGCGCCGACCCGGGGCCGGTCGAGCAGCACCGGCACCCCGGCCGCGCGAAGCGTGTCCGCCGGGCCGATGCCGGAGACCTGCAACAGGTGCGGGGTGGCGAGGGCGCCAGCGGCGAGGATCACCTCACCGGCCGCCCGGTACTCGGTCTCCCGGCCACCCCGGGCCACCCGTACGCCGGTGGCCCGGCCGCCCTCGACGAGCACCCGCAGGACGACGGCGCCGACCTCGACGGTCAGGTTGGGCCGGCGCCGGACCGGGTGCAGGAACGCGTCCGCGGCGCTGACCCGGCGTCCGGCGTGGATGGTGGCGGCGGGGTAGCCGATCCGCTCGTCGTCGTGGGCGTCCAGGTCGTCGGCCCGGCGCCAGCCCAGTTCGGCGCCGGTGGCCACCATCTCCTCGGCGAGCGGGTCGGTGCCGGTGGCGATGGACAGCCGCACCGGTCCGCCCGTGCCCCGGTGCGGCGCGGGCCCGAGCGGGTGGTCCTCCAGTTGCGGGAACACCGTCCGCATCGCCGACCAGCCCCAGCCCAGCGGTTCCAGGGCGGCCCAGTCCCGGGCCGCGCCGCGGCTCCAGATCATGCCGTTGACCGACGTCGAGCCGCCGATCATCCGCCCGCGCTGCCAGATCTCCTGGCGGCCGGGCCCGGTGGTGGCCGGGTAGTGCCAGGCGGTGCGCTCGTCGTCCATCAGCCGGGAGAACGCCTTCGGCACCCGCACGTACGGGCTGCGGTCCCAGCCGCCCGCCTCCAGCAGCAGCACCCGCGTCCCCGGATCCTCGGTGAGCCGGTTGGCCAGCACGCATCCCGCCGCGCCGGCCCCCACGATGACGTAGTCGAACTCCTCCACAGCGGACCCCCACTCGCGAGAATCCCTCTGACAGTAGTTGCTCGATCACATTCCGCGAAAGGGGCCGGGCGTCCGGGTCGGGCGGCCCCGACGGCGCCATGGGATCGGCGGCATCACCGGGCAGTTGCGGCGAGCGGCCCCCGCGCACCGGGTCGCCGTGGGAGGCTGGGCGGAACGGGGGTCAGGAGGTGCGCATGGCCGCGACGCCACAGCTCGACTTCGCGCTTGACACGTACGAGTGCATCGTGCTCTACCCGGGGCCCTCGGGGCGGGCCCTGCCGGACGAGACCGTGCAGCGGTTGCAGGCCGAGCACCTCCAGCACATGCAGGCGCTGCAACGGCGCGGCATCGTGCTCGTGGACGGGTCGGTGGACGGTCCGGCCCGGGAGCCCGACCCGCCGATCGGCTTCGGCCTGGCCCGGACCGGCTCGGTGGACGACGTCCGCAGCGTCATGGAGGCCGACCCGGCGGTGCAGGCCGGGCTCTACCGGGTCGAGGTGCTCATCTTCCTCTGCCCGGCCGGCTCACTGGAGTTCCCGCTGGTCAAGACGGAGAGCTGAGGCTCCGCGCGAGCCTTCTCCGGCGGCGCCGTGCGCTGCCGCGTACCCCCGGCCTGCCCACGGCCGTACGGCCGGGCGCGGCGGCCCGGCCCTGCCCCCGGCCGGCCCGTGACGGCGAGCGGTACGATTTCTCACCGCGCGGTCGCCGATGCCCGCCACACGACGTTCCGGTGCGGTACGCCTACCGCCCGCCCACGCGGTTGACGCGCGTCGTTGGACAACTGTTCCGCAGTCCGCAAGGGGTCGGCCGGGAGGCCGATCCGGAGGAGAGACTAGCCTGATGGGCGTGACACGCCGCGCGAAGATCGTCTGCACTCTCGGCCCCGCAACCGCCTCCCCGGAGCGTATCCGCGGGCTTGTCGAAGCCGGTATGAACGTGGCGAGGCTCAACTTCAGCCACGGCAGTCACGCCGACCACGAGTCGGTATACCGGCTGGTCCGCGAGGCGGCTGAGGCGGCCGGCCGGCCGGTCGCCGTGCTCGCCGACCTCCAGGGCCCCAAGATCCGTCTCGGCCGGTTCGCCGACGGCCCGCACGAGTGGCGTACCGGCGACTCGGTCGTGATCACCGGCGACGAGGTGACGGGCACCAAGGAGCGGGTCTCCTGCACCTACCGCAAGTTGCCGCAGGAGGTGAAGCCGGGCGACCGGCTGCTGATCGACGACGGCCGGGTCGCGGTCGAGGTCAGTGACGTCACCGGCAACGACATCCGGTGCCTGGTCACCGAGGGCGGCCCGGTCTCCAACAACAAGGGCGTCTCGCTGCCGAACGTCGCGGTGAGCGTCCCGGCCCTGTCCGACAAGGACGCCGAGGACCTGCGTTTCGCCCTCGGCCTCGGCGTCGACCTGGTCGCGCTCTCCTTCGTCCGCTCTCCGGAGGACATCAAGCTCGTCCACTCGATCATGGACGAGGAGGGCGTGCGCCGCCCGGTCCTGGCCAAGGTCGAGAAGCCGGAGGCGGTCGACCACCTGGAGGCGATCGTGCTCTCCTTCGACGGCGTCATGGTCGCCCGCGGCGACCTCGGCGTCGAACTGCCGCTGGACCAGGTGCCGCTGGTGCAGAAGCGCGCCGTGCAGCTGTGCCGGGAGAACGCCAAGCCGGTCATCGTGGCCACCCAGATGCTCGACTCGATGATCGAGAACTCCCGCCCGACCCGTGCCGAGGCCTCCGACGTGGCGAACGCGGTGCTCGACGGCGCGGACGCGGTGATGCTCTCCGGCGAGACCAGCGTCGGCAAGTACCCGGTGCTCACCGTCAGCACCATGGCGAAGATCATCACCACCACCGAGGCCGGTTCGATCGCCGTCCCCCGGCTGCAGCACGATCCGCGTACGCACGGCGGCGCGCTGACCGTCGCCGCCTCGTCGATCGCCCGGGCCATCGGCGCCAAGGCCATGGTCGCGTTCTCGCAGACCGGTGACACCGTCAAGCGGCTGGCCCGGCTGCACTGCGACCTGCCGCTGCTGGCGTTCACGCCGGTGCCGGAGGTACGCAACCAGCTCGCGCTGTCCTGGGGCGTCGAGACGTTCCTGATGCCGTTCGTCGAGCACACCGACGACATGTTCCGCCAGGTCGACCAGGCGCTGCTCGGCCTCGACCGGGCCAACCCGGGCGACTACGTGGTGATCGTGGCGGGCAGCCCGCCCGGCACCCCCGGCTCGACCAACACGCTGCGCGTGCACCAGCTCGGTTCGCTGGTCGACGCCGCTTCGGCCCGGGCTCTCCAGTGAGCGCGAGGAGTGAGCCGGGTTTGCGAGCCCCGCAGTCGCGAACGAAGGTGACGCAGTGAGTGACAGTGCGGTGGCGACCGGGCAGGCGGCGGTCGACCAGCTCCTGGAGGTGCTCGACCTCGCCCGTACCGGGGAGATGACCTTCCGGGGGATGAGCCCGCCGGTGGGCCCGCAGCGGGTCTACGGCGGCCAGGTCGCGGGCCAGGCCCTGGTCGCGGCCGGCCGGACCGTCGACGCCGAGCGGGCCGTGCACTCGTTGCACGGCTACTTCGTGCGCCCCGGCGACCCGGCCGAGCCGATCGAGTACCAGGTGGAGAACGTCCGCGACGGCCGTTCCTTCTCGGTGCGCCGCTCGGTGGCGTTGCAGCACGACAAGCCGATCTTCTTCATGTCGGCGTCGTTCCAGCGTCAGGAGGAGGGGCTGGACCACCACGCCCCGCTCCCGCCGGACGTGCCCGGCCCGGACGACGTGCCGACCATGACCGACCGGCTCTCCCGCTACCCGGAGCGGCTCGGCATCTGGGGGATGATCCCGCGCCCGATCGACGTGCGCTACGTCGGCGAGCCGGGCTGGGTCCGCCCCGGCGACCGCCCGGCCGAACCGCACCAGCGGGTGTGGATGCGCCTGGACGGCAAGCTGCCGGACGATCCGCTGCTGCACGCGTGCGCCCTCACGTACGCCTCCGACCTGACCTTGCTGGACTCGGTGCTGTCGGTGCACGGCGAGGTGTGGGGGCCGGGCGGCGTGGTCGGCGCGAGCCTCGACCACGCGCTGTGGTTCCACAGGTCGTTCCGCGCCGACGAGTGGTTCCTGTACGACTGCTGGAGCCCGTCCGCGTCGGGTGCCCGCGGCCTGGCCACGGGCCGGATGTTCACCACCGACGGCCGGCACATCGCCAGCGCCGTCCAGGAGGGGCTGCTGCGGCGCGTCGGCGGCTGAACGCCGGTCGGTGATCGTCCGGGCGCGGGTCGGCGGGCCGGTCCGCGCCGCAGCGGACTAACCTGGCCCTATGCGTCTCTCCGCCCGGGTCGACTACGCCCTCCGCGCGGCCGCTGAGCTGGCCTCGGTCGCGGACCGGGGGACGACCGGGCGGAGCCGGCCGGTGACCGCCGAGCAGATCGCCCGTGCGCAGGACATCCCGCCGAAGTTCCTCGAGAGCATCCTGCTGCAACTGCGCCGGGGCGGCATCGTGCACGCCCAGCGTGGCCCCGAGGGCGGCTACTGGCTGGCCCGGCCGGCCGGGGAGATCTCCCTGGCCGAGGTGATCCGCGTCATCGACGGTCCACTTGCGCACGTGCGCGGGCAGCGCCCGGAACAGCTCGGCTACCAGGGTGCGGCCCGCGCGTTGCAGGACGTCTGGATCGCGTTGCGGGCCAGCGAGCGGGAGATCCTCGAACTGGTCACCATCGCCGACGTCGCCGCCGGCTCGCTGCCGGGCCGGGTCAACGAGCTGGCCGCCGACCCGCGCGCCTGGAGCTGACCACACCGTCCGGCGTCTCTGATCAACCGGATGGGGGACTTGACCCGGGGCGCCTTCGTACCGCATTGTCGACCAAGCCGATAGGAGATACCGAAAAGTCAGGGGGCGCTCGTGCGCAAGCTGCTGGTCCTCGCCCTCGTCGGGCTCGCCGCGCAACTCGTCGACGGCGCGCTCGGCATGGCATACGGGCTGACCTCCTCGACGCTTCTCCTGTTCGCCGGCGTGGCACCGGCCGCCGCGTCCGCCTCGGTGCACCTGGCCGAGATCGGCACCACGCTCGCCGCCGGGTTCTCGCACTGGCGGTTCGGCAACGTCGACTGGAAGGTGGTCGGCCGCATCGCGCTCCCGGGCGCGGTCGGCGCGTTCGCCGGTGCGACGTTCCTCAGCTCCATCTCCACCGAGACGGCGGCACCGTGGATGGCCGCCATCCTGTTCACCCTCGGCGCGTACCTGCTGGTGCGCTTCTCCCGGCCGCTGCGCGCCAACCGCGCCGCCGGCCGGCTGCGCAGCCGCTTCCTCGCCCCGCTCGGCCTGGTCGCCGGTTTCGTCGACGCCACCGGCGGCGGTGGCTGGGGGCCGGTCGCCACCCCGGCGCTGCTGGTCTCCGGCCGGATGGAACCCCGCAAGGTCATCGGCTCGGTGGACACCTCCGAGTTCGTGGTGGCCGGCGCGGCCAGCATCGGCTTCCTCATCGGCCTGGGCTCCGAGGGTTTCCTGCTGCCCACTGTGGCCGCTCTCCTGGTCGGCGGCCTGATCGCCGCGCCGATCGCGGCCTGGCTGGTCCGCATCGTCCCCGCCCAGCTGCTCGGCGCGGTGATCGGGGGCGTGATCGTGCTGACGAACGCCCGCACGCTGCTGAGCGCCGGCGGCGTGGGCGGCTCGGTGCCGGTGGTGGTGTACGTGCTGCTCGCCGCCGCCTGGCTGGTCGCCGTCGGGCTGGCGGTGCGGGCGCTGCGCCGTACCCGCCGGGCCCGCGCCACCGTCGACGCGGCCCTCGCCGGCGGCCCTGCTCCGGCGGGAGAGCCCGCCGCGGCGGCGCCGGGGGAGTCCGCCGAGGCGGCGGAGTCGCGGAAGCTCGCCGCCGCCGTCGAAGGCTGAGCCCTCAGCTCTCCCCGGGGCGCGCCCCCACACCCGCAGGGCGTTCCGCGGCGTCTACCTGCGCTGAAACGGCAGACACCGGGTCGCCGGCCGCGGAATCCGCTCCGCCGGCGACCCGGTGCACCACACCGCAGCATTCCCGACCCGTCCCGACCGGGAATGCCGTACCACCACCGAGGACAAAGTTATGCGTCCCGCGCGACGACGCGGTGACGTGGCTATGAAGAGCGTGTTTCAGCCTCCCGGCGCAGCCCGCCCGCCGCCTTCTCGGCGATCAGCTCGAACGAGCGCACCCGGTCGGCCACGTCGTACACCATCGTGGTGAGCATCAGCTCGTCCGCGCCGGTGCGCTCCAGCAACCCACCGAGCTGCCGGGCCACCGTTTCCGGCGAACCGGTCGCCTGGCCGTCGCGGCGCTGGGCGAGGAACTCCCGCTCGAACTCCGAGTACGGGTACGCCGCTGCCTCCTCCGGCGTGACCAGCGGCTCCGGCCGCCCCGACCGTAGCTTCAGGAACGACAGCCCGGCCGGCCCGGCCAGCCACTCGGCCCGCTCGTCGGTCTCCGCGCAGACCGCGTTGACCGCCACCATCGCGTACGGCCGGTCCAGCCACTGCGACGGCCGGAAGTTCTGCCGGTAGAGCTGCAACGCCGGGATCGTGTTCTGCGAGCTGAAGTGGTGCGCGAACGAGAACGGCAGCCCGAGCAGACCGGCCAGCTGCGCGCTGAACCCGCTGGAGCCGAGCAGCCACACCTGCGGCGACTGGCCGCGGCCCGGCGTCGCGGTGATCGGGCCCGGCTCGGCGCCGGAGAAGTAGTTCATCAGGTCGGCCAGCTCGCGCGGGAAGTGCTCCGCGGACAGGCCCTCCATGGTGCGGCGCAGCGCCAGCGCGGTCACCTGGTCGGTGCCGGGCGCCCGGCCGATGCCCAGGTCGATCCGGCCCGGGTGCAGGGCCTCCAGCGTGCCGAACTGCTCGGCCACCACAAGCGGCGCGTGGTTGGGCAGCATCACGCCGCCCGAGCCGAGCCGGATCGAGCTGGTGTTCGCCGCCAGGTGCGCGAGCAGCACCGCCGGGGCGGAACTCGCGATGGCGGGCATGTTGTGGTGCTCGGCCACCCAGAACCGGCGGTAGCCCAGCTCCTCGGTGCGGCGGGCCAGCTCCGTGGTGTACCGCAGCGCCTCACCGGCGTTGCCGGTCGCCGCCACCGGGGCAAGATCAAGAACAGACACGGGTACGTCGATCACAGCGGGGTGCAACAGGCCACGTGCCGGAATTGTTCCGTCGGGTGCGCTACCCCATACCCCGGGCCTGCTCGAAGATCAGGCTGGTTTGGGTGTGCTGCACCGCCGGATCGACAGCGAGATGGTCCAGGACGAAGTCCCGCAGCGCGTCCCCGGAGGCGGCCCGCACGTGCAGCACGTAGTCCTCCGCGCCCGCCACGTGGAACACCGACACCACCCCGGGCAGCCGCACCGACCGGGCCCGGAACGCGTCCACGGCGGCCCGCTCGTGCGCGGTCAGCCGCACCGAGACCAGCGCCTGCAACGGCAGCCCCACCGCCGCCGGGTCCACCTCGGCGTGGAACCCGCGGATCGCCCCGCACTCGCGCAGCGCCCGGGTACGCGTCAGGCACGTCGACGCCGCCACCCCGACGCGATCGGCCAGCGCGTTGTTCGGCAGCCGGCCGTCGGCCGCCAGTTCGGTGAGGATCGCGCGGTCGACGTCGTCCAGGCCGGCGAACGGCCGTACATCATTCGGTGCGGCAGGCATGCGACGATCCTTCACCGAAGGAAAGCCGGATGGAAGTGGATCTCGCAGAATCTTGTTCGTTGCTCTTGCCTCCCGCAATCGTCATGTTCGACGCTTCCGGCATGACTTCCGTGGACACCGCAGCCGTACACGCCGGGCGCGCCGACCTCGCCGGGCTCGGCGTCCACGTCCCGCCGATCGACCTGTCCACCACCAACCCGCTGCCCTCGGTGGCCGGCGGCGGTGACGACTACGAGACACTCGCCACCGGCGGCACCCTCCCGGCCGGCGGCAGCGCCGTCTACCAGCGCCTCTGGAACCCCACGGTGGCCCGGTTCGAAACCGCCCTCGCCCAGCTCGAAGGCACCGCCGAGGCCGTCGCGTTCGCCAGCGGCATGGCTGCGCTCACCGCCACCCTGCTCGCCGCCACCCGCGACGGCAAGCGGCACGTCGTCGCCGTCCGCCCGCTCTACGGCGGCACCGACCACGTCCTCGCCACCGGGCTGCTCGGCACCACAGTCACCTGGGCCACCACCGCCGACGTGGCCGCCGCGATCCGCCCCGACACCGCCCTGGTCGTGGTCGAGACGCCGGCCAACCCCAGCCTGGACCTGGTCGACATCGCCGCGCTCGCCGACGCCGCCGGTGACGTCCCGCTGCTCGTCGACAACACAGTCGCCACGCCGGTGCTCCAGCAGCCCGCCCGCCACGGTGCCGCGCTCGTGCTGCACAGCGCCACCAAGAGCATCGGCGGCCACGGCGACGTCCTCGCCGGCGTCGTCGCCTGCGCATCCGAGTGGGCCGCCCGGCTGCGCCAGGTCCGCGCCGTCACCGGCGCCGTCCTGCACCCGCTCGGCGCGTACCTGCTGCACCGCGGCATCCAGACCCTCCCGCTGCGCGTCCGCGCCCAGCAGGCCGGCGCGGAGAAACTCGCCGCCTGGCTCGCCGGGCACCCCGCCGTCGAGCGCGTCCACCACCCGTCGCTGCACGACCCGGCCGGGCTGGTCGGCCGTCAGATGTCCGGCACCGGCAGCCTGCTCGCCTTCGAGGTACGCGGCGGCGCGCCCGCCGCGGCCGAGGTCGCCGGCGCCTGCGAGCTGATCACGCACGCGGTGTCGCTCGGCGGCGTCGACACGCTGATCCAGCACCCGGCTTCGCTCACCCACCGGCCGGTCGAGGGCGACGCCAAGCCCTGCGGCGGGCTGCTGCGGGTCTCGGTCGGCCTGGAGGACCCGGAGGACCTGCGGGCGGATCTCGCGCGGGCGTTGTCGCGGATTTGAGGCTGCTCAGGACTTCGGGCCGACGTGTTGGTCCAGCACGGCGACCGCCTCCCGGCGGGCGACTGACAGGGACCACGGCAGATTCATCCGCCATGCGATCCCGAGCAGGTCGAGGGCCCACTGACAGAGCGCCATGATGTCGGCGGAGCGGTTGGAGAACATATAGCGGGGATAGACGTACTCCTTTCCGCGCACCACGACCCGGTTGGCGAAGCGACAGCCGTCAGAGTGGAACAGGCCGCGCAGGAAGTCGCCCGGGTGAGCCTCGACGATGGCCCGCTGCCAGTCGGCCAGGACGATCGGGCGCTTGTGCTTCTTGCCCGGCCCGTGCTGCGGAAATAGGCATGGCCAATGCTGACCGCTGCTTTCGACCGAGATGCAGCCCTTTTTCGGGATCCGCTGTACCTTCAGAGCTAGCGTGGCGAGCATCGCCTCGGCGCATGCGTCGACCAGATCCGGATAGGTGCTGGTGCAAGCGATGCGGAGAACAGGCACCTTCGGGGTAACTGCGAGGTGCCCGTCACCCAGATAGAGGCCGAGCAGGTATGCATAAGCAGCTGGGTCCGGCGGATGCGTCACCCCCTTCTGGCAGCGGAAGCAACGCGCGGCGGTGCCTACGACTGCTCGCTCGGGGCGATCGACGCACCAGTGCCAGACGGTCGTGTAGGGGAGCGACAATGCCCGGGCGACAGACTGGATGCTGCCACCCCTGGAACGAAGTTCACGGGCTCGTGCCCGAAGGACGGTCGAGTGCACAGAGGCATTGTCGAACGCCTGTATGACAAGTTCGGGTGTCCCCGGTGGGATTCGAACCCACACTGTCGGAGGTTTGAGCTCCGCTTCTCTGCCATTGGAATACGGGGACGAGCTCACGCCACGCTCTCGCGTCGAGCCATAGGTTACCTACTAGGCTAGGGGCGGCGACACCCGGCACGGCGGGTGTCGGGCTCGAACCGGTGGGAGTGGCTCGTGGGCGAGATGCAGGCGGACGCCGAGCGCAAGCGCGTTCTGATCGCCGAGGACGAGGCGCTCATCCGGCTGGACCTGGCCGAGATGCTCGTCGAAGAGGGCTATGAGGTGGCCGGCGAGGCCGGTGACGGCGAGACCGCCGTCAAGCTCGCCGAGGAGCTCAAGCCGGATCTCGTCATCCTCGACATCAAGATGCCGATCATGGACGGGCTGGCCGCCGCCGAGCGGATCGCCGGCGCGCGGATCGCCCCGGTGATCATCCTGACCGCGTTCAGTCAGCGTGACCTGGTGGAGCGGGCGCGCGCGGCGGGCGCGATGGCCTACCTGGTCAAGCCGTTCCAGAAGAGCGACCTGGTGCCGGCGGTGGAGATCGCGCTGTCCCGCTACTCGGAGATCGCCGCGCTGGAGTCGGAGGTGGCCGGTCTCACCGACCGGCTGGAGATCCGCAAGACCGTCGAGCGTGCCAAGGGCGCGCTGATGACCACGTACGGGATGAGCGAGCCGCAGGCGTTCAAGTGGATCCAGCGCACCGCGATGGACCACCGGATGACCATGAAGGAGGTCGCCGAGCGGATCCTCGCCGAGACCGCCGGCGGCGAGGTGGAGCAGCCCGCGTCCTGACCCGCCCGGAAGGCGTCCGATCGATAGGATCGGATCCATGTCTCCCGCGCGCGTCCGGCCGGTCCTCGTCGCCGCTGCCGCCGCGCTGCTGCTGGCGGCGTGCCACGCCACCCCGCGACCGCTGCCGCAGCCCGCGCCGGTGAGCCCGCGGTGGCAGCCCGTGGAGCTGGTCCTGCCCGCCGGCGCCAACGGACGGCCGGTGCCGCGCGACGCGACGCGGTGCGGCGGCCGGTGGTACGTGGTGGGCGGGCTGGTCGATCCGGCGGGGGAGACCCGACCGGCGGCGTGGTCCTCATCGGACGGCGTGACCTGGTCGCCGATTTCGGTGCGCGCGCAGACGTTCTACGGCCGCCAGCACGTGCTCTACGCGGTGGCCTGCCGCGACGACGGGATGGCCGCACTGGGTGCGAAGACCGGTGGCGTGCACGGCAATCCGCGTACCGGAACGTGGGTGTGGCGTCCTGGTGGGCCGTTGCGGGAGGTGCCGGCGGCGTTCGAGTTGTTCGGCGGCCCGCGCGCGGTGAGCGCGTCGCGGCTGGCGGCGGGGCCGGGCGGCTGGCTGGTCGCCGGGGCGCGCGCGGACGGTGCGGCGGTGTGGTCGTCGCCGGACGCGGAGGGGTTCGTCCTGCGCGAGGGGGTCGCGGAGCTGGCCGGTGACGGCCGGGGCCGGACGGCGGCGTACGACGTGACGGCGGTGGGGCCGGGCTGGCTGGTGGTGGGGTCGCTGCTGCCGCCCGGCGCGACGGCCCGGACGCCGCTCTCCTGGTTCTCGGCCGACGGCCGGGTGTGGCGGCGGGTGGCTCTGCCGGTGCCGGCGGGGGCCGCCGGGGCGGCGGAGCGGGTGGTGGCTGCCGACGGCGGTCCGGTGGCGGCCGGTCCGGTGGGTGACCGGTTCGCGGTGTGGCGCGCGTGCGACGGCTGCGGGCCGTCGTCCGGCGGCTCGGCCGGTACGGGGCAGGGGTGGCGGCGGGTCGGCGGGTTCGGCTCGGCGGGCCCCGGGGTGTCGTCGGTGGATGCGCTCGCGGCCTCCGGTGGGCGGCTCGTCGCGGTGACCGGCGACGGCGCTTCGCGACGGCTCTGGATGTCGGGCGACGGCGGCGCGTCGTGGCTTCCGGTGATCACGCCGGTGCCGGCGCCGGACGGGGGTGACGCCGCGCTGGCGGTGGCCGTTCGCGACGACGGGATGCTCATGGTCGTCGATGACGGGAAGGCGTCCCGTGCCTGGTGGGGGGCGTTGTCAGTCGTCGATCGGTAGCGGGTGAAGAGGGCATGGCCCGTTACCGAGGAATATTCGGTGAAAGCCCTGCCGCGCCTACGGTTCTTACGGCGATCGGCTTGAATCCGCCACGGCGTGTAACGGTTCGGTCAACCCGGCTTTACAGGTCTTACGCCACCGCTCGCGGTGGGATAACGTCCCGCCCCAGACCGGCGACGACGGTCTTGGTTCGTCCACCCCGCAAGGGCCAATCAGCGGCGGGTGGTTCGGATCATGGACGGAGGAGGGTTCGGGCCTTGAGGCAGAAGCTCGCACGCGTGATCGGCGGGGTCGCCATGCTGGCGCTCGTCGCCGGTGGCACCGCTTGTTCCAGCGGCAGCGACGATGAGGGTTCCGGGGGCAGCGCCTGCGGGAGCAAGATCGCTTTCTTCGGCGCGCTGACCGGTAGCTCGGCCGCGCTGGGCATCAACGAGAAGAACGGCGTCAAGCTGGCCGTCGACAAGTACAACAAGGAGAACCCGGACTGCACGGTCGAGCTCGCCGAGCTCGACTCGCAGGGCAGCCCGGACCAGGCTCCGGGTCTGGCCCAGAAGGCGATCGACGACACCAAGATCCTGGGTGTCGTGGGTCCGGCCTACTCGGGCGAGTCCGAGGCCGCCGGTCCGCTGTTCAACGAGGCGGGCCTGGTCACCATCACCCCCTCCGCGACCCGTCCCAGCCTCGCCGAGCAGGGCTGGAAGACCTTCTTCCGCGCGGTCGGCAACGACCTGAGCCAGGGCCCCGCCGCCGGTAACTACATCAAGAACGTGATGAAGGCCGACCGGGTCTACGTCATCGACGACCAGTCCGCGTACGGCGCCGGCCTGGCCGACGAGGTCAAGAAGGTCCTCGGCGCCTCGGTCGTGGGCAGCGACAAGGTCCAGGGCGAGGGCAAGCAGACCGAGTTCTCCGGTGTGATCACCAAGGTCAAGGCCGCCAACGTCAAGGCGGTCTTCTACGGCGGCTACTACCAGGAGGCCGGCCTGATCCGTAAGCAGCTCACCGCTGCCGGGGTCACCGCTCCGCTGGTCGCCGGTGACGGCGTGAACGACGGCGCGTACATCACCTCCGCCGGTGCGGCCGCCGCCGAGGGCACCATCCTCACCTGCCCGTGCCAGCCGTCCACCGAGGCCCGCGGCACCTTCGCCGCCGACTTCAAGGCGCTCAACGGCACCGACCCGGGCACCTACAGCGACACCGCCTACGACGCGGCGAACATCCTGCTGGCGGGCATCAAGGACGGCAAGACCACCCGCGCCGACCTGCTGGAGTTCGTGAAGGGCTACAGCGGCGAGGGCGTGGCCGCCAGCTACAAGTTCGTCGAGGGCGGCGAGCTCGACCCGGCGCAGGTCAAGGTCTGGGCGTTCAAGGTGCAGGGCGGCAAGGTCGTCCCGGACCAGGAGATCCCCAAGTCCTGATCGGTCGATCGCTGGACTGGCGATTTGAGTAGTGATCGCGGGTGCGGCCGGGAGCTGGCTCCCGGCCGCACCCTCTTTTTCTCTTGAGCGACGGAGCGTCCCTCCCTTGGACTTCGACGGATTGTTCTCCAACTTCGGAGAACTCACCACGACCGGCTTGACGCAGGGCGCCATCTACGCCCTGGTCGCGCTCGGCTACACGCTCGTGTACGGCGTGCTAAGGCTCATCAACTTCGCCCACTCCGAGGTCTTCATCGCCGGCGCGTTCGCCGCGATCTGGACCTGGAACGGCTTCGGGCTCGACCAGAACTCGCAGGTCAGCGGCATCGGCTCGATCCTGTTCTACCTGCTGGTGGCGATGATCGTGGCGGCCATCGCCTCGGCGGGGACCGCCACGGTGATCGAGCGGGTCGCGTACCGGCCGCTGCGCAAGCGCAACGCGCCGCCGCTGGCGTTCCTCATCACCGCCATCGGTGCGTCGATCGCCATCTCCGAGGCGTTCGGCGTCTACACCCGCCGCCTGCCGGAGGGCGCGCCCATCCTGGTCAGCTCGAAGCCGCTGTTCCACATCGCCGGGGTGCCGATCGACGCGGTGCAGCTGCTGACCGTCGGTTCCGCGCTGGTGATGATGTTCGCGCTGGACCAGTTCATCAACCGCAGCCGTACCGGCCGTGGCATCCGCGCGGTGGCCCAGGACGCCAACACGGCGGCCCTGATGGGCGTCAACAAGGACCGCATCATCCTGATGGTCTTCATCGCCGGTGGCAGCATGGCCGGCGTCGCGGGCCTGCTCTACGACGTGCGGATCCAGACGCTCACCTACAGCGTCGGCTTCCTGCTGGGCCTCAAGGCGTTCACCGCGGCGGTGCTCGGCGGTATCGGCAACCTGCGCGGTGCGCTCGTCGGCGGCCTGCTGCTCGGCGTCGTGGAGAACTACGCCGCGGGCCTGTTCGGCAGTCAGTGGAAGGACTTCGCCGCGTTCGCGGTGCTGGTCGTGCTGCTGATGTTCCGGCCGACCGGTCTGCTCGGCGAATCACTGGGGAGGGCACGCGCATGACGACCACCATCGACCCGCCGGAGCGGCGGGAGACGGCGGCGGACAAGCTGCGGCAGGGCCGGCACGCGATCTCGGAGCGCTGGCACCACGCGCCGCGTTGGGTGCGCTGGGTGTTGCTCGTCGCGGTCATCGCGTTCTTCTACGCGCTGCCGAACAAGGAGTTCTACCAGTACCTCGGGCCCATCCCGACCCCGGGAGCGAACTTCACCCAGGTGATGTTCACGGTCTCGATCTACGTGCTGCTGGCGGTCGGGCTCAACATCGTGGTCGGCTTCGCCGGCCTGCTCGACCTGGGCTACTTCGGCTTCTTCGCCGTCGGCGCGTACACGGTCGCGGTGCTGACGTCGCCGAGCAGCGACGTCAAGACGCTGTGGCCGTGGCTGCTGGTGGTGCCGATCGCGATCGCCCTGACCATGGTCTCCGGCGTCATGCTCGGTACGCCGACGCTGCGCCTGCGCGGCGACTACCTGGCGCTGGTGACGCTCGGCTTCGCCGAGATGATCCGGATCGCGGCGGTCAGCTCCGAGTTCCTCAAGGGACAGCGCGGCTTCAACCAGATCCCGCACCCGCCCGGCGAGTACGCCGACGGCCGGCCGTGGTTCGGCGTGCTCGACGCCCGCCCGTACTACTGGCTGGTGCTCACGCTGATCATCCTGGTCGTGATCGGGGTGCGGAACCTGACCCACAGCCGCGTCGGCCGGGCCTGGATCTCGATCCGAGAGGACGAGGACGCGGCCCAGCTGATGGGCGTGCCGACGTTCAAGTTCAAGCTGTGGGCGTTCGCCTCCGGCGCGGCCATCGCCGGCCTGGCCGGCGCGTTGTTCGCCGGTAAGCAGAACTTCGTCAACTCGCAGAACTTCGAGCTGCTCAACTCGATCATCATCCTGGCCGCTGTCATCTTCGGCGGCTCGGGCAACATCGTCGGCGCGATCGTCGGTGGCGGCCTGGTGGCGTACATGATCGAGCGGTTCCGCGGCATCGAGCTGTTCGGCGTGGAGCTGTACGAGTACCGGTTCCTCTTCTTCGGTCTGGTGCTCGTGGTAATGATGATCTTCCGGCCGCAGGGCCTGATCCCGAACCGGCGACGGGCGGCGGAGTTCAAGGACCGCCGCAAGGAGGTGATCGTCGGTGAGTGACACCGAGCAGACCCCGGCCGTTCCGGCCCAGGCGGCGGCCCCCGCCGTCGAGACGGTCGACGAGCGGGAGCCGTTGCTGGAGGTCGACCACGTCACGCTGCGCTTCGGCGGCGTGGTGGCCCTCAACGACGTGGACTTCACCCTCTACAAGGGTGAGATCCTCGGGCTGATCGGCCCGAACGGCGCCGGCAAGACCACCTGCTTCAACGCGATGACCGGCATCTACCAGCCCACCGAGGGGCAGATCCGGTTCCGGGGCCAGAAGATCAGTGGCAAGAAGCGCCACCAGATCACCCGGATGGGCATGGCCCGTACGTTCCAGAACATCCGCCTCTTCCCGGAGATGACCGCGCTGGAGAACGTCCAGGTGGGCGCGGACGCGCACCACAAGACGAGCGTGATCTCCGCGCTGCTGCGCCTGCCGCGGCACTGGAAGGAGGAGCGCGAGGGCCGGGAGAAGGCCGAGCGCCTGCTGGAGTTCGTCGGCATCAGCAACCGGATGCACGAGTTCGCCCGCAACCTGTCCTACGGCGAGCAGCGGCGGCTGGAGATCGCCCGCGCGCTGGCCACCGACCCGGCGCTGCTCTGCCTGGACGAGCCGGCCGCCGGCTTCAACCCGGCGGAGAAGGAGGAGCTGCTCCAGCTCATCCGGCAGATCCGGGATCAGGGCGTCACGGTGCTGCTGATCGAGCACGACATGCGCCTGGTGATGGGCGTGACCGACCGGATCGTGGTCCTGGAGTTCGGAAAGAAGATCGCCGAAGGGCTGCCCGCCGAGGTGCGGGACAACCCGAAGGTGGTCGCGGCGTACCTGGGGGTGCCGGACGATGCTGCTTGAGATCGAGGACGTGAGCCTGCTCTACGGGCGGATCCAGGCGCTGCACGGCATCAGCCTGACCGTGGACGAGGGGGAGATCGTCGCGCTGATCGGCGCGAACGGCGCCGGCAAGTCCACCACCATGCGGGCGATCTCCGGCATCCGGCCGGTCGCCTCCGGCACGATCAAGTTCGCCGGTGAGGACATCACCAAGCTCCGGGCCGACCTGCGGGTCCGGCGCGGGCTGTGCCAGGCACCCGAGGGCCGGGGCATCTTCCCCGGTATGTCGGTGCTGGAGAACCTGGACATGGGCGCGTACACCCGGCGCGACAAGGCCGGTATCGCCCAGGACCTGGCCCGGGTGCTGGACCTGTTCCCGCGGCTGGCCGAGCGGCGCAAGCAGGCCGGCGGCACGCTCTCCGGCGGCGAGCAGCAGATGCTCGCGGTCGGCCGGGCGCTGATGAGCCGGCCGAAGCTGCTGCTGCTCGACGAGCCGTCGATGGGTCTCGCGCCGATGCTGATCCAGCAGATCTTCACGATCATCACGGAGATCAACCAGCAGGGCACCACCATCCTGCTGGTGGAGCAGAACGCCCAGCAGGCGCTGGCGCGCGCCCACCGGGCGTACGTGCTGGAGACCGGCCGGATCGTCAAGAGCGGCACCGGCACGGACCTGCTGCACGACCCCTCGGTCAAAGAGGCATACCTCGGCGTGGCCTGACCGACCGACCCCTCGCACCCTAGGAGTACAGCCATGTTCCACCCCAACCCCGGACGGCGGGCGGCGCTCGGCGTCGCCGGTGCGGCCGTCCTGCTGCTCTCCCTCGCCGCGTGCGGCGAGGAGGAGAGCACCACGCAGCCCGGTGGCGGCCCCAGCGTCTCGTCGTCGGTCGACGCCGCGCTGGCCGCGAAGGTCCCGGACGCGATCAAGTCGGACGGCAAGATCGTGGTGGGCACCGACTCCACCTACGCCCCGGCGGAGTTCCTGGACACCGACGGTAAGACCGTGATCGGCTTCGACGTCGAACTGTTCACCGCGGTGGCGGCCAAGCTGGGCCTCAAGGCGGAATTCGTCTCGGCGCCCTTCGGCGACATCATCAACGGCGTCAACTCGGGCAAGTACGAGGCGGGCGTCTCGTCGTTCACCATCAACGACGATCGCAAGGCCCAGGCGAACATGGTCAGCTACTTCCAGGTCGGCACGCAGTGGGTGACCAAGAAGGGCAACCCGGCCGGGGTCGCGCTGGACAACGCCTGCGGCAAGAAGATCGCGGTGCAGAAGGACACGGTCCAGGTCGAGGACATCCAGAAGCGGTCCAAGGCGTGCACCGATGCGGGCAAGCCGGCGATCACCATCGACCAGTTCCCGGGTCAGGACGCCGCCACCGCCGCCGTCGTGTCCGGCAAGGACGACGCGATGCTGGCCGACTACCCGGTCGGCGTGTACGCGGTGACGCAGTCCAACGACGCCCTGGAACTGCTGGACAAGCAGTACGAAGCGGCGCCGTACGGCTACGTACTGGGCAAGGAGCAGACGCAGCTGGCCGAGGCGGTGCGCGACGCGACCAAGGCCGTGATCGCCGACGGCTCCTACAAGCAGGTGCTCGACAAGTGGAAGGTGGGAGACGGCGCGATCACGGACCCCGCGATCAACCCGTGACGACATGACCACCGAGGAAGCGACAACCGCACGGGCACGGCCGGAACCGATCAAGGCCGTGCCCGTGCGGCACCCCGGACGATGGGTCGCGGTGGCGGTGCTATCCGTCCTGGCCGCGATGTTCGTCCACCTGCTGGTCACAAACGAGGCCTTCAACTGGTCCTTCATGGTCGACAAGATGTTCCGGCCGCCGATCATCGAGGGCCTGCTTCGCGGCACCGTGCTGATGACCGTCAGCGCAATGCTGATCGGCGTCACGCTCGGCGTGGTGATCGCGGTGATGCGGCTGTCGGACAACCCGATCCTGCGCGGCGTGGCCTGGCTCTACACCTGGTTCTTCCGGGCGGTGCCCCGGCTGGTGCTGCTGGCCGTCTTCGGCAACATCGGCATCCTGTGGAGCCGGGTCGAGTTCGGGGTGCCGTTCGACACCCAGATCGGCCAGCTGTTCGGCATCGACAACCTGCAACTGCGGCTGTTCGGTTTCTCCTCCCGGG
Source organism: Micromonospora sp. CNB394 (assembly GCF_000374985.1). Lineage (NCBI taxonomy): Bacteria > Bacillati > Actinomycetota > Actinomycetes > Micromonosporales > Micromonosporaceae > Micromonospora > Micromonospora sp. CNB394. The sequence continues at coordinate 46,316 of NZ_KB895828.1, read as the reverse complement.
ACATCCTGACCGGGTTCATGGCCGGCCTGCTCGGCCTCGCGCTCTCCGAGGCCGCATACATGGCGGAGATCGTCCGGGCCGGCATCCAGTCGGTCGATCCCGGCCAGACCGAGGCCGCCCAGGCGCTCGGCCTGAGCCGCGCCCAGTTGCTTCGCCGGGTGGTGCTGCCGCAAGCGATGCGGGTGATCATCCCGCCGACCGGCAACGAGACCATCGCCATGCTCAAGGACACGTCCCTGTTGCTCTACGTGCCGGTGAGCGTGGAGCTGTTCTTCCAGCTCGACGCGGTCGGCAAACGGACGTTCCAGATCTTTCCGATGTACGTCGCGGCGTGCCTGTGGTACCTGTTCCTGACCAGCATCCTGCTGGTCGGCCAGTACTACCTGGAACGCCACTTCGGCAAGGGCTACGGCGTGAGCGGCCGGGCCCGGCTGAAGCTGCGGGGTATGACGGCCGAGACCGGCGGCGGCGCGGGGGTGGTGAAGTGACCGAGCTGATCGTGCCCGCGCAGACCACCGCACCGTCGGCCGAGTCCGGGCTGATGGTGCGGGCCGAGCAGGTGCACAAGTCGTTCGGGCCGCTGGAGGTGCTCAAGGGCATCGACCTGGAGGTCCGCTCCGGCGAGGTGTGCTGCCTGCTCGGGCCCTCCGGCTCCGGCAAGTCGACGTTCCTGCGCTGCATCAACCACCTGGAGAAGATCGACGCCGGCCGGATCCGGGTGGACGGCGACCTGATCGGCTACCGGGAGCGCGGCGGCAAGCTCTACGAGATGCGGGACAAGGAGGTGGCTGCGCAGCGCCGCGCCATCGGCATGGTGTTCCAGCGGTTCAACCTGTTCCCGCACATGACGGTGCTCCAGAACGTCACCGAGGCGCCGGTGCTGCTGCGCCAGGCCAAGAAGGCGCAGGCCCGGGAGCACGCCGCACAGCTGCTGGACCGGGTGGGGCTGGGGGACAAGCTCGGCGCGTACCCCGGTCAGCTCTCCGGCGGCCAGCAGCAGCGGGTGGCGATCGCCCGGGCGCTGGCCATGCGGCCGAAGCTGATGCTGTTCGACGAGCCGACCAGCGCGCTCGACCCGGAGCTGGTGGGCGAGGTGCTGGACACGATGAAGGACCTGGCCCGCGACGGCATGACGATGATCGTGGTGACCCACGAGATCGGTTTCGCCCGGGAGGTGGGCGACCACCTCGTGTTCATGGACGGCGGCGTGGTGGTCGAGCAGGGCGACCCGCGCGAGGTGATCTCGGCGCCCCAGCACGAGCGGACCAAGGCGTTCCTGGCCAAGGTTCTCTGACCTCGGCCTCCGGTGCGGCGCGCGCCGCACCGGAGGCCGGAGTTGTCGGGCGTACGGACTAGAGTCGCAGCCGTGACAGCTACGACGCCGCGCCTGCTCCTCGTCGACGGACATTCCCTGGCATACCGGGCGTTCTTCGCCCTGCCTGTGGAGAACTTCTCCACCACCACGGGGCAGCCGACGAACGCCGTCTACGGCTTCACCTCGATGCTGATCAACGTGCTGCGCGACGAGCAGCCCACGCACATCGTCGTGGCGTTCGACGTCTCCCGCCGCTCCTTCCGCACGGAGAGATACTCCGATTACAAGGCCGGCCGCAGCGAGACCCCGACCGACTTCAAGGGCCAGGTCAGCCTGGTCAAGGAGGTCCTCGCCGCGCTGCGCGTGCCGGTGGTCGAGAAGGAGGGCTACGAGGCCGACGACGTCATCGCGACGCTCGCCTGCCAGGCCCGCGACCAGGGCATGGACGTGCTGATCACCACCGGCGACCGGGACGCGTTCCAGCTCGTCGGCGAGCGGGTGACGGTGCTCTACCCGCGCAAGGGCGTCTCCGACCTGGCCCGGATGGACCCGGCCGCGGTCGAGGCGAAGTACGGCGTCACCCCTGATCGCTACCGCGACCTGGCCGCGCTGGTCGGCGAGACCAGCGACAACCTGCCGGGCGTGCCCGGCGTCGGCCCGAAGACCGCGGCCAAGTGGATCAACCTGTACGGCGGCGTCGAGGGCGTGGTGGCCCGCGCCGACGAGATCAAGGGCAAGGCCGGCGACAGCCTGCGTGAGCGGCTGGCCGACGTGATCCGCAACTACGAGATCAACTGCCTGGTCTCCGACCTGGAGCTGCCGGTCCGCCCCGAGGACGCCCGCTGGCAGGGCTGGGACCGCGAAGCGGTGCACCAGGTCTTCGACACGCTCCAGTTCCGCATCCTGCGCGACCGGCTCTACCAATACCTCGAAGCGGTCGAGCCGGAGGCCGAGGCGGGCTTCGACCTGGCCGGCGAGGTGCTCACCGAGCCGGGCGCGCTCGCGGGCTGGCTCGGCACGCACGCGGCGGCGGGCGCACCGGTGGGCCTGGCGGTGACGCTCGACACCGGCCCCAACCGCCGGCACACCGCCACGGTGACCGGGATGGCGCTGGCCACCGCCGCCGGCGCGGGCGCCTGGTTCGACCCGAGCCGGCTGGACGCCGACGACGAGGCCGCGCTGGCCGGGTGGCTGGCCGACGCGGAGCGCCCGAAGGTGCTGCACGACAGCAAGCCGGCGGTGCTGGCGTTCGCCGCGCACGGTTGGGAGCTGCACGGCATCGCCCGCGACACCCAGATCGCCGCCTACCTCGCCCGCCCCGACCAGCGCTCCTACGACCTCACCGACTTGGCGCTGCGCTACCTGCACCGGGAGCTGCGCGTCGACGCGCCGGAGACCGGCCAGCTCACCCTGGACGGGCTCGGCGACGAGGGGGTGGCCGAGCAGAACCTGATGCTCCAGGCCCGCGCCACGCTCGACCTGGCCGACGCGATCGACGCCGAGCTGTCCCGCGACGGCGAGCAGTCGGCGCGGCTGATGGCCGGCGTGGAGCTGCCGCTGATGCGGGTGCTCGCCACCATGGAACGCACCGGCATCGCCGCCGACACCGACTACCTCTCCGAGCTGGAGGCGCACTTCGCCGCCGAGGTGAAGGCCGCCGCCCAGGGCGCGTACGAGGTGGTCGGCCGGGAGTTCAACCTGGGTTCGCCGAAGCAGTTGCAGGAGATCCTCTTCACCGAGCTGGGCCTGCCCAAGACCAAGCGGATCAAGACCGGCTACACCACCGACGCCGACGCGCTCCAGTGGCTCTACGCGCAGACCGAGCACCCGCTGCTGCACCACCTGCTGCGCCACCGCGACGTGGCGAAGCTCAAGTCGACTGTCGACGGGCTGCTCAAGTCCGTCTCCGACGACGGCCGCATCCACACCACGTTCAACCAGACGGTGGCCGCGACCGGCCGGCTGTCCTCCACCGAGCCGAACCTGCAGAACATCCCGATCCGCACCGAGGAGGGGCGGCGGATCCGGCGCGCGTTCGTGGTCGGTGAGGGCTACGAGTGCCTGCTGACCGCCGACTACAGCCAGATCGAGATGCGGATCATGGCGCACCTGTCGTCGGACGACGCGCTGATCGAGGCGTTCAACTCCGGGCACGACTTCCACGCCGCCACCGCGTCCTCGGTCTTCACGGTCGAGGTCGGCGACGTCACCGCCGACCAACGCCGCAAGATCAAGGCGATGAACTACGGCCTGGCGTACGGGCTCAGCGCGTTCGGCCTGTCCCAGCAGCTCGGCATCAGCGCCGAGGAGGCGCGCGGGCTGATGGAGAACTACTTCGCCGGGTTCGGCGGGGTCCGCGACTACCTCCAGGAAGTGGTGGCCCGCGCCCGCCAGGACGGCTACACCTCCACCATCCTGGGTCGCCGCCGCTACCTGCCCGACCTGGTCAGCGACAACCGGCAGCGTCGCGAGATGGCCGAGCGGATGGCGCTCAACGCCCCGATCCAGGGTTCGGCGGCCGACATCATCAAGGTCGCGATGCTGCACGTCGACAGCGCGCTGCGCGACGCGGGGCTGCGCTCGCGGATGCTGCTGCAGGTGCACGACGAACTGGTATTCGAGGTCGCCCCGGGCGAGCGGGAGACGCTGGAGGCGCTGGTGCGCAAGCAGATGGGCGAGGCGTACCCGCTGTCGGTGCCGCTTGAGGTGTCGGTGGGCGAGGGCCACGACTGGAACAGCGCCGACCACTGACCCCCCACCGCCGTCCCACCCGCGCCGGCCACCACCCGCCCGCCCCGGCGGTGATCAAGGAGTTTGTGTCCCCGAACGGCCTCGGGCGTGACCCAAACTCCTTGATCACCGCGCCGGAGGCGACGGCGGCGAGAGCAGAGGCTGGGGCGCCGGGGCGGCGGCCTGGAGGGCGGCGGCCAGGCGGTCGCGGACGGCCACCTGGGCCGCGATCCGGGCCTCCAGCACAGCCAGTCGCTGCCAGCCGACCCGCAGCCCGGCCGGAGACGGCGGCGCCGACGCCACGTCCCCGTCCAGGCAGGGCAGGAAGACCCGCACGTCGTCCAACGTCAGCCCGGCGTCGAGCAGGTGGCGGATGTTGCGGACCCGGGTGACGACCCCGTCGTCGTACTCGCGGTAGCCGTTCGCCGCCCGGGTCGACGTGATCAGCCCGTGTTCCTCGTAGTGCCGCAGGGCACGTGGCGTGCAGCCCGTCGCCGTCGCCACCGCGCCGATCCGCACCGCCGCCACCGTCCTCTCACGCGACCACCGCGCCCCCGTCCACCGGCAGCACCACACCGGTGACGAAGCCCGCCTCCGGCTCGCACAACCGCCGGATCGCCCAGACTACGTCCTCCGGCCGGCCGATCCGACCCGCCGGGGTGTGCGCGAGCTGCCAGTCCCGCACCGCCGCGCGCCGCTCGGGGGAGAGGCCACTGTGCTCGCCGATGGGGGTGTCGATCGCGCCGGGCGCCACCGCCACCACCCGGACGCCGCGCGGCGCGAGTTCCACCGCCCAGCTACGGGTCAGCGAGTCCAGCGCGGCCTTGCCCGCCGCGTACACCGAACTGCCCGGCCAGGCGCGCAGGCCGACCGACGTGGTGACGTTGACGATCACGCCACGGGTCGCGGCGAGCGCCTCGACGGCGGCGTGCGCCAGCCGGATCGGCGCGAACAGGTTCGTCTCCAGCTGCCGCCGGGCGGCGTCCTCGTCCAGCTCGGCCAGCAGGCCTCCACCTGCCACGCCCGCGTTGTTGACCAGGACGTCGAGGCGGCCGTACCGGTCGAGCGCGGCGCGGACGACCCGGTCCGGCCCGTCGGGAGCGGTGACGTCGGCGGTCAGCGGGGTGATGTCCGGCCGGCCGGCGGCGGTCTCCGACAGCGGCGCGGCGCGCCGGCCGACGGCGAGCACGGCGTACCCGGAGGTGGCGAGGGAGCGTGCGGTGGCCCGGCCGATGCCGGTGCCCGCACCGGTGACCACGGCGGCGCGTGGCGTGCTGCGTTCCATGCCGGCATCGTCCGACCCTGCCGCCTGCGGCATGGTCAAGTCAGAGACCGGTCAGTGCGGGCATCGCGTTCAGCGCGCCGTGCACCACGAGCAGCGGCCACATCCGGCGGTACCGGGACCACAGGTAACCGAGGAACAACCCGAGCACGCCGTGGTTGACGACCACAGTGGCCAGGTCGACTCCGGGCCGTCCGGTGCCCTGGATGGCCACGTGCCAGGCCGCCCACACCATCGACGCGAGCACGATCGCCGGCCAGCGGCCCAGCAGCGACTCCCACCGGGTCTGCAGCCACCGCCGGTAGAAGACCTCCTCCAGCAGCGCGTTCACCGCGAAGCCGGCCAGCAGGATGACGACGAGCGTCACCGGTCTGAACGTCCGCCCCCAGTCGCTGGCCGGCACGGCCAGCGGCGTCGCGTAGCTGAGCACCAGCCACACCGCCACCGGCAGCGCCGGACCCCACCGGTGGGCGGCGTCCGGCGGGGCCGGCCCCGGCCGCGACCGCGGCGGCCACCGGCGCGCGGCCAGGAACACCCCCGCCGGTACGCCGAGCAGCAGCGCGAGCTTCAACACGGTGTACGCCGGTTCGCCGCCCAGCAGCGGCATGACGGCGGCGAACGCGATCCCGGCCAGCAGCAGCGGCACCGCCTCGCGGTACGGCGCGACCGGGTCCGGCCACCTCGGATCGGAGGTGGGTGGGATCAGGCGGATCAGCGCGATCCCGGCCAGCGCCGGGATCCACCGGCTCCACATCGGTACGGTGCCGTCGTGGTCGGCGCTGTACCTGATGCCGGTGTTGCCGGTGACCACCAGGAGGACCGCCGAGACGACGACGAGCCCGAGGCCGGCCAGGAGGACCACCTGTCCGGCGCGGGGATGACGGCCGGCGGTCGAGACGTCTGTCGTCATCGCCGGCACGGTACCAACGCGCCGCGAACGGACCGGCGGCTCAGCCCTTGAGCGGGTCGTGTCCCCAGTTCATCAACGACCAGCGCCACCTGGTGTCCCGGACGTCGCCTGCGGGGCGTTGCGCCAGGTGGCGGTGCACGTACCCGATCACCTTGCGCATGTGTTTGTAGTCGGCGGCGGTGAGGTCGGCGCGCTTGCGGCGCAGCAGGTCGACGATGCGCCGGCCGGAGTCGTGGCCGACCGACTCGCCGCCCTTGGTGCCCGGCTTGTGCCAGCCGACGTGCTTGGACTCGTCGGTCTCCAGCCAGCGGGTCAGCTCGGCGGGCTTCATGTTCACCGTGTCGGTGAACTCCCGGTACGTCTGCTGCGGGTCCTCAGCGCGACTCATGGCGAAGCACCTCCGGGCGGTGGGCCACGTCGCGGCCCGAGTCGTCGTTGGTGATCCGGTACTGCGGCTGCTCGGGCGAGGCGTCCACGGTGTGCCCGCGGACGTGGGTGCGCTCGGTCAGCTTCTCCTTGACGACGCCGTACGCCCGGCCGCTGTGGCTGGCCCAGGAGACGTGGTCGCCGGCGCGGAATTCCTTCTCGGCCATGCCGGGCGGTTACCCGGAGCGGATACCGAGTAACGGCGTCGTCAGGGCCGGATCTCCGCGACCGGCAACTTGATCGCGAAGGGCTCGGACAGCTCGATCACCTCGCTGCCGTCGTCCACCAGTTCGTACTGCCGCTCGCCGCCCGGGCCGATCCGGTCACCGAGGCGGTACGCGTAGAGGTGCACCGGATCCTGCTCGATCCGCCAGTAGAACGGGATCCCGGCGGCGGCGTACTCGCCCGGCTTGGCGAACCGGTCGACCCGCCGGGTGCCGGGGGAGACGATCTCGACGGCCAGGACGACGTCCGCCGGTCGTAGCAGCCAGCAGTCGGACGGCAGTTCGGCGCGGTGGAGCAGGACGTCGGGTCGGCGGCTGGCGTCGATGTCCAACCCGACGCTCACCGCCTGGGTCGCACGCAGATGCGCCGGCACGTGGGATCGTAGCCACCAGGTCAGCAGGCCGGCGACGTCCTGGTGGTGGAGAGTAGGCAAGGGCGTCACGTGGATGATGCCGTCGACCAGTTCGACGCGGGGTGCGTCGGGCGGCAGCGTCAGCAACTCCTCCACCATGTGGTCGGCACGCTGTTGCCGAAGCGGGTCCGGACGCCATGGAGAGGATGGGGTCGCGATCGGCTCGGCGCTCACCAGGGCAGCATGGGGGCGTCATCGCCGGCCCGATCGCACCGCGCGTCCGTCCGGCGTCAGCCGGCCGCCTTCTCGGTGACGAAGATGGCCGTGCCGGGGAACAGCCGTCCGCGCAGCGGGCTCCACTGGCCCCAGACCCCCTCGTGCCCGGCCGGCCACTCCGGCTCCACCAGGTCCAGCAGGCGGAACCCGGCGCCGACCAGCTCCCGGATCCGGTCGCCCAGGGTGCGGTGCTGCTCGACGTACGTGGCCACGCCGTGCTCGTCCTGCTCGACGTAGGGGGAGCGGTCGAAGTACGAGTGCACGGCGGTCAGTCCGCCCTCGCCCGGGTCGTCCAGGAAGATCCAGCGCATCGGGTGGGTGACCGAGAAGACCCACCGGCCGCCGGGGCGCAGCACCCGGGCCACCTCGCGCATCGCCGCCGCCGAGTCGTCCACGAACGGGATCGCGCCGAACGCCGTGCAGACGGTGTCGAACGCCCCGTCGGCGAAGGGCAGCGCGAGCGCGTCGGCCTGCACCAGTGGCACGCGTACCCCGGTGCGGCCGGCGGCCCCGGCGGCGTGCCGCAACATGCCGGCGGACAGGTCGAGCGCGACCGGCCGGGCACCCTGGGCGGCGAGCCAGCGGGCGGCGGCGGCGGCCCCGGCGCCGAGTTCGAGGATCCGCCGGCCGGCCACGTCGCCGAGCAGCCGGGCGTCGGCCTCGCGCAGCCCCTCCGGGCACCAGACGAAGTCGGCGTCGCCGAGGAACGCGCCGTGCTCGGCCTGGTACGCGTCGGCGTCGGTGTCCCACCATCCGCGGTTGGCGCGGCGGATCTCGCCGGCGTCGACCCGTCGGCGGGTCACCCTGTCGTCGTCCACGGGTTCACGCTAGGTCCGTACGGCCCGGACCGGTGCGGTGGGGGTGGCGGCCGGGACTGGTGTGACGGACGAGACAGCTGTGGCACCTTACCGAGCAAAATCTCCGCTTTCGCAGCGGATGAGTTCGCACGGACCCGGGAGGGCTTGCACGCTGTGGTAATGCAGCGGGTAGGCTAGACGATGCGCTCGCGGATCGTGTGCCTCGGCAGGGAGCAGGTGCGCGGTCACCGGAGCCACTAATGATCTTCTCGCGTCGATCGTTCGTGTGCCCGGCGACGGATCCGCTGGCGCGGAAGAGTCACCGCGACACCCATGCCCGCTGTGACAACCCATCCGACCGGAGCAACCGCCCACATGACGAGCAGCATCGAGGCCACCTCGAGCGCCAACAAGGTCACCGTCGACGACCTCGGCTCTGAGGAAGCTTTCCTCGCCGCGATCGACGAGACCATCAAGTACTTCAACGACGGCGACATTGTCGAAGGCACCGTCGTCAAGGTCGATCGGGACGAGGTCCTGCTCGACATCGGCTACAAGACCGAGGGCGTCATCCCCTCTCGGGAGCTGTCGATCAAGCACGACGTGGACCCGGCCGAGGTCGTTTCGGTGGGTGACCACATCGAGGCCCTCGTCCTCCAGAAGGAGGACAAGGAGGGTCGGCTGATCCTCTCCAAGAAGCGGGCGCAGTACGAGCGGGCCTGGGGCACGATCGAGAAGATCAAGGACGAGGACGGCGTCGTCCGCGGCTCGGTCATCGAGGTCGTCAAGGGTGGTCTCATCCTCGACATCGGGCTGCGTGGCTTCCTGCCCGCGTCGCTCGTCGAGATGCGGCGTGTGCGTGACCTGCAGCCGTACGTCGGCCGCGAGCTCGAAGCCAAGATCATCGAGCTGGACAAGAACCGCAACAACGTGGTCCTGTCCCGCCGTGCCTGGCTGGAGCAGACGCAGTCCGAGGTGCGCACCGAGTTCCTCAACAAGCTCCAGAAGGGGCAGGTCCGCAAGGGCGTCGTCTCCTCGATCGTCAACTTCGGCGCGTTCGTCGACCTGGGCGGCGTGGACGGCCTCGTGCACGTCTCCGAGCTGTCCTGGAAGCACATCGACCACCCGTCCGAGGTCGTCGAGGTGGGCCAGGAGGTCGAGGTCGAGGTCCTGGACGTCGACCTGGACCGCGAGCGGGTCTCGCTGTCGCTGAAGGCGACGCAGGAGGACCCGTGGCGTCAGTTCGCCCGCACCCACGCGATCCAGCAGATCGTGCCGGGTAAGGTCACCAAGCTGGTGCCGTTCGGTGCGTTCGTCCGCGTGGACGACGGCATCGAGGGCCTGGTCCACATCTCCGAGCTGGCCGAGCGCCACGTGGAGATTCCCGAGCAGGTCGTGCAGGTCGGCTCCGAGGTCATGGTCAAGGTCATCGACATCGACCTGGAGCGCCGCCGGATCTCGCTGTCGCTCAAGCAGGCCAACGAGGGCTTCGTCGAGGGCGAGGAGCACTTCGACCCGACCCTCTACGGCATGGCCGCGACGTACGACGAGCAGGGCAACTACATCTACCCGGAGGGCTTCGACCCGGAGACGGGCGAGTGGCTCGAGGGCTACGACAAGCAGCGCGAGACCTGGGAGCAGCAGTACGCCGAGGCGCGTCAGCGCTGGGAGGCCCACACCAAGCAGGTGCAGACCTCCCGCGCCGCCGACGCCGAGGCCGCTGCCAACCCGGCTCCGCCCGCCACCAGCGGCACCACCTCGACCTCGACCTCGGCCCCGAGCCGTCAGGCCGAGGAGCCGGCCGGCACGCTCGCGACCGACGAGGCGCTCGCCGCGCTGCGGGAGAAGCTCGCCGGCGGCAAGTGACCGGACGCTGACGCCCGTCCGTCCCACCGGACGAACCGGCGACTGCCTCTGACGACGGGCCCCGTCCCCGCGTTCCGCACCAGCGGAGCGCCGGGGCGGGGCCCGCGTCGTGTGCCGGGCGGGTTTGGCATGCCTGCACCGGATCCGGTTGACTGTCCGGGTGCTGAAAGTGGGGCTGACCGGCGGGATCGGATCGGGCAAGAGCGCGGTGGCGAGCCGCCTCGCCGCGCTGGGCGCGGTGGTCGTCGACGCGGACCGCATCGCCCGTGAGGTCGTCGCGCCCGGCACCGACGGGCTGGCCGAGGTGGTCGCCGCCTTCTCCGGCAAGGTCGTGGACGCCGACGGGGCGCTGGACCGGGCCGCTCTCGGCGCGCTGGTCTTCGGCGACGAGGCCGCCCGCCGCACGCTCGAAGGGATCACCCATCCCCGGGTACGCGCGCGCAGCGCCGAACTGGTCGCCGCCGCTCCCGCCGACGCGATCGTCGTGAACGACGTACCGCTGCTGGCCGAGGTGGGGCTCGCGCCGACGTACCACCTGGTGGTCGTGGTGCGGACGGCCGTGCCGACCCGGATGGCCCGGCTGACCCGGGACCGGGGCATGGCCCCGGAGGAGGCGCAGCGGCGCATCGCCGCGCAGGCCGACGACGCCACCCGCGGCGCGGTCGCCGACGTGCTGCTGACGAACGACGGCACACTGACCGAGCTGCACGCCGCCGTGGACGCCCTGTGGCGGGACCGCCTGCTGCCCTACGAGCGCAACGTCCGCGAGGGCCGCGCCGTCGCGCCCGGCCCGGCGTTCGGCGGGCCGGACCCGGCGTGGCCGGAGCAGTACGCCCGGCTGGCCGCCCGAATCCGCCACGCGGCAGGCGGTGACGTCCGGGTCGACCACGTCGGCTCCACCGCGGTGCCGGGGCTGGCCGCCCCGGACGTGATCGACATCCAGGTGACGGTGTCCTCGCTCGACGAGGCGGACGGGCCGCTCGCGCAGCGGCTGGCCGAGGCGGGTTTCCCGCGACTTCCGGGCGACTGGTGGGACGCCCCGCGGCAGCCGGAGCCGGTGCGCTGGGCCAAGCGGCTGCACGGCGGCGCGGACCCGGGACGTCCGGTGCGCCTGCACCTGCGGGAGGCCGGTTCGCCCGGCTGGCGGTACGCGCTGCTGATGCGCGACCACCTGCGCGCCGACCCGGCGCGGCGGGCCGACTACCTCCAGGTGAAGCGGGATCTGGCGGCGGCCGCGCCGGAACACGCCGCCTGGGGCACGGTGACCGATCCCTGGTTCGACGAGGAACACCTGCGCGCCGAGGCGTGGGCCGCGCAGACCGGCTGGCGGCCCTGACCGGGCCGTCGGGACCGCACCGGGCCCGGTTCAGCGGGCCGTCGAGGCCGCGGATCCGCCGCTGCCCGCCGCGCGCCCCGCGGTGAGGTCGAGCCGGATCCAGACCCCCGGCCCGGTCCGCAGTTCCAGCCGGTGCGGCAGGCCGCCCCGGTCCAGCCACCAGCGTCTGCCGCCCGGCACCTCGAACACGTCGACCGTCGTCCGGCCGCCGAGCCGGTCCTCGCGGACCCGGACGGCGTCGCCGGCGGGCGCGCGCCGGGCCGCCCGCAGTGCCGCGTCGAGCAGCCGGTCCAGGTCGTCGCCGGGCGGGCCCGCGGGTGCCGCGAGCAGCGCGGCCGGCACCGGCGCCGGGGGCGTCGCGGGCCCGTCGGAGGAGCGCGGCACCTCGGCCACCCGGCCCGGCCGGACCCACCGCAGGGTACGCCGGCCGCTGCCCTCCTCGATCACCGCGAGGTACGCCGACGGGCTCGCCCAGTTCACCGTGCCGGTGGCCCGCAGGTTGGCCGACGGGGCGAGCGGGGCGTCCACCGCCACCGGCGCGCCGCGCAGTGCCCGGAGCCGGGCGGGCAGCGCGGCCAGCCGGGCGGCCTCGTCGTCGGTGGGCGCCCGGGGCTGCCCGGCCCGGCCGCCGAGGGCGTCCACCGGGTGCACTGTGGCCCGGTCGGCGCGGGTCAGGTCGACGGTGACGGGTGTGCCGTCGGCCAGCCGCCCGGTGAGCCGGTGCAGCCGGGCGTCCGCGTCGACCCACAGCGCCGGGCGCGGGTCACCGAGCGGTGCGAGGGGCGCCTGGAGCACGTCCACCGGGACGCCGCCGGTCCGGTCGCCGCGTAGCCACCGGCCTTCGGCGGGCGGATCGACCCGGTCGGCGCCGAGCCCGATCAGCAGGTCGCGTACCGCACCGAGGCCGTGCCCGCCGGCCGGGGACCGCATCCGCCACCGGTCCGCCGGCGGCACCAGCGGGGGCCGGGCCGGGGTGGGGAGCGCGCCGGGGTCGGGCCGCACCAGCAGCGCGGAAGCGGTGGCCTGGATCAGGCCGCGGTCACCGCCCGCGCCCGGACCGCCGACGTCGAGATAGACCAGGGGGCGGGCCCAGTCGACCCAGCCGACCAGTTCGGTACGGGCGGTGCCGGCACCGACGGTGACCCGGACGCCGGCGCGTACGTCGCGCAGGTTGGTGACCCGTAGCGCGGCCACCCGGTCGGCCTCGGCGGCGGTGAGCGGGCGTGCCGTTCCGGTCTCGCCCGTCCGGCCGGGGATCCAGGTGAGCAGGCCGGCGACGAGCGTCGCGGCGGAGATCGCTGCCGCCGCCACGAGTGCGGCGAGCGCGATCCGGCGCCGGTCCGGCCCGTCCGGCGGGTCGTCGGCGCCGTCCAGTTCCGGGTCGCCGTCCGGCCGGGTGGTGAGCGTGGGACGGCGGTCGGCGAGCAGGCCGGCGCGCCGGCGCCGGCCGGCCACGGTGGCGGGACGGGTCGGTGTGCTGGTGCGGCCCCGCCGGTGGCCCCGGCCCGGTTCGCGGGGTACGGCCTGGTCGCCGTCGCCTCGCGCAGAGAGCCGGTGGGGGCGGCTCACGCCGCGCTGGCCTCCCGGCTCGTCGGCGGGCTGGGGCGTGCCGGTGTCGGGCTGGGGCGTGCCGGTGTCGGGCTGGGGCATGCCGGTGTTGGGCTCGCGTCGCGGCCGGCGCTCGGGAGAGGTCCCCACGAGTGGAGAACGCGGCAGCGGGGGTTCGGTGACGAGCAGGGGCGCTCGCGGCGGCCGGTCAGCGCTGCGCGCGACCACCGTCGGCGCGCACGCCGGTCGTCCCGGGTGCTGCGGCCCTGGCGCCGGGGGCGACCGGCCCCGCATGGGGCGATCACCGGCCCGGTCGGCCGCCGCGAGCGGCCTACGGTACGAGGGTAGACCGGTGAGATGAGCCACACAATGGGAATATCGAAGCTGATCAGGGACGGTCGGTGGTCGTGGCCGGAAGTGTCGGACCTCGGGCGTACCGTTGGTGTCATGGCGCTCGACATTCCCCGGCTCGACGGCCGCTTCCAGGTCGTCAGTGAGTTCCAGCCGGCCGGTGACCAGCCGGCTGCCATCGACGAGCTTGAGCGTCGCGTGCGGCGCGGCGACCGCAACACGGTGTTGCTCGGCGCGACCGGCACGGGCAAGAGCGCCACCACGGCGTGGCTGGTCGAGCGGCTCCAGCGGCCGACCCTGGTGCTCGCCCCCAACAAGACCCTCGCCGCCCAGCTCGCGAAGGAGTTCGGCGAGCTGCTGCCGCAGAACGCGGTCGAATACTTCGTCTCCTACTACGACTACTACCAGCCCGAGGCCTACATCCCGCAGACCGACACCTACATCGAGAAGGACTCCTCGATCAACGAGGAGGTCGAGCGGCTGCGGCACTCGGCCACGATGTCGCTGCTCACCCGGCGGGACGTCATCGTCGTCGCCACCGTCTCGGCGATTTACGGCCTGGGCACGCCGGAGGAATACCTCGACCGGGCCGTGCGGGTCAAGGTCGGGCAGGAGCTGGACCGCGACCAGTTGTTGCGCCGTCTGGTCGACATCCAGTACGCGCGCAACGACATGGCCTTCCAGCGCGGCACCTTCCGGGTCCGCGGCGACACGCTGGAGATCATCCCGGCGTACGAGGAGCTGGCGGTCCGGATCGAGCTGTTCGGTGACGAGATCGAGAAGCTCTACTACCTGAACCCGCTGACCGGTGACGTGGTCCGCGAGGTCGACAGCCTGATGATCTTCCCGGCCACGCACTACGCCGCCGGCCCGGAGCGGATGGAACGGGCGATCCGCGACATCGAGGCCGAGCTGGGCGAGCGGCTGGCCGAGCTGGAACGGCAGGGCAAGCTGCTGGAGGCCCAGCGGCTGCGCATGCGCACCACCTACGACATCGAGATGATGCGCCAGGTGGGCTTCTGCTCCGGCATCGAGAACTACTCCATGCACATCGACGGCCGGCTGCCGGGCAGCCCGCCGCACTGCCTGCTCGACTACTTCCCCGACGACTTCCTCACAGTGGTCGACGAGTCGCACGTGACCATCCCGCAGATCGGCGGCATGTACGAGGGCGACGCCTCCCGCAAGCGGATGCTCATCGACCACGGCTTCCGGCTCCCCAGCGCGGCCGACAACCGGCCGCTGCGCTTCGACGAGTTCCTGGAGCGGGTGGGCCAGATGGTCTTCCTCTCCGCCACCCCCGGCCCGTGGGAGCTGGAGCAGGCGCAGGGTGAGTTCGTCGAGCAGGTGATCCGGCCCACCGGCCTGATCGACCCCGAGGTGGTGGTCAAGCCGACAAAGGGGCAGATCGACGACCTCATGCACGAGATCAAGCTGCGTACCGAGCGGGACGAGCGGGTGCTGGTCACCACGCTCACCAAGAAGATGGCCGAGGACCTCTCCGACTACCTGCTGGAGAACGGCATCCGGGTGCGCTACCTGCACTCCGAGGTCGACACGCTGCGCCGCGTCGAGCTGCTGCGCGAGCTGCGCAAGGGCGACTACGACGTGCTGGTCGGCATCAACCTGCTCCGGGAGGGTCTCGACCTGCCCGAGGTGTCGCTCGTGGCGATCCTCGACGCGGACAAGGAGGGTTTCCTGCGCAGCGGCCGGTCACTGATCCAGACCATCGGCCGTGCGGCCCGTAACGTCTCCGGCCAGGTCCACATGTACGCCGACAAGATCACGCCGTCGATGGCGGACGCGATCGACGAGACCAACCGGCGCCGGGCCAAGCAGATCGCGCACAACGAAGCGAACGGCATCAAGCCGGAACCGCTGCGCAAGAAGATCCACGACATCCTCGACGACATCTACCGCGAGGCGGAGGACACCGAGAACAGCAACGTCGGCGGGGCCGTGCGGCAGCTCTCCCGGGGCAAGGCGCCGGTCAAGGAGACGCGCAGCCGCCGGGGCGCCGCGGCGACCCCGTCGCGCGAGGGGATGGCCCGGGCGGACCTGGCCAACCTCATCCAGGAACTCAACGACCAGATGCTCGCCGCCGCGCGCGAGTTGCAGTTCGAGCTGGCCGCGCGGATCCGCGACGAGGTCGCCGACCTCAAGAAGGAGCTGCGCGGGATGGACGCCGCAGGGGTCCGGTGACCGGCGCGACGGCCGAGGCGGCGCGATGCTGACCGAGGTCGTCACCGCGCGCCCCGATCCGCTGCTGCGCCGGTGGGTGGACCGCTACCTCGGCTACCGCGAGGAGGCGCCCGTCCCGCTGGTCCGGCGGGAGGCGGCGGGCGCGTTCGTGGTGCTGATCCTCGGCTGGGGCGACCCGCTGGACGTGACCGATCCGCGTGCCCCGGCCCGGGGCGCGTACGCGAACGCCTTCCTGGCCGGTCCGTCCGACGGCTGGTGCGCCACCCGGACGACCGGGACCGGCACCGGAGTGCAGGTGTTGCTGACCGCCCCGGCAGCCCGCCGCCTGCTCGGGCTGCCGCTGGCCGAGCTGACCAACCGGGTGGTGCCGGTCGACGCGGTGGCGGGCTGGCTGGCCCGGCTGCGCGACGAGCTGGCCGGCGAGCGGGGCTGGCCGGAGCGCTTCGCCCGGCTCGACGCCGCCCTGGCCGCACGGTTGGTGTCGACCGTGCCGCCGGACCCGCACCTGCTGGCGGCCTGGCGGCGTCTGGACGGCAGCGGGGGAGCGGTCGGCGTGGCCACGCTCGCCGGGGAACTGGGCTGGTCCCGCCGCCACCTGTCGGTCCGGTTCCGGCGGGAGTTCGGCCTGCCGCCGAAGACCGTCGCCCGCCTGCTGCGCTTCGAGCGGGCGTACGCGAGCCTGGGCCGGACGCTGCTCACCGCCGGGGCCGCCGGGCCGGACGACGCCGGGTGGGCGGAACGGGCCGTCCGGTGGGGTTACTACGACCAGTCGCATCTGATCAGGGAGTTCCACGAGTTCGCCGGCGCCACCCCGGCCGCGCTGGCCGGGCCGGGATCCCATTCGTCCAATCCGGCCTGACCGCCCCGGCGGCAGACTGAGGGCATGCAGAGCGTGTATCCCGTCTTGCGGTATCCCGACGTGCGAGCCGCCGTCGACTTCCTCTGTTCCGCGTTCGGCCTGACCGTGCGAGAGGTGCACGAGTTGCCCGACGGCGCCGTCGTCCACGTGGAGCTGGAGTTCGCGGGCGACCTGGTGATGCTCGGCCCGGGGCCGGCGCCGCGGTCCCGCCCGGCCGACGACGACTACGTCGTCTACCTGGCGATCGACGACGTCGACGCGCATCACGAGCGGGCCCGGGCGGCCGGTGCGGACATCGTCCGGGCGCCGTCCGACACCGACTACGGCTCCCGCGACTACGTCGCCCGCGACCTGATCGGGCTGGTCTGGTCGTTCGGCACCTACCGCCCCTGACGGGCCGGCCCGCGCGGTTGCGCTGTGTGGGCGAGGTATTGCCGAGAGTGACGGCGATGCGTACGCTCCCTCCCGGGAGGCGTACATGCCGTTGTCAGCAAGTCCCGTGGTCCGCAGGGCGAGGCTCGGCGTGGAGCTGCGCCGGCTGCGTCGCCGCGAGTCGCTCACGCTCGAACAGGTATGCGCCCGGCTGGGCTGGGCGTCCACCTCGAAGCTGTCCCGCATCGAGCTGGGGCAGAGCCGGCCCGACCTGGCCGACGTGCTCGACCTGCTCGACGTCTACGAGGTGCCGTCGCCGCAGCGCGACGAGCTGATCGTCATCGCCCGCGACGCCGCCACCGGCCGGGGCTGGTCGAAGGCGCTCGGTGAGATGGGGGAGCGCCAGCGGGCGTACGCCGAGCTGGAGGCGGGTGCGGCGCGCATCGTCGAGTACCAGTGCGTGCTCGTGCCCGGTCTGCTTCAGACCCCGGCGTACGCCCGGTTGCGCGTGTCGGCTGGCGCGGCGCTGACCGGGGAGGTGGACGTGGAGGCCGACGTCCGCGGCCGCGTCGCACGCCAGGAGTTGCTGATCCGGCCGGACCCGCCGCACTACACCGCGCTGCTGGACGAGCGTGTCTGCGACCCGGGCGGCCTGCCCGCCGACGTGTGGCGCGACCAGATGCGGCATCTGGCCGCGCTCGCCGAACGGCCCCGCGTCACGGTCCGGGTGTTGCCGTCCGCGGCGTCGGGCGGCGACGGACCGCACCCGCTGGCGCCGTTCTCGTACTACGCCTACCCCGACCCCGAGGACCCGCGCACCGTGCTGGTGGAGACGCTCACCACCGACCTGCGGCTGGTCGCCGAGGCGGAGGTGGCCCACTACGAGCGGGTCGTCGAACGACTGCTGGCCTCGGCGCTGCCGGCGGACGCCTCCGCCGAGCTGGTGGCCCGGCGGCTCGGTGCGGCGTCGGTGCCCCGGCCGCGGGATCCGCACGAGCTGGAGTGAGCCGCGCGGCCCGCTCCCGGCGAGGCGCGGCCACCGGGCCCGGTGCCCCCGATGCCCGTCGGGACCGGTGGCCGCGCAGCGCGCAGGCTATGGCAGGGGTACGACAGTTCAGGCCGGAACGTCGATGAAGTGCTCGACCAGCGGCGGGCCGGCGAAGTGCGGCCCGATCAGGCCGCGCCACTGCGCGAACCGCTCGGTCTGGCGGAAGTTCACGTCGTGCGCCTCGACCGAGTCCCACTCGACGAGCAGCACGAACCGGGTGGGGGACTCCACGCCCCGGGTCATCCGCACGGAGCGGCAGCCTTCGGCGCCGGCGAGGATCGGGCGCGCCCGCGTGTAGGCGGCGGCGAACTCGTCCTCGTGTCCGGGCGTGACATCGATCAGCGCGACCTCAAGAACCATGCTGGCAGCCTGCCATGCCGTCGCATCGCGGGTACGTCCCGGGTGACGTCGGGATAGCCGCGTCGGGTTCGGGTGGCTAGCCTCCTAGGACGCCGCGCGCAACGTGAGCCGCAGCACGTCGGGAGATCGACGAGCGGTCCGGAGATGCGCCACCTCGGTGCGATGGTGAACAATGGCGATCGAGGAGGGGAGTATTCCCCCGCGACGGAGTCGTCAGCACGGAAGAGCGCCCGGCACCCCCGGTCGCCCGACCCGGCTCCGCGGTCGGAACCGGTCACCGGGCTCCGGCGGAAGAGACCTCCGTCAGTCACCCCTGTCAGTGTCGACGCACCCCGGCACCCCACCCGGCGTTCGGTGTGTTCCGACGCAGCGTGTCTGCCGGAGGATGAATTTGAACGTGTCCGCATTGGTGTGGGCGGTAACGCTGATCGCGATGATCGCGATCCTGCTCGCCGACCTGTTCATCATCGGCCGACGACCCCACGAGCCCAGCGTCCGTGAGTCCAGCCTGTGGGTGGGCTTCTACGTCGGCCTGGCGTTGATCTTCGGCGGCGCGCTCTGGCTGACCGCGGGTGGTCGCGTGGCCGGCGAGTTCTACACCGGCTGGCTCACCGAGTACAGCCTCTCGGTCGACAACCTCTTCGTCTTCGTGATCATCATGGCCCGGTTCGGGGTGCCCCGGCAGTACCAGCAGAAGGTGCTTCTCGTCGGCATCATCCTGGCCCTGGTCATGCGCGGTGGTTTCATCGCGGCCGGCGCGGCGCTGATCTCCCAGTTCTCCTGGGTGTTCTACATCTTCGGCGCGTTCCTCATCTACACCGCGGTGAACCTGGCCCGGCAGGGCGAGCCGGACGAGGACGAGTTCAGCGAGAACGTGCTGATCCGGTGGAGCCGCCGCGCGCTGCCGCTGTCCCGGGACTACGACGGGGCGAAGATCACCACCCAGGAGCACGGGCGGCGCCTGTTCACCCCGATGCTGATCGTCATGATCGCGATCGGCACCACCGACCTGATCTTCGCGCTGGACTCGATCCCGGCGATCTTCGGCATCACCCAGGAGCCGTACCTGGTCTTCACCGCCAACGTGTTCGCGCTGATGGGGCTGCGGCAGCTCTACTTCCTGCTCGGCGGCCTGCTGGACCGGCTGATCTACCTCAGCTACGGGCTGGCCGTGGTGCTCGGCTTCATCGGCGTGAAGCTGGTGCTGGAGGCGCTGGCCGACAACAAGCTGCCGTTCATCAACGGCGGGGAGCACGTGGCGTGGGCCCCGCACATCCCGATCTGGCTCTCGCTCGCCGTCATCCTCGGCACCCTGGCCGTGGCCACGGCCGCCAGCCTGGCGAAGTCGTCCCGGGACCGGCGTCGGGCACTGGTCGAGGCCCGACGCTGACCCACCCGTCACCGCGAGGGGCGCTCCCATTCCCGGGGCGCCCCTCGGCGCGTCCGGGGTCAGACGCGACGGGCGCCGACGAGGGTGGCGGTCCGGTCGGCCGGCAGTTCCTCCTCGACCACGCGGCGGGTCAGGTAGCAGGCGTGCAGCATCCGGCGTCGGCCGCCGCGCGGCTCCGCCGACACGATCCCGACGTGGTGGATGTGCCGGCCGGGCCGGGCGAAGAAGTAGAGGTCGCCGGGGCGTTCGGCGTCCAGTGGCACCCGCGACGTCGCCGCCGCCTGGTCGTCGGCGTCGCGCGGAAGCGTGACCCCGTACCGCCGCCAGGCCAGGTGCACCAGCCCGGAGCAGTCGATGCCGTCGGTGGACATGCCGCCCCAGACGTAGACCAGATCGCGCAGCCGCTCGGCGACCGCGAGCACGTTCTCGGCCTCGGGGCGCTCGGCGGGCAGCGGCACCAGGTCGTCCTCCGTCGCCCAGAGCGGGTCGGCCCGCCCGGGTACGCGGACCGGACGCCTGCCGTCCACCGCAGGCCCGGTCGGCGTGAGCCGGGTGCCGAGGACCACGCCGGTGAGCGTGGCGTCGCCGTCCGGCCCGGCGCGCAACGCGGTGCGGGCGACGTCGACGGTCAGCGGGCCGTCGGCGGCTGCCGAACCGGAGCCGGCCGGACCGGTATCGGACGGACCGGTATCGGACGGACCGGTATCGGACGGACCGGTATCGGACGGACCGGTATCGGACGGACCGG
>NZ_KB895828.1:0-25823 GCF_000374985.1 Micromonospora sp. CNB394 | reverse complement strand
CGGACCGGTATCGGACGGACCGGTATCGGACGGACCGGTATCGGACGGACCGGTATCGGACGGACCGGTATCGGACGGACCGGTACCGGACGGACCGGTACCGGACGGGCTCGAACCGGACGGACCAGGACCGGATGGGCCGGTACCGACCGGCCCGGCCGGAGCGGTGCCGGACGGAGCGGAGCCGGCTGAGGCGACGTCGGCCGGAACCGGGGAGGACGGGTCGGCGTCGGCCAGGTGGGCGGCGCGCAGCCAGCCCGGATAACCGTCGGCGCCGAGCTTCGCCGCGGGCTGGCCCAGTGCCACCACCCGCACCCAGCCGTCCGGGCGGGTCTCGGTGACGCGCACCGGCTCGCCGAGCAGCAGCTGGGTCAGGACGCAGTCACCGACGAGCTGGTCGCGGTCCATGCCGGCGATCCAGGCGGCGACGTCGGGGGAGCCGGCGAGGGCGGGGCAGTCGATCGGGCGTACCGCCTCGGGCGCGGTCCAGAGGGTCGCCACCGGTACCCGTACGACGGCCCGGTGGCCGGGCAGAGGCGCCACGCGTACCCCTCTCTGCGGTGGTCGTCGGGGCGACGATATGAAAAATTCTGACAATGCTCAAGCACGTGTCTGAATTTTAGCTTCACGCAGTCCGGTGACGCCCAGGCCCGGCGCGTCCGGCAGCAGCACGCTCGCGCCCTCGTACCGGATGCCCCCGGCGACCGGCGACCAGGCCAGCCACCAGGCGGCGTCGAGATCCGACACGGCCGTGGTGCCGTAGGCGGCGACCAGGCTGGCGGCGGCGCCGACCCCCACCGGGCCCTCCATCATCGAGCCGACGATGGTGCCCATGCCGTGCGCGGCGGCCAGGTCGAGCAGCGTGCGCGCCGGCTGCAGGCCGCCGCACTTGGCCAGCTTCACGTTGACCATGTCGGCGGCCCGCCGCCGGATCACCTCGACCAGGTCGCGCACGTCGAAGACGGACTCGTCGGCCAGGATCGGCAGGTCCACCCGGTTGCTGACCCAGGCCAGCCCGTCCAGGTCGCGGCGGTGCACCGGCTGCTCGACCAGCTCCACGTCGAGCCCCGCGTCCTCGATCGCGCGGATGACCCGCACCGCCTCCCGGGGCGTCCAGCCCTGGTTGGCGTCCAGCCGGATCCGCACGTCCGGGCCGACCGCGGCCCGCACCGAGCGGACCCGGTCCAGGTCGCCGCGGGCATCGGTGCCGACCTTGAGCTTGAGCACGGTGAACCCCTCGCCGCCGCGCCGCGCCGCCGTCGCGGCCAGGTCCACCGCGTCGCCGGCGGCCAGCGTGACGTCGGTCGGCACGCGCAGCGCCGTGCCGCCGAGCAGACGCACCAGGGGTACGCCGAGCCGCCGCGCCGCCAGGTCGTGCAGCGCCACGTCGACCGCCGCCTTCGCCGACTCGTTGCCCACCACGGCGCGGCGCACCAGGGCACAGGCGGCCTGGAGGTCGTCGGCGTCGCGCCCGATCAGCAGCGGCGCGAGCAGTTCGCGTACGCACGCCTCCGCGCCCGCCACCGACGCGCCGGTAACCTGCCAGACCTGCGGTGCCTCCCCGAAACCCGGGCGCCCGTCACCGTCGATCACCTCCACGACCAGCGTGTCCACGGTGGTGGTGCGGCGCAGCGCGCTGACGAACGGGGTGTGTAAGGGGGCCGAGAGCCGGTGGGTGCGTACCGCGGCGATCGTCATGTGGGGCACCCTATAGCCAACTGGCGGCGAGCAGGGGAGGGCCGATGGCCGGGCGGGAATGGGAGCTGGTGGGCGCGCCGAACGCGCGTGACCTGGGTGGACTGCCGACGACCGACGGGCGGCGGGTACGGGCGGGGCGGCTCATCCGCACGCCCGCGCTGGGCCGTCTCACCGACGAGGACCTGCCGGTGCTGGGCAAGCTCGGCCCGGCCTGCGTGGTGGACCTGCGCGACGTCCACGAGCAGGCGGTGGCCCCGCCGGACCGGTTGGTGGGGGAACCCCGCACGGTGCACCTGCCGGTCTACGACGCGGCCCACCCGGTGTTCACGTACGTCTCGGCGGTGTTGCAGGGCCACGACCTGGACGCGTACGCGGCACTGGCCCGCGAGGGCATGCCGGGGGCGATGACGGCGATCTACCGCTGGTTCGTCACCGGGGAGTCGGCGCGGGCCGGTTTCGGCGCGGCGGTGCGGCTGGCCGCGGACGGGCCGAACCTGCCGCTGCTGTTCCACTGCTCGGCCGGCAAGGACCGCACCGGCTGGCTGTCGGTGGTGCTGCTGACCGCGCTGGGGGTGCAGGAGGAGGCGATCCGCGCCGACTACCTGGTGCACAACGAGCTGACCGAGAGCCTGCGCGAGGTGCTGCTGTCCGCGATGATCCAGCGCCGGCCGGACCTGGACCCGGCGGTGGCCCGGCCGCTGCTGGAGGTGCGCCCGGAATACCTGGACGCCGCCTACGACGAGGTGCGCCGCGCGCACGGCTCGTTCGACGCGTACCTGCGCGACGGTCTGGGGGTGACCGACGCGCACCGCGAAGCGCTGCGCGAGCGGCTGCTGGAGTGACCGGGTCAGCCGGTCAGGTCGTGCCGCGCGGCCCAGACCCGCTCGGAGACGTGCGCGATCAGCCGGCAGGCGTCGTCGGAGACCTCGTCGCCGTCCGCGCCGCCGTCGGCCAGGTCGGTGGTGGTGCAGACGACGATCGTGTACGGCGGCGCGTCGTCCGGGAACACCACGCCCGCGCCGTGGCGTACGCCGCGTACCCAGCCGTTCTTGTGCGCGATCCGGGTGCCGTCGGGCAGCCCGGCGGCCAGGTCCTCACGGTGTTCCTGGGCGACGAGCACGTCGAGCATGGCGGCGCAGCCGGCCGGCGAGGCGAGCGGGCCGGGCCGGGTCGCGCCGAGCGCCAGCTCACCGAGCAGGGCGGCCAGGTCGGCGGCGGTGACCAGGTTGTCGATGCCGGAGTCACGGGCGGCGAAGTCCTCGATGCCGCGGCCGGTGACGCTGTGCCGCGCCCCGGCGAGCGCCCACGCCTGCGCCACGGCGGGCAGCCCCACCTGGCCGATGCAGATGTTCGTGGCGAGGTTGCTGGACCGGATGATCATCCGTTCGGCGAGCCAGCGCAACGGCACCTCGCCGCCGACGCGGTCCCAGACCGCCTCGTCGTTGTCGTAGTCGCGGTCGTTGGCGAACCGGGGCGCGCCCGGCAGCGCGGAGTCGAACGAGTTGCGCACCGGCACCGGCGCGTCCAGGCCGAGCCGACCGGCCTCGGCGGCGCGGAACAGCGCCACCAGCACGGCGAGCTTCATGGTGCTCGCCGCGTAGTGGGTGGCGTCGGCCCGCCGCGTCCACGCCTGCCGCGCGCCGGGGCGGCCCACGTACGCGGAGACGGTGCCGGGCACCTTGTCCAGGTGCGCGTCGAGGTCCTCCCAGGTCATGACCGCACCGTAGCCGATCTTCGGGGCGTACGCGGGGCAGCGGCGACCACGGGTGCGGGGCTAGCGTGCGGAGATGACGACCCCGTTGTACGACGACATCGCCGACTGGTACGAGGAGTACGCCAGCGAGACCTCGTCGGTCTACATGGACCGGGTCCGCTCCGTGCTGGCCGACCTGCTGGGTGACGGCCCGGGCCGGTGCGTGGACCTGTGCTGCGGCACCGGGGCGCACGCGGCCGAGCTGCGGCGTCTCGGGTGGACGCCGCTGGGGGTGGACCTGTCCGGGGGCAGCTACGCCACGCCCGCGCCCGGCTGCCGGTGGCCCGCGCCGACGGAACCCCGCTGCCCCTGGCCACCGGCGCCGTACCGGCGGTGGTGTACGTGCTCGCGCACACCGACATGCCGGACTATCCGGCGGCGATCACCGAGGCGGCGCGGGTGCTGGCAACCGGCGGCCGGCTGGTGCACGTCGGGGTGCACCCGTGTTTCGTGGGCGCGTTCGCCGAATCGATCTCCAGGACTGCCGCGAACCTCATGATCGACCGGTGATCGGCGACCGGGGGTGGGGTGGGGGAAGGCCGGAGCCCGGTCCGCCGAAGGGTGGACCGGGCTCCGGGTGGCTGGTGAGCGGCTGGGTCAGCCGGCGTGCTTGCGGCGGGCGGCCATCCGGCCGCGCTGGGTCTGGTCCAGCACCACCTTGCGGATGCGCACCGCGGCCGGGGTGACCTCGACGCACTCGTCCTCGCGGCAGAACTCCAGGGCCTGCTCCAGGGACAGCTTGCGCGGCGGGATCAGCTTCTCGGTCTCGTCAGCGGTCGACGAGCGCATGTTGGTGAGCTTCTTCTCCTTGGTGATGTTGACGTCCATGTCGTCGGAGCGGGAGTTCTCCCCGACGATCATGCCCTCGTACACCTCGGTGCCCGGCTCGACGAAGAGCTGGCCACGCTCCTGGAGGTTGGTCATCGCGAACGCGGTGACCGAACCGGCCCGGTCGGCGACCAGCGACCCGTTGTTGCGGGTGCGCAGCTCGCCGAACCACGGCTCGTACGACTCGAAGACGTGGTGCAGGATGCCGGTGCCGCGGGTCTCGGTGAGGAACTCGGTCCGGAAGCCGATCAGGCCGCGCGCCGGGACCAGCCACTCCATCCGGATCCAGCCGGTGCCGTGGTTGACCAGCTGCTCCATCCGGCCCTTGCGGGTGGCCAGGAGCTGGGTGATGGCGCCGAGGTATTCCTCCGGGGCGTCGATGGTCAGCCGCTCGACCGGCTCGCAGGTCTTGCCGTCGATCTCCTTGGTGACGACCTGCGGCTTGCCGACGGTCAGCTCGTAGGACTCGCGGCGCATCTGCTCGACCAGGATCGCCAGGGCCAGCTCACCGCGGCCCTGCACCTCCCAGGCGTCCGGCCGCTCGGTGGGCAGCACCCGCAGCGAGACGTTGCCGATCAGCTCCTTGTCGAGCCGGTCCTTGACCATCCGCGCGGTGACCTTGGCGCCCTTGACCCGGCCGACCAGCGGCGAGGTGTTGGTGCCGATGGTCATCGAGATGGCCGGCTCGTCCACGGTGATCAGCGGCAGCGGCACCGGGTTCTCGGCGTCGGCGAGCGTCTCACCGATCATGATCTCCGGGATGCCGGCGACGGCGATGATGTCGCCCGGCCCGGCCGACTCGGCGGGCTTGCGCTCCAGGCCCTCGGTCATCAGCAGCTCGGAGATGCGTACCCGCTGGGTGCTGCCGTCGGTGCGGCACCAGGCCACGGTCTGGCCCTTGCTGATGGTGCCCTGGCGGACCCGGCACAGCGCGAGCCGGCCCAGGAACGGCGACGCGTCGAGGTTGGTGACGTGCGCCTGGAGCGGCGCCTCCTCGTCGTACGCGGGCGCGGGGATGGTGTCCAGCAGCGTCCGGAACAGCGGCTCCAGGTTGCTGCTGTCGTCCGGTACCGCGCCGTCGGCGGGCTGGGTCAGCGAGGCGATGCCGTCGCGGGCGCAGGCGTAGACGATCGGGAAGTCGATCTGCTCCTCGTCGGCGTCCAGGTCGAGGAACAGCTCGTAGGTGTCGTCCACGACCTCCTTGATCCGGGCGTCCGGGCGGTCCACCTTGTTGATCACCAGGATGATCGGCAGCCGGGCGCGCAGCGCCTTGCGGAGCACGAACCGGGTCTGCGGGAGCGGGCCCTCGCTGGCGTCGACCAGCAGCACCACACCGTCGACCATGGTCAGGCCGCGCTCGACCTCGCCGCCGAAGTCGGCGTGACCGGGGGTGTCGATGATGTTGATGGTGACCGGTTCCGAGCCGTCCGCCGGCAGGTACCGCACGCCGGTGTTCTTGGCGAGGATGGTGATGCCCTTCTCGCGCTCGAGGTCCATCGAGTCCATGACCCGCTCGGTGGTCTCACCACGGGCGCCGTAGGCGCCGGCCTGCCGCAACATGGCGTCGACCAGGGTCGTCTTGCCGTGGTCGACGTGGGCGATGATGGCGACGTTGCGGAGGTCGGTGCGTAGCTGCATACCCTCCATACTCCTGTCTGCGGTTGCCGGGCACGCCTCGGGGTCACCCCGAGATCGCCCGGATCTGCGTCGAAAGTGCTGTGCCGACCGTTCCAGCGACTGGCATGCTGACACCCGTGCGGGGTGTCCGATGCCTGACCTGCTGAGCTGGCTGCAGGAGCTGCCGCCCCTGCTGATCTACCTGGCCGCCGCGGCGATCGTCGCGGCGGAGACCGCGGTGATCGTCGGGCTGCTGATGCCCGGCGAGGCGACCCTGCTTCTGGTCGGCTTCCTAGCGTACGCGGGGACGCTGCGCCTCGCGCCCGTGCTGGTGGCCATGACCGCCGCAGCCGTGATCGGAGACACACTCGCGTGGCGGGCGGGCCGCCGGTACGGCCCCCGGCTGCGTGCCTCGGGCGTCGGCGCCCGGATCGGCGCGCACCGGTGGCGGCGGGCCGACTCGCTGCTGGAGCGCCTCGGCGGCCGGGGCGTGCTCGCGGCCCGCTGGATCGCGTTCGCCCGCACGCTGGCGCCCCGGCTGGCCGGGTCGGCGGGGATGCCGTACCGGCGGTTCGCGCCGTGGAACCTGGCCGGGGTGGCGAGCTGGGTCGGCGCCTCGGTGCTGGCCGGCTACCTGGCCGGCGAGTCGTACGAGCGGGTGTCGAAGCTGCTCGGCCGGGCCACCGGGGCGGTGCTGGCCCTGCTGCTGTGCCTGCTCGCCGTGGTGCTCGCCGGCCGCTGGCTGGGGCGCAACCCGGACCCGGTGCGCGCGCTTGCCGCACGGGCCGCCGCGCTGCCGCCGCTGCGCTGGCTGCGGGCCCGGTACGGCGTGCTGTTCTTCCTGGTCGCCATGCGCGTCGGCCCGGCCTGGACCCTGCTGGTCAACCTGGCGCTGGGGCTGGCGCTGCTGTTCGTCGCCGGGCTCGCGGTGGCGGCCCTGCTGGAGGCGGTCGTCGCGCACAGCGGGTTGGGTGTCCTCGACGGGCTGGTCGCCGACTGGTTCGCCGCCCGGCGTACCCCAGGGGTGGTCGACACGGCGTTGCTCGCGGTGTCGGTGCTGCGCGGCTGGGTGCTGATCGCCGCGGTGGCGGTGGTGGCCGCGGTGGTGACGCGGCGGGGGCGGGCGTGGCGGGCCGACCCGCTCGGGGTGCTGGGTACGGTCGGCGCGGCCGTGCCGCTGGTGTTGCTCGTCGTCGTCGCGGAGCTGACCGGCCCGGGTGGCCCGGACCGCCCCGGTGACCTGTTCCCGACACAGAACGCGCTGGTGACCGCGAGCTTCGGCACGCTCGCCTGGCTGCTGTCGCGGGGCGCCCGCTGGCCGGTGGGCGCGGCGGTCTGGACGGTCGCGTCGGCGGCGGTGGTGACGGTCACCGGGGCGCGGCTCTACCTGGGTTTCAGCACGGCCAGCGGCACCATCACGGCGGTGCTGCTGGGCCTCGCGTGGACCACCGTGTTCGTGGTGGCGTGGGCGACCCGGGACCGCCTGGCGGAACCGGACGAGCGGCCGGGCCCCGGCACGGTCCCGGAGTCGCCTCCCCGGCCGCGGGGCCGCCGCTCCGCGTCGCGGGTACCCCCCGAGCCCGTCGATCCTTGTTAGGGTGCGCCGACGGGGACAACGGGGAGGTTCGATGCGGCGAGGACGCGCCCGGTGGGCCGTGACGGTGGTGGCGCTGCTCGCGGCGGCCACGCTCACGGCGTGCGGCGAGCAGGAGCAGCCGGTCCGCGAGGTGGCTGTGGAACTGCCCACGGCGGCCCCGGTGGACCAGCCACCTGAGGCGCCGGCCGACGCGCCGAACGAGGAGCCGCCGGCGGTGGCGGCGATGGGCGGGCGGCCCAGCCCGAGCGCGTCGGCGAAACCGAAGCCGCAGGCCAAGCCGACCCGGACGTCCACGGCGCCGTTGGCCCGGCCGCAGCCGCCGACCGAGACCCAGGTGCCGCCGGCGCCGCCGAAACCGGCGGACGAGGGCTGCAAGCCGAGCTACCGGGGCACCAAGGCCAGCCAGAGCCAGGTGAAGGCGGCGCTCGCCGACGCTGCGGCGCGTACCTACTGGCCGACCTCGGCGCCGGACATCCGCATCCCGTCGGCGCTGCTGAAGGCCACCGCCTGGCAGGAGAGCGGGTGGCAGTCCAACATCATCGCCTGTGACGGCGGGGTCGGGCTGATGCAGGTCATGCCGGCCACCGCGGAGTGGATGAACCAGCGGTTCGGCCAGTCGTACGACATCGACGCCTACCGGGACAACGCCTACCTGGGCGGCACCTACCTGGCCTGGCTGACCAAGTACATCGGCGACATGTACTTCGAGTCCGACTACCGGCTCGACGCCTCACTGTGCACCGCGGAGCTGAACTCCTGCCTGCTCAACGCCGTGATCGCGGCCTACAACTACGGGCACGGCGCGGTGGCGCGGGAGGGTCAGCCGCTGACCGTCCCCAACCCGCAGTACGTGCGCAACGTGCGGGCGTTGATGACCGGGTGCGAGTGCCTGAGCTTCTGAGCGACCGGACGACGGAACGGGGGCCGGCGTACGCGCCGGCCCCCGCCCCGTCTGTCCCAGGTCAGTCCCGCGCGGGGACCGGCTCGGCCGGCGCCTCACGGGGCGCGTCGGCGTCCCGGGCGATCCGACCGGGCCACCAGAACCGGTCGCCGAGCAGGAACGCCAGTGACGGCACCAGGACGGTACGGACCAGCAGCGTGTCCAGCAGCACGCCGATGCAGACGATGATGCCGATCTGGGTGAGCGTGATCAGCGGCAGCACGCCGAGCACCGCGAACACCGCCGCCAGCAGGATGCCGGCGCTGGTGATCACACCGCCGGTGACCCGCAGCGCCGACAGCATGCCGTCGCGGGTGCCGGTGCGCCGGGCGTCCTCCCGGGCCCGGGTGACCAGGAAGATGTTGTAGTCGACGCCGAGCGCGACCAGGAACACGAACGCGAGCAGCAGCACCCCGCTGTCCAGCGCCGGGAAGTCCAGCACGTGGTCGAAGAGCAGCCAGGCCGCGCCGAGGCTGGCGAAGAACGACGCGATCACCGTCAGCACCAGCAGCAGCGGCGCCAGGATGCCGCGCAGCAGCAGCACCAGCACCGCGCCGACCAGCAGCAGGATGAGCGGCAGGATCAGCTGGAGATCCTTGGTGTTCGCCTCGCTCGAGTCGTAGGTGGCGGCGACCGAACCACCGACCAGGGCGCCGTCGGGGGCGTCCGCGCCCTCCACGGCGGGCGGCGACGAGTCCGGTACGGCGGACACGGCCTCACGCAGCGCCACCACGGCCCGGTCGGACGCGGCGCTGCCCGGCTCGGCGGTGAGCACCACGTCGATCTGGGCGACCCGGTCGGCGGCGGTGCCGGGCCGCGCGGAGGCGACCCCGTCGACGCCGCTCGCCGCGGCGAGGACCGCCTGGGCGGCCTGCGGGTTGGTGAGCACCGCGACCGGCTGGGTGCTGCCGGCCGGGAACGCCCGGGCGAGCGTCTCCGCCCCGGCGACCGCCTCGGGCTTCTCACTGAACTGCTCGGTCTCGGACAGCCCGGTACGGATGCCCAGGCCGCCGAGCGCGAGGCCGGCGAGCAGCAGGACGGCCAGCGCGGCGACCGGCAGCGGCCGGCGGACGACCAGCTCGCCGAGGCGGCCCCAGATGCGGCCCTCACGGGCGGCGCTGCCGACGCGGGGGACGAACGGCCAGAACAGGCCCCGGCCGAACAGCAGCAGCGCGGCGGGGAGCACGAACAGCGCGGAGAGCATGGCGAGGATCACACCGGTGGCGCAGGCCAGGGCGAGCGCCCGGTTGGTCTCCTGCTCGGACAGCAGCAGCGTGAGTACACCGAGGACGACGGTGCTGCCGCTGGCCAGGATCGGCTCGGCGGTGCGGCGCAGCGCCGAGCGCATGGCGGCGAAGCGGTCCTCCTCGCGGCGCAGCTCCTCCCGGTAGCGGGCGATGAGCAGCAGCGCGTAGTTGGTGGCGGCGCCGAACACCAGCACGCTGGCGATGCCCGTCACCTGCCCGCTGGGCAGGTAGATGCCGAAGGCGGGGACGAGGGACTCCACCACGCGCAGCGTGATCTGCTCGGTGGCGCCCACCACCAGCAGCGGCACCAACCACAGGAACGGGCTGCGGTAGGTGACGAGCAGCAGCACCGCCACCACGGCGGCGGTGACCAGCAGCAGCGTGGTGTCCGCACCCTGGAACACCTTGCCCAGGTCGGCGGTGAACGCGGGCCCGCCGGTGACCTCGACCCTCAGCTCGCCGGGCAGGTCACCGACCGCCTCGCGGAGCTTCTCCACCTCGTCGACCACCGCCGACGGCCCGCCCTCGGTGGACAGCGGCACCGCGACCAGCGCCACGGTGCCGTCGGGGGAGACCTGGGCGGGGGATACCCTGCCGCCCACGGCGAGCGAGCCGAGTTCGCCGGAGACGCCGTCGAGCGTGTCGCGGTCCGTGCCGCTGAGCGGGGCCCGGTCGGCGCGGCTGACCACCACCAGGGCGGTCTGGGCGTCCTTGGAGGGCAACTGCTCCTGGAGCCGCTCGACCTGGGTCGACTGCCACTGGACGGACAGGCCCGTGTCGGAGACGGGCTCCGGATTGTCCGGCTTCGGCAGCCCGAAGGCGACCACGCCGACGACGAGTGCGGCGGCCAGCGTGAGCCAGGCGGCCAGCCGGCCCCGGACGACGCGGGTGAACAGAGACATCTGATGCCCTCACATATTGGTCGCGGGGGATTCTCTTTTGACGAGTATCTTGATGAGCGAGATTATCCGGGGTGGTTCTATGCTGCAACCGGAACTGTTCGACAGGGGGTGGCGGCTAGCGTGGCGGCGCACAGGATGTACCGGCGGCGCGACGACCCACGTGCTCGCCTGGTCGCCGACATCACGAACGACCTGCGTCGTTACTCGGTCGACGCGCAGCACATCGGGCACGCGTTCGCCGGGCTGCACGGGCTCAACGCCACCGACCTGCACGCCCTGATCGCGGTGATGGAGGCCGAGCTGGTGGGCGACCCGATCACCCCCGGGCGGCTCGGTGAGGCGCTCAACCTCTCCTCCGGCTCGGTGACAGCGCTCGTCGACCGGCTGGAGCGTGGCGGCCACATCCGGAGGGACCGGGACACCGCCGACCGTCGCAAGATCCTCCTGCACTACGCCGACCGCGGCGCCACACTGGCACAGAGCTTCTTCGGGCCGCTGGGCCGCCGCACCGACGAGGTGATGGACCGCTTCAGCGACGACGAACTCGCAGTGGTGCACCGGTTCATGGCCGAGATGGTGCACTCCATGCGGAGCCACCGGGACGAGATCCGCGCCGCGCCCCGCCGTGGCGCCGCCTCCGGCCCGGACGACTGATCGTGCGGCTGGTCACCCGGGCCGCGACCGCGGCGCTGCGCCTGCCCGCCGCCCGCACCGGGCGGGTCACCGTCACCCGGGACATCCCGGTCCGGGTACGCGACGGGGTGACGCTGCGCACCGACCACTACGCGCCCGGCCTGCCCGCCGCGCCGTGCGTGCTGATCCGCACCCCGTACGGGCGGGGCGGGCCGATCCGGCTGCTGGGCCGCCTGATCGCCGAGCGGGGCTTCCACGTGGTGATCCAGTCCTGCCGCGGCACGTTCGGCTCCGGCGGCGAGTTCGCGCCGCTCGTGCACGAGCGTGACGACGGCCTGGACACGCTGGACTGGCTGCGCCGCCAGCCCTGGTGGACCGGCGCGTTCGGCATGTTCGGCGCCAGCTACCAGGGCTTCGTGCAGTGGGCGCTCGCCGCCGAGGCGGGCGAGGAACTGCGCGCGATGGTCGCCGTGGTGACCGCGTCGGCCACCCGCGACTCCACGTACGCGGGGGAGTCGTTCGCACTGGACACGGTGCTCACCTGGGCCGAGCTGCTCCAGGCGCAGACCGTGCCCTGGCTGGCCCGGCAGTGGGAGCTCAAGCGCGGCCAGCCCCGGCTCGCCCGCGCCCTGGCGCACCTGCCGCTGGCCGAGGCGGACCGGGTCGCCACCGGCGTGACGGTGCCGTTCTTCCAGGAGTGGCTGCACCACCACACCCCCGACGCGGGCTACTGGCGCACCCGGGTCTTCGGCGACCGGATCGCCGAGGTCCGCGCGCCGGTCGCCATGGTCAGCGGCTGGCAGGACATCTTCCTGCCGGCCCAGCTCGACGACTACGCCCGCCTGCGGGCCGCCGGGGCGCGTACCCGCCTGGTCGTCGGGCCGTGGACGCACGGCAGCCCGGGGCTGCTCCTGGCCTCGCTGCGGGAGGGCCTGGACTGGCTGGACACCCACCTGGCCGGGCGGCCCGGGCCGCGACGCGCGCCGGTGCGGGTGCACGTCGGCGGCGTCGGCGGCGGCTGGCGTGACCTGCCGGAGTGGCCGCCACCGGCCACGCCCGCCCGGTGGCACCTGCGATCCGGCGGCGGGCTGTCCCCGCAACCGCAGGAGCACGGCGAACCGGACCGGATCTGGTACGACCCGGCCGACCCCACCCCGTCACTCGGTGGTCCGCTGCTGGTGGCCCAGCGGGCCGGGGCGGTGGACAACCGGCCGGTCGAGGCCCGCCCGGACGTCCTCACCTACACCGGTGAGCCGTTACGCGACCCGGTCGAGGTGGCCGGGCCGGTACGCGCCGAGATCCACCTGCGCAGCGAACTGTCGTACCTGGACGTGTTCGTGCGTCTGTGCGACGTGGACCGGCGCGGCCGTTCCTGGAACGTCTGCGACGGCTTGGTCCGCGTCGAGCCCGGACGGTTCCCGCGTGATCCGTCCGGAGTGGTCACCGTGCCGGTGACGCTCTGGCCGACGGCGTACCGCTTCGCGCCCGGGCACCGGCTGCGGGTGCAGGTCTCCGGTGGCGCCCACCCCCGCTACGCGCGTAACCCGGGCACCGGCGAGCCGCTCGGCACCGCTGTGACCCTCCGTGCTGGATGGCGAGAAATCCTCCACGATCGTGAGCACCCCTCGGTGCTGGTGCTGCCGCTGGTGCCGGCACCGTCCACAGCGGGCTGATAGGAAAAAAAGCGCCTCTGAGCTGGGCACTTATGCCTAACCGCGGTTAAGCTCGGAGCAAGTGCCCGGTGCCGTGCAGTTATCCGGCGGGGCGCGTCTGCGGATCGCATGTCATCACGCGGTGTGATTGTCGTGCCCTCGCCGGTCATCGATCGGAAGGGGGATCTGCCATGACGTCGGCCCCGGCGAACCTGCTGGCCGTCCGGAACCTGTTACTCACCTACCTCAACGTGGACAAGAACGCCGTACGCGCCGCCGACCTGGAGCCGGCGGAGGTGGGCATCGTCGGCGACGTCAACCACCGCGGCGGCTACCACTGCGGCTCCGACCGGGTCGTCAGGAACGACTACTCGGTGGTGGAGTCCAGCCGGGACCGGTCCGGGCTCACGCTGTACGCGTCAGCGCTGGACGTCGGCATGTTCTCCGTCCGTTCCGGTGGAGGCACGCACAACCTGCGGACCTTCTCCACCTGGATGGTGGCCCAGTGCGCGGCGAACGCGGCCGACACCCGGGACATCCGGGAGATCATCTACTCCCCGGACGGGCGGACGGTGCGCCGCTGGGACCGGCTGGGCCGGCGGACCAGCGGCGACAGCAGCCACCTCTTCCACACCCACTTCAGCTTCTTCCGCGACTCCACAAAGGCGGGGCGGGACCAGACCCCGCTGTTCCGCCGCTACCTCACCGCGATCGGGATGATCGCCGTCGTGAAACCGGAGGATGACATGGAACAGACCGACAAGCTCATCAACGACACCGGCTCGAGTAGCCGTACCGTCGGCAACGTCCTGGCCGACCTGCAGAACCTGCGCAACTGGCTCATCTCGCCGGTCGGCACCAGCGGGCTGGTCGGCCCGCCCATGGCGAACTCGCCGTTGCAGCAGATGCTGGCGATGCTGAGCGCCTGGCCGGCGCTGGTGGCGCAGGTGAACGAGCTGTCCGGCAAGGACTTCGCCGACGAGGAGGAGATCGTCTCCGGGGTGCTGGCCGGCCTGCCGGCGGAGAAGATCGCCGAGGCCATCCCGCAGCAGATCGCCCGGGACGTGGCCGACGAACTGTCCCGCAGGCTGACCGCCTGACCGCCTGACCGTCCGGCGCCGCGACCGCCCTGGTCGCGGCGCCCCGGTCCGGTCTATCGGCAAGAACTGTTTCGCAACAGCTCTTGCCGATGTCAGGCTCGCCGTATGGAACGACCCTCCGTCCGGCAGGTCACCGACTCGCGGGTCCTCGCCGCGCTCGCCCACCCTCTGCGCCGCCGGCTCATGGACGTGCTCAAGGTGTACGGCCCACCGGCCCGCCCGCGCTGCTGATCCCGCTCGCCGGTCCCGGCGCGCGCACCGGCTGGCTGGTGCTCGGCCGGGTGCTGGTGAGTCTCCTGCCGACCGCGCCGTCCTGATGATGCACTGCGGCGGCGGTCGGAGCCCGACCGCCGCCACCGGCACGCGTTACATCGGACGAACGTTGTCCGCCTGCGGGCCCTTCTGACCCTGGGTCACCTCGAACTCGACCTTCTGGCCCTCGTTCAGCTCGCGGTAGCCACTGCTCTGGATGGCCGAGTAGTGGACGAACACGTCCGGGCCTCCGCCGTCCTGCTCGATGAAGCCGAAGCCCTTTTCCGAGTTGAACCACTTGACCGTGCCGGTTGCCATGCGTCTCTCCCTGTTCAATGCGAGCGAGCACCGGCTCCACGTCCGGTGATCGCCCTGTACCACCACGACAGTAACCGTCCGGACCGGAATCCGCTGCCGGAAGCGCGCGGCGCGCCAGTGAATACGTGCGCGACCGGAAAAAGACCCCGCTGTCGGGCCGGGCACGGCATGCTTGCCCCGATGAGCAGGCAGACGGCTCTGGCCGACCTGGAGCAGGAGATCGCGGCGCCCGGCGGGGGCCCGGACGGTCTGCGCCTGATCGGTGCGCCGTTCGTGCCGGAGGTGCGCCTGCACCTGGCCGAGGACGCCATCCTGTGGTGGGCCCGGATGGAGGCCGCCGCCGGGCGGTCGCTGCCGCCGCCGTACTGGGCGTCGGTCTGGGCCGGCGGCCAGGCGCTCGCCCGGCACCTGCTGGACCACCCCGAGCTGGCCGCCGGGCGGCGGGTGCTCGACCTGGGTGCCGGATCGGGGCTGGTAGCCATCGCCGCCGCGCTGGCCGGGGCCGATCAGGTGGTCGCCAACGACATCGACCCGTACGCGGTGGCGGCGGTCACCGTCAACGCCCGGGCCAACCGGGTCCGGGTGACCGTCGACGGCGCCGACCTGCTCGACGGGGTGGCGGGCGCCGACCTGCTGGTGGCCGGGGACGCGCTCTACGACGCCGGCCTGGCCGCCCGGGTCCTGCCCTACCTGCGTCGGTGCGCCGCACACGGCGTGCAGGTGCTGGTCGGCGACCCGGACCGGGGTCACCTGCCGCCGGACGGGCTGGAACTGGTGGCGAGCTATCCGGTGCCGACCACGGAACCCTCGGTCGACTCCCCGGTACGCCGGGTGCAGGTGCTCCGGCCCCGGTGACCGGCTGACCCTAGGGGTCGCCCCGGCCGGGTGTCGGGGGCCACTGGGGGATCATGCCCGATGCGCCGGGGTGCCGGTGGCGCATAGCGTGCAGCTCATGAACGAACTCGTGGCCGCCGGTGAGCTGCCCACCACCTTGCTGATGGGGCTGCTCGGCGTGGTCATGCTCGCCGACGCCGTACCCCTGATCGGGGTGCTGGTGCCCGGCGACGCCGCGGTCCTGGCCGCGGTCGGCGCGGGTCCTCCGGCCGGCGGGGCGTTCACCGTCGCGGCGGTGGTCGCGGGCTGCCTGGCCGGCTGGTCGCTGAGCTTCTTCGCGGGCCGGCGCTGGGGCGGTCGGCTGCGGGACAGCCGGGTGGGCGGCTGGATCGGCGAGTCGCGCTGGGCCGCCGCCGAGACGCTGTTGCACAGTGGCGGCGGACGGATCGTGCTGGTGGCGCCGTTCCTGCCGGTGTTCAACGCGCTGCTGCCGCTGGCCGCGGGCGGGCTGCGGATGTCGTACCGGCGGTTCCTGGTCTGCGCGGCGGCCGGGGCCACCGCGTGGGCCGGGCTCTACGTGGCGCTGGGGCTGGCCGCGCGGGCGCTGACCGGCCTGCTGCCCGGGGCGCTCGACCCCACGGTGCTGACCATGGCGGTCGGGTTGCTGCTGGCCGGCCCGGTGCTGCTCGCCACCCGCCGCCGGCTGCGGGCGGTCACCGGCTGAGCGCCCGGCCCGGCCGTCACGGGGAGGCCGGGCCGGGCGTGCTCACCAGCCGCGGGCGCGCCACTGCGGCAACGCGGGCCGCTCGGCGCCGATGGTGCTGTCCTTGCCGTGACCCGGATAGAACCAGGTGTCGTCCGGCAACCGGTCGAAGAGCTTGGCCTCGACGTCGTCGACGAGCCGGCCGAAGCGCTCCGGGTCCTGGTCGGTGTTGCCGACCCCGCCGGGGAAGAGCGAGTCGCCGGTGAACAGGTGCGGGGTGCCGGCCGGGTCGCGGTAGAGCAGCGCGATCGAGCCCGGCGTGTGCCCGCGCAGGTGGATGACCTCCAGCGCGCAGTCACCGACCGGCACCGTGTCGCCGTCGCCGAGCCGCTCGGCGGAGATGGGCAGCCCTTCGGCGTCGTCGGCGTGCACCAGCGCGCGCGCCCCGGTCTTGGCCACCACCTCCTCCAGCGCGACCCAGTGGTCCATGTGCTGGTGCGTGGTCACCACGGCGGCCAGCCCGCCGTCGCCGACCAGCTCCAGCAGGCGCGGCGCTTCGTTCGCGGCGTCGATCAGCACCTGCTCGCCGGTGGCGTGGCAGCGCAGCAGGTAGGCGTTGTTGTCCATCGGGCCCACCGACAGCTTGGTGACGGTGAGCCGGTCGAGCTCGCGCACGGCCGGCGGACCGCCGGGCGTGACGTCTCCGGTGTAGGTCATAACGGTGTTCAGATCCATTCCGGTGGATTCGGCAGAGGGCCGTCGGGTTCGACGGTGAGCAGCTCGCCCGCGCCCCGGCCGGTCAGCCAGGCGGCGAGTTCCGGCGCGGGGCCGGTGACCGTGGGCGCCCCCTCCGGGTCACCCACGACGAGTTCGGACGCCGCGCCGTCGAAACGCAGCACCGTGGCCGGCGCGGCCGGATTGCCGGCCAGCCCGGTCACCACCTCGTGCAGCAGCCGCTGCGCGAACGCCTCCGGCCAGTCCGCCGGGCGGTAGCCGGCCGCCAGGTCGACGTGGTGCACCTCGACCTCGCGCAGCCGGCCCCAGACCAGCATCGCCGCCGGCCACGGGCCGCGCCGGGTCTGCACCGTGGCGCCCCAGGCGTCCACCGGCATCGCCGCGACCGCCGCGTCGAAGCGCTGGCCGCTG
This sequence comes from Micromonospora sp. CNB394, assembly GCF_000374985.1. Lineage (NCBI taxonomy): Bacteria > Bacillati > Actinomycetota > Actinomycetes > Micromonosporales > Micromonosporaceae > Micromonospora > Micromonospora sp. CNB394. Next base: position 8,603 of record NZ_KB895828.1, on the reverse strand, counting down.
CGGCGCACGTCGTCCAGCAGGTCGGCCGGGCCGCGCCCGGCACCGGCGTCGATGTCGTCGGCGCGGGCCTGCGCCGAGGCGTACATCGGGATCTCCTCGCCGGTGCGCGCCGAGGTGAGCAGGTTGACGAACCCGTCGGCGTTGCGGGCCAGGTGGGTGAGCACGTGCGCACGGGTCCAGCCCGGCAGCAGCGAGGCCGCCGAGACGTCCGCGGCGGTCAGGCCGGACACGGTACGCAGCAGCCGGTCGTTCGCCTCGGCCAGCGCGCCGGTCAGCAGCAGGGGGTCGGCGGTCATCGCGTTCTCACGCGTCGACCCTAGCGGGCCGGACCGGGCCGTGCCCGGGGGGAAATCGCTTTCGGCGCGTCTGCGTGCCACCTACCGTCGGGGCCGACGGCATCGCCGCGGGCGCCGGGCGCCACGTCGTCGTGAACGCGGCACCGGGAGTCGGAGGGGAGGTGGTGCGCATGCCGGTCGCAGCGCGTGTGTTCACCCGTACCTCCCCTCGACACCGATGAGGACACCATGACTCTCGATCTGACCGCCCTCGGCTGGGACGCCGGCTGGGCGGCCCATCTCGACCGGCGCGCCGGCCACCGGCACGGGCGGGTCGCCCGGGTGGACCGGGGCGTCTGCACCGTGTTGTGCCCGCAGGGGCCGGTGCGGGCCAGCCTCGGCGGCGGCGTGCTGTCCGCCGCCGCCCGCGACCTGACGGCGCTGCCCTGCGCGGGTGACTGGGTGCTGCTGTGCACCTGGCCGGACGGCCCGGTCACGGTGGAGGCGGTGCTGCCGCGGCGTACCGCGCTGGTGCGGCGCACCGCCGGCAAGGACTCCGGCGGCCAGGTGCTGGCCGCCAACCTCGACGCCGCCGCGGTGGTCGAGCCGGTGCACCCGGAACCGGACGCCGCCCGGATCGAACGGCTGCTCTCCCTGGTGCACGAATCCGGGGCGGAGCCGCTCGTCGTGCTCACCAAGGCCGATCTGGCCGCCGACCCGGCGGCGGTGGCCCGGCAGCTGGCCGACATCGCGCCGGGGGTGCCGGTGCTGCCGGTCAGCGCCGAGCGGGGCACCGGCCTGGCGCCGCTGCGCCGGCACGTCGCACCGGGCCGTACGCTCGGCCTGCTCGGCCCCTCCGGCGCCGGCAAGTCGAGTCTGGTGAACGCGCTGGCCGGGGCGGACGTGATGCGCACCCAGGCGATCCGCCGCGTCGACGGCAAGGGCCGGCACACCACCACCTGGCGGTCGCTGGTGCCGCTGCCGGGTGGGGGAGCGGTGCTGGACACCCCGGGCGTACGGGCGGTCGGCCTGCTCGACGGCGCGGCGGGCCTGGACCGGGCGTTCGCCGACATCACCGAGCTGGCCGCCGGGTGCCGGTACGGCGACTGCGCCCACGACGCCGAGCCGGGCTGCGCGGTGCGGGCCGCGCTGGACGAGGGTGCCCTGCCGGTCCGCCGCTGGGAGAGCTGGCGCCGGTTGCAGCGGGAGATCGAGCACGAGAGCGGTCGCCGGGCGGCCCGGCTGGCGACCGAACGGCGGGGTGGGCGGCGTGGCGTCCGGCGACGCACCGGGCGTCCGGCGACCCCGCCCGCTCCCGGGGCATTCTGAGCCGACCCGGGCCGGCTCAGGTGGTTCGCGCCCGACCGGCCTGAGCTGGGGGAACGCTCGCGCGACGGAAGTTGTCACACGTCGGGGCTAGAGTTGCCGAGGCGTCTTTTCTGCGCCCGACAACCTGTGAAAAACACCCAGACCCGGCGTCTGGTGCACAGATCCGCCTCATATTCTTCTTCCGGGAGCACACGCACCGTGGCCGACCGACTGATCATCCGTGGCGCGCGCGAGCACAACCTGCGTGACGTCAGTCTCGACCTGCCCCGGGACGCCCTGATCGTCTTCACCGGGCTCTCCGGTTCGGGCAAGTCGAGCCTGGCGTTCGACACCATCTTCGCCGAGGGCCAGCGTCGGTACGTCGAGTCGCTGTCGTCGTACGCCCGGCAGTTCCTCGGCCAGATGGACAAGCCCGACGTCGACTTCATCGAGGGCCTCAGTCCCGCCGTCTCCATCGACCAGAAGTCCACCTCCCGCAACCCGCGCTCCACCGTCGGCACGATCACCGAGGTCTACGACTACCTCCGCCTGTTGTTCGCCCGCATCGGCGAGCCGCACTGCCCGATCTGCGGTGAGCGGATCTCCAAGCAGAGCCCGCAGCAGATCGTCGACCGCGTCCTGGCCATGGCCGGGGGCACCCGGTTCATGGTGCTCGCGCCGGTGGTGCGTGGCCGCAAGGGCGAGTACGTCGACCTGTTCGCCGAACTCCAGGCCAAGGGCTACGCCCGCGCCCGGGTCGACGGCGTGGTGCACCCGCTGACCGAGCCGCCGAAGCTCAAGAAGCAGGAGAAGCACACCATCGAGGTGGTGATCGACCGGCTCAGCGTCAAGCCGAGCGCGAAGCAGCGGCTGACCGACTCGGTCGAGGCCGCGCTCGGCCTGTCCGGCGGCCTGGTGCTGCTCGACTTCGTCGACCTGGCGGAGGACGACCCGGCCCGGGAGCGCCGCTACTCCGAGCACCTGGCCTGCCCGAACGACCACCCCCTCGCCATCGAGGACCTGGAACCCCGGGTCTTCTCCTTCAACGCCCCCTACGGCGCCTGCCCGGAGTGCACCGGCCTGGGCACCAAGAAGGAGGTGGACCCGGAGCTGGTCATCCCCGACCCGGAGCGCACACTGCGCGAGGGCGCGATCCAGCCCTGGGCCACCGGCCACAACCTCGAATACTTCCTGCGGCTGCTGGAGGCGCTCGGCGAGGCCGAGCACTTCGACATCGACACGCCGTGGCGGGCGCTGCCGTCGCGGGCGCAGAAGACGATCCTGCACGGCTCCGACGACCAGGTGCACGTGCGCTACCGCAACAAGTACGGTCGCGAGCGCTCCTACTACACCGGGTTCGAGGGCGTGGTGCAGTGGATCGAGCGCCGGCACACCGACACCGAGTCGGAGTGGTCCCGGGAGAAGTACGAGGGCTACATGCGGGACGTGCCCTGCGCGGCCTGCGGCGGCGCCCGGCTCAAGCCGGAGGTGCTCGCGGTCACGCTGGCCGGCAAGAGCATCGCCGAGGTCTGCAACCTCTCCGTCGGCGAGGCGGCCGACCTGCTCGCCGGCATCGAGCTGACCGACCGGCAGAAGATGATCGCCGAGCGGGTGCTCAAGGAGATCAACGCCCGGCTGAAGTTCCTGCTCGACGTCGGCCTGGACTACCTCTCGCTGGACCGGCCGGCCGGCACGCTCTCCGGCGGTGAGGCCCAGCGCATCCGGCTGGCCACCCAGATCGGCTCCGGCCTGGTGGGCGTGCTCTACGTGCTCGACGAGCCGTCGATCGGCCTGCACCAGCGCGACAACCACCGGCTCATCGAGACGCTGCTGCGGCTGCGCGGCCTGGGCAACACGCTGATCGTGGTCGAGCACGACGAGGACACCATCCGGGTGGCGGACTGGATCGTCGACATCGGCCCGGGCGCGGGCGAGCACGGCGGCAAGATCGTGCACAGCGGGTCGGTGCCGGCGCTGCTCGACAACACCGAGTCGGTCACCGGGGCGTACCTGGCCGGGCGCAAGGCCATCCCGACGCCGGCCACCCGCCGGCCGCAGACGCCGGGCCGGGAGCTGGTGGTGCACGGCGCGCGCGAGCACAACCTGCGCAACCTCACCGTGAGCTTCCCGCTGGGCCAGCTCATCGCGGTCACCGGCGTCAGCGGCTCGGGCAAGTCGACGCTCGTCAACGACATCCTCTACACCGTGCTGGCCAACCAGATCAACGGCGCCCGGCTGGTGCCCGGCCGGCACACCCGGATCACCGGCCTGGAGAACGTGGACAAGGTCGTCGGCGTGGACCAGTCGCCGATCGGGCGGACGCCGCGCTCCAACCCCGCCACGTACACCGGCGTCTGGGACCACATCCGCAAGCTGTTCGCCGAGACCACCGAGGCCAAGGTCCGGGGGTACGGCCCGGGCCGGTTCTCGTTCAACGTCAAGGGCGGGCGCTGCGAGGCGTGCTCCGGCGACGGCACCATCAAGATCGAGATGAACTTCCTGCCGGACGTCTACGTCCCCTGCGAGGTGTGCAAGGGCGCGCGCTACAACCGCGAGACCCTCGAGGTGCACTACAAGGGCAGGACGGTCGCCGAGGTGCTGGACATGCCGATCGAGGAGGCGGCCGAGTTCTTCTCCGCCATCCCGGCCATCCACCGGCACCTCCGGACGCTCGTCGACGTCGGCCTCGGCTACGTCCGCCTCGGCCAGCCCGCGCCGACGCTGTCCGGCGGCGAGGCGCAGCGCGTCAAGCTCGCCTCCGAACTCCAGAAGCGCTCCACCGGCCGCACCGTCTACGTGCTCGACGAGCCCACGACCGGCCTGCACTTCGAGGACATCCGCAAGCTGCTGATGGTGCTGGAGGGCCTTGTCGACAAGGGCAACACGGTCATCACCATCGAGCACAACCTCGATGTGATCAAGACGGCCGACTGGCTCATCGACATGGGCCCCGAGGGCGGTCACCGGGGCGGCACCGTGCTCGCCACCGGCACGCCGGAGGAGGTCGCCGAGGTGCCGGAGAGCCACACCGGGCAGTTCCTGCGGCCGATCCTCAAGCTCGACGGCGAGGCCAAGGGCGCCAAGGCGGCCACCACCCGGGCGGCCAAGGCCAACGGCAGCGCCAAGTCGCGGCCGCGCAAGGTCCCCGCCGGGGCGCGCTGACTCATCCGGTACGCGTTTTCGCGGGCCGGGCCGCCGGTGCCCGGTCTGTGACGCGCCAGTATGAACCGTGCGCCACGCTGGTGCGTGTATCCGCAGTAAGCCGAGAGAGAGGCCGGACATGAGTGATGATCAGGCGCTGACCCGACCGGTCACCCAGAGCCGCCGTACCCTGCTCGCCGGAGCCGGAGCGATCGGCGCGGCCGTGGTGCTCGCGGGCTGCGGCAGCGACGACGACGCGGCCCCCGGGCTGGCCCCGACCAGCGGCGGCCCGCCCGGCGCGACCGCGACCGGCGACGCCGGCGGCGGTGACCGGGAGGGCGGCAGCGCGCTGGCGCGCACCTCGGACATCCCGGTCGGCGGCGGTGCCGTCTTCGCCAGCCAGGGCGTGGTGATCACCCAGCCGGAGGCCGGCCAGTTCAAGGCGTTCGACCCGATCTGCACGCACCAACGCTGCCCGGTGTCGAACGTCGACGGCGGCACGATCAACTGCACCTGCCACAACAGCCGGTTCTCGATCGTCGACGGCTCGGTGAAGGGTGGCCCAGCCACCAAGCCGCTCGCGGCGAAGGAGATCACTGTCGACGGCGACCAGATCAAGCTGGCCTGACCCGTTCCGCGTCCCCGCCGGCCGGTGGTCGGCGGGGACGCGGCTACGGCCGGGTGTCAGGGGTGCGGACTAGGCTTGACGCCGTGGCTGACCCCTCGACCTACCGTCCCGCGCCCGGCACCATCCCGGAGTCGCCAGGGGTCTACCGCTTCCGCGACGGCACCGGCCGGGTGATCTACGTCGGCAAGGCGCGCAACCTGCGCAGCCGGCTCAACTCCTACTTCGCCGACCCGGTCGGCCTGCACCAGCGCACCCGGCAGATGGTGTTCACCGCCGAGTCGGTCGACTGGATCACCGTGGCCACCGAGGTCGAGGCGCTCCAGCAGGAATACACCTGGATCAAGCAGTACGACCCGCGGTTCAACGTCCGCTACCGCGACGACAAGTCGTACCCCTACCTCGCGGTCACGCTCGACGAGGAATACCCCCGGTTGCAGGTGATGCGCGGGGTGAAGCGCAAGGGCGTGCGTTACTTCGGGCCGTACTCCCACGCCTGGGCGATCCGCGAGACGCTCGACCTGCTGCTGCGGGTCTTCCCCGCGCGGACCTGCTCGTCCGGGGTGTTCAAGCGCGCCGGCCAGGTCGGCCGGCCCTGCCTGCTGGGCTACATCGGCAAGTGCTCGGCCCCGTGCGTGGGCAGCGTCAGCGCCGACCAGCACCGGGAGATCGTCGACGGCTTCTGCGACTTCATGGCCGGCCGCACCGACACCATGGTCCGGCGACTGGAGAAGGAGATGCTCGACGCCAGCGAGCAGCTGGAGTTCGAGCGGGCCGCCCGGCTGCGCGACGACGTCGCGGCGCTGCGCCGGGCCATGGAGAAGCAGACGGTGGTGCTCGGCGACGGCACCGACGCCGACGTGGTCGCCTTCGCCGACGACCCGCTCGAAGCCGCCGTCCAGGTCTTCCACGTCCGCGGCGGCCGGGTGCGCGGCCAGCGCGGCTGGGTGGTGGAGAAGACCGAGGAACTGACCACCGGCGACCTCGTGCACCACTTCTGCACCCAGGTGTACGGCGGCGAGCAGGGCGAGGCCGACGTGCCCCGCGAGCTGCTCGTGCCCGAGCTGCCGGGCGACGCCGAGGCGCTCGCCGACTGGCTCTCCGCCCGCCGGGGCAGCCGGGTGTCGCTGCGGGTGCCGCAGCGCGGCGACAAGCGGTCGCTGCTGGAGACCGTCGAGCGCAACGCCAGGGACGCGCTGGCCCGGCACAAGCTCAAGCGGGCCGGTGACCTGACCACCCGCAGCCAGGCGCTCGACGAGATCGCCGACGCGCTCGGCATGGACACCTCGCCGCTGCGCATCGAGTGTTTCGACGTGTCCCAGATCCAGGGCACCGACGTGGTCGCCAGCATGGTCGTGTTCGAGGACGGGCTGCCGCGCAAGGGCGAATACCGCCGGTTCATCGTTCGTGGCGCCACCGACGACCTGTCGGCGATGTCCGAGGTGCTGCGGCGGCGCTTCGCCCGCTACCTCGACGCCCGCGCCGAGACCGGTGAGCTGGGTGAGGAGACCGCCTCCGACCCCGACCGGCCCGGCATCGACCCGACCACCGGGCGGCCGCGCAAGTTCGCGTACCCGCCGCAGCTCGTCGTGGTCGACGGCGGCCCGCCCCAGGTCGCCGCCGCCGCAAGCGCGCTCGCCGAGCTGGGCATCGACGACGTGGCGCTGTGCGGGCTGGCGAAGCGGCTGGAGGAGGTCTGGCTGCCCGACGACGAGTTCCCGGTGATCCTGCCACGCACCTCCGAGGCGCTCTACCTGCTGCAACGCGTCCGCGACGAGGCCCACCGGTTCGCCATCACGTTCCACCGCCAGCGGCGCTCGAAGCGGATGACCGAATCCGCGCTGGACAACGTCCCCGGTCTCGGCGACGTACGCCGCAAGGCGCTGTTGCGGCACTTCGGCTCGCTGAAGCGGCTGTCGTCCGCCTCCGTGGAGGAGATCACCGAGGTGCCCGGGGTGGGCCGGCGGACGGCCGAGGCGATCCTGGCCGCGCTTGACGGTTCCACCACCACCGACGCCGCACCGCGTCCCTGACCTGGTCTCGGCTCCTGGCCCGTTGCCTGCTCGCGCCCGTTGTCCGGCTCGCTGGCAGGCCCGAGTGGAACATCATGGGTGTCTCCGCCCGCTTTTGGCACCCATGATGTTCCACCGACGGCGCTGGTCCCGATGGGCGGAAGCATCATCCCCCCTCCTGGGAGGGTTCCGCGGGTGGTTCGGTGTGGGTTGTGTCGCCACGCGAGGACGGGTGACCCGTCGTCCCCGCCCCCCGCCCTCCGCCCCCGTCCCGGCCCCGGCCCCGCCTTCCTCCGCGATCTTGCAGATCGCGCGCGGCCGGGGTGGATCTTGTTGCTGGGGCCTGTGATCTCGCGGATCCCCTCCCCGGCTGGTGGGTTTGGTGGGCGGTGTCCGGTTCGCTGAGATGGTCGGGGTTGTGGTCGGTGCCATCGTCAGCGTGGAATCGGTGGCGGGCGCGGGGCGTTGTACATGGCTGACCGCCGAGGAACCGGGTCGAGCGCCGGACACCGGCCCGCCCCGGCACCCGGGAGCGGATCGCCAGGTCAGGGAATCGGCCCGGCCCGGTCGTCGTTACATCCCCGAGCCGCGGAGCAGACCCCCCCAGGGTCGCCCGCGCGCCAGCCCGGTTTCGACGGGCACCCCCAAGACTTTCCCCCTTTCGCGCGGCACCCCGCCGCGTCATCCCCCACTTCAGGGAGGCCACCATCATGGCTACCACTCTGCTGCGTAAGACCGTTCTGACCGCTGCCGGTATCGCCGCCACCGCCGGTGGCATCGCCGGCCCCGCGATCGCCGCCCACGCCGCCCCCACCGGCACCACCGCGATGGTGACCGACCGCAAGAACCACGGTGAGCGCGAGCTGGACGTCCGCTACGAGGCCCAGCCCAACTTCTACTTCTGCGGCCCCGCCGCCGCCCGCAACGCCCTGTCCGTGCAGGGCAAGAACATCGACGTGCACGCCATGGCCCGCGAGATGGGCACCACCGAGGCCGGCACCGACAGCATCAACGACATCACCCCCGTGCTGAACAAGCAGACCGGCACCACGGACGCCTACAAGTCGGTCGAGATCAGCACCCCCAAGGCCGACGACAAGCAGACCGACACCCTGCGCGCCGACGTGATCAAGACCGTCGACGCCGGCCGGGCCGTGGTCGCCAACATCGCCGGCACCGCCACCGACACCGACGGCACCACCCACTCCTTCGAAGGCGGCCACTACATCAGCGTCACCGGCT